>CAJFVW010000001.1 GCA_904420575.1 uncultured Gordonibacter sp.
CTCGAATCATACCGGGGCGGGCCGTGCCCTCCTTCCTATCTGGACGCTATCCTGCTGTCAAAGTGCGCAAAAAATTGTACGTTACCAGCGCAAGGACTTTCGAAGACTTGCTTGAGCGCGATGGCGGGCGTATGCCGACAGGAGTTGGCCAAGGTCGAGAAAGGCGAGGTGAACGCTACCTTGGGCACGCTCATCAGGTTGGCAGACGCCCTTGACGTTGCGGTCGGCGACCTGTTCGCCGAGCCGATGGGCGAGTAAGGGGCTGGCCTCCGCCGCACCTGCGGGCGCCCTGCTGGGGCACGAAAGAAACTCGCCTGATGGCGTTCGGCGTTCGCTCGACGGCGGACATGCGCCGCCGCTGGTTTTTGTAGGCGCGGAACGTCTTTGAGCGAACGAGCCAATGACCCGGCGCTTCGCGGGGCCTCTCTGCGGGGTGCCGGGCACGGATTGCCGAGAGTTGCTCTGCGGGCACGAAGCAGCGGGTTCCACGAGGGACCATTCCTGTTTGCCCTGCAGACCAACCGTTCAATGCTGTCATGCTGTGCAAATGCGTACATTTCATTTCGAAATATGCGCCCATATGTGTACATTCAAAACCGCATCGCTTTCTTGCTGGCTGAATAGCGCCGTGTCGGCTTTGTCGCAAAAGACGGGACCGCGCGTTGGGCTTGGGCGTCGTTTAGCAAGCTGACTTCAAAAGTTTCAAAAGGTTTCAAAAATTGCAAAAGACTTCAAAACGCGCAGAAGGCTTCAATCGTGTTGCCTACGAGCTGGCTGGATTCAGGCGGTTTCTCGAGAGCAAGAGAAACGAGGCTCCGTCCTAGGGGCTCCTGCACGCAAGAAACACTACTCCCCCGAAGGCTGGCTACTCCCCGAAAGCGAGCTTCAGCAGAGCCTCCTTCTGGTCGTCGGGATGTCTTTCCAAGGCGACGGCGAACGAGTGCACCAACCCTTCGGTGCCTTCGACAGGGAGGGCGGCCATGGCGTCTTCTTCGCGGAAGATGGCGGCGTCCAGAAACGACAGCGGCCAGGCGTAGGCCGTCGTTTCGTCGTGCGAGTAGATGAACTCGAGCTGCGAATCGGTGCCGGTGATGCGGATCTCGGCCGTGAAGCCGAACAGGTTCTCGAGGTCGCTCATGATGCTGTAGACCGGCGAGCTGGTGTCGGAAGGCATCATGAATGTCAGCCCTTTCAGCGTCTCCATGTCGGTCGCCGCGTGCGGTGGCAGCAGCGCGGTCGGGCACCAGATGCCCAGGCCGTCGGAGAACAGATGGTGCGCCCGCAGCCCCTGTTCGCGATAGGCCGCCACGATGTCGTCCACGTCGCCGCAATGATACTCCAGCGCCACGTCGATGCTGCCGCGCTTGATGGCTTCCTTGAAGTCCCGGTGCGAGGCGCGCGCGTATTTCACGGCGGCATGCGGGGCGTCCGCCTTGAGGCGTTGCGTGAAGGCCAGGTAGCGCATGGCTGCCGTGTCCTGATAGGACGTGTACTGCGCCTTCATGACCACCATCTCCCGCTTGCTCAGCTCCACGCACTGGCGGGCCGTTTCCTCGTACAGGTTCACGATGGCGCGCGCCTTGCTGGCGAAGAGGGACCCGGCGGGGGTGAGCCGCATCTTCTTCGGCTCGGTCACCACCAGCTGCGCGCCCAGTTCGCGCTCGATCTGGCGCAGGTGCTTGCTCAGGGTCGATTGTGTGGTGAACAGCTCCTGTGCCGCCTGGGTGATGTTGAGGCTCTTGGAGAAATGCACGAATTCCTGCAAGTATTCGATGCGCATGGCCACCTCCCTCTTGTGACGGTGCGGTTCGGGCATGTTCGCGCCGCAGGGCACGATACGCCGGCGTCCCCTGCGCCCAGCAGGCAATGCGGGTGCCAAGCCGCATGTCGGCGAACGCGGTGCCAACGTGCGATGCACGGGCGCGTCTGGCACCAGGCGCCTCCTGCGCCCAGCAGGACCGCCTGCCGGGCGGCGCGGTCGGACACCCAGTCGAATGCCCCGACAGGCATGCCCCGACAGGCGGTGTGGCCGGACGGCTCCCATTCATCTTAGCGCCTTCCGTCTCGCTTCCGCGCCAAAAATGGAATAGGTGGCATTCGAATGTTCCACCTGGCGATTCGAAATCGGCGAGATCGTGCGCCAGAAGGTCGTGCCTGCATGCGTCAATTCAGGCCTTAATCAGGCATAACCGCGCTTAGAATCAAGAAAGGGAAAGCGGTCGAATTCCAGCCAGCAGCCCTTCAGGCGACGACGAAGGAGGTTCTTATGTGCTTCAGACCAGCAGAGGCCGATGCCGGCGTGCACCCGGTGGCGTGCGGCGGATGCGGACGCACGGTGTTTCCAGTGGAAGGGATCCTGCCGAGCAAATGCCCGTTCTGCCACGAGCCCTTGGGCGCGAACGCCACGGCCCAGGCCCCGGCGCCACGGCCCGCCGCTCCTGCGGCACCCGGCGCGCCCGCCCCCAAGGCGCCCACGGCGCCCGGCGCGCCCGCTCCCCAAGCGGCCCCGGCGCCGAAGGCCCCGGCGACCCCAGGTGCGCCGCCGACGCCCGCCATGGCGAAGCCGCAATAACACACTACCCTGCGCGGCTCGCGCCGTTCCGCACCAACCCGCGCTACCCGCACAGGCATGGCAGCAGAGAGAAAGGGGAACGAAAGAATGTCACAACAATTCATCGACTGCGGCGACGGCACGTACAAGATGCGCACCTGCGCCTGGTCGCCGCCGGGCGACCATCCCGTAGGATGCGGCATGTATCTCAAGGTTAAGGACGGCAGGATCGTGGGCGTCGAGGGCGATCCGGAACATCCCATTTCCCAAGGCCGGCTTTGCACGCGGTGCCTGTCGCTGCCCGAATACGTGTACAGCGACAAGCGGGTCACCACGCCGCTCAGGCGTGCCCGCGAAGACCGGGGCTTCGACAAATGGGAGCCCATCACCTGGGACGAAGCCATGGATCTCATCGAAGAGAACGTGCGCCGCATACAGAAGGACTACGGCAACGAGGCCGTGGCGGTGTTCCAGGGCACCGGCCGTGCCGCCACGCTCTATGCGCCGGCGACCGCCTATGCTGCGCTGCAGACGCCCAACGCCGGCTCCACGCTTGCGGGCGAATCGTGCTACGGCCCGCGCTGCGGCGTGGCGAACTTCATTCTGGGGGCAGGCTATCCCGAGCTCGACTACGCGGCGTTCTTCCCTGACCGATACGACGATTCGCGCTACGTGGTGCCGGAATACATCGTGCTGTGGGGCAAGGACCCGCTGTTCTCCAACCCTGACGGCTTCTTCGGTCACGCACTCATCGACCTCATGAAGCGCGGGAGCAAGTTCATCACGGTTGACCCGCGTCTCACCTGGATCGGCGCGCGTGCCGCCTATCACCTGCAACTGCGTCCCGGTACCGATGCGGCTTTGGGTCTGGGACTTTTGAACATCATCATCCAGGAGGACCTCTACGACCACGACTTCGTGGAAAAGTGGTGCTTCGGCTTCGACGATCTGGCCGCCCGCGCCGCCGAGTATCCGGTTGAACGCGTCGCGGAGATCACCTGGGTTCAATCAGAGGCCATCCTGGCCGCTGCGCGCACCATCGCCACCGCCAAGCCCGTTTCGTTCATGTGGGGCCTCGCCATCGACGCCTGCACGAACGGCGTGCAGGCTGGGCACTGCTTCTTGGCCCTCGCCGCCATCACAGGAAACCTCGACGTGCCCGGCGGCGTGACCCTGGCCGCTCCCGCAAGCTTCATGGGCAAGTGGCGCTACGACTGCTCGCTGCAGGTGCCGCCCGACATCTGGAGCAAGCAGATCATCAACCCCGACCACAAAGCCTACGTCACGCGCCAGCATTCGCATCCTGACAGCATGCTGGACGCCATGGAAACGGGCGAGCCTTACGGCTTCAAGATGGCGTGGTTCATCGGCACCAACCCGCTGCCGAACATGGCCGTGCAGCCGCGGCGCTGGCAGGCCGCGTTCGAAAAGCTCGAATTCAACGTGGTGTCGGATGTCGTCATGACGCCGACGGCCATGGCCTTCTGCGACGTCTTCTTGCCCGTGTCCACGTTCGCCGAACAGAACGGCATCGTGCTGCCTCATTTTGGCCGCAACACGCATTTTCTGGGTGCCATGAACAAGACCATCGAGATGGGTTGCAAGTCCGACCTGGAAATCGCCATGATGATAGGCAAGCGGCTGAATCCCTCTGCCTGGCCATGGGAAACCGTGGAAGAATTCTTCACCGACCAGATCAAGGACTCGCTGGGCATCACGTTCGACGAGCTTTCCGACGTTTCCACGGTGCAGACCCCGTTCGAATACCGCAAGTACGAGAAGGGGTTGCTCCGCAACGACGGCTATCCGGGCTTCAACACGCCCACCGGGTGCGTCGAACTCAAGAGCAGCATCTATCCCGACTGGGACGAAGACGCCCTGCCGTACTTCATCGAGCCTCCGTTCAGCCCTTACAGCAGGCCCGAGCTCAAGGACGACTTCCCGCTCGTGCTCACCACGGGAGGCCGCCAGATGACGTACTTCCATTCGGAAGGCCGACACGTGCCGTCGCTGCGCCACATCATTCCCGAGCCTTTGATGTCCATCAACCCGGCCGATGCGCCGAAGTACGGCATCGAGGAAGGCAACTGGGTGTGCATCGAAAGCCCGTTCGGGCAGGCTGTCCAGAAGGCGAAGATCACCAACGAAGTGCCCGAAGGCGTCGTCCATGCCGTGCACGGCTGGTGGTTCCCCGAAGAGGAGGGCGAGGCTCCCCACCTGTTCGGCACGTACAAGGCCAACATCAACAACCTCATTCCGCACCATGTGGTGGGCAAGATGGGGTGGGGCGCTCCCTACAAGAGCATGATCTGCCGCATCCGCCGCGTGAACGGCATGGAGGACTGGGATCCCACCTATCCGGCCGAAGAGTACCCCATCGATCCTAGCTACAGCCATGACCAGCTTGCCCTGAAGCGTCAGGCGGCCGAACGCGTTGCGAAGGAGGCGTAGGGAACATGCAGAAAGCCCTCATCATCGACTACAAGTACTGTACCGGATGCCATGTGTGCGAAGTGGCCTGCCGCAACGAGCACGGTTTCGCGCTCGGCCAGTGCGGCATCAAGGTTCCCGATGCGCGTCCCGAAAAGACGGGCGACCATTGGAGCTGGAACTACGTGCCGGTTCCGACCGACCTCTGCGACTTCTGTGACGCCCGCGCCGCCCAGGGCCAGGACGCGGCATGCGTGCACCATTGCCTGGCCAAGTGCATGGAGATCGTGGAAGTGGAAGACGTGTCGGCGCGTCTGGCCGCTCTTGGGAAGACGGCCGTGTGCTTCGTGCCGTAAGCCGGCAGGTCGGCTGCGCCGCCTGCGAAGGGCGGCGCGGCCTGCTGGAGGCGGCGGGCGCGCCGCCGCACGGGCGGGCCCGCTTTCGAGAAAACGGCTTTCGAGAAAACGACGGAGAGGATCCTTCATGGAACAAGCCTACAAGACAGGGACCGAAAACGACTACTGGGTGCGGTCGTGCGCGTGGTCCGCGCCGGGATGCCACCCGGTGGGGTGCGGCATCAAGCTGCACGTGGTGGACGGCAAGCTGGTGGAGGTGGAAGGCGACGAGCAGCATCCCATCACGCAGGGGCGCCTGTGCGTGCGCTGCCTCACCCTGCCCGAGTACGTGAACCACCCTGATCGCATCGTACACCCCATGAAGCGCGCGCGGGAAGACCGCGGCAAGGACGCGTGGCACCGCATCACGTGGGACGAGGCCATCGACGAGATCGTCGAGCGCACGGAAGAGCTGCAAGCGAAATACGGCCGCGAGACGGTGGTGGTGTTCGGCGGCACGGGGCGCGAGGAAACGCTGTACGGCCCAGCGTTCGCCTCGGCGGTGTTCCGCACGCCCTACCACGTGTACGCCATGAGCGGGCAGGCATGCTACGGGCCGCGCAACATGACGGCGGCCAGCATCTACGGCACCATCGGCTACCCGGAAATCGACATAGCCGCGTGGTCGCCCAAGCGCTACGACGATCCGGGCTTCACGTTGCCTGAACTGGTGGTATGTTGGGGCAAGGATCCGCTCCCGTCGAATCCCGACGGATTCTTCGGCCACTCGGTCATCGACATGATGAAGCGCGGCGCGCAGTGCATCATGGTGGATCCGCGTGTCACGTGGCTGGGCTCGCGCTGCGAGATGGTGCTGCAGGTGCGCCCCGGCACCGACGGCGCCCTTGCCATGGCCGTGTGCAATGTCATCATCGACGAGGAACTCTACGACAAGGACCTGGTGGCGCAGTGGGTGTACGGCTTCGAAGACTTCGCCGAACGCATGCGCACCATGCCGCCGGAGCGCGCGGCCGAGATCTGCGGGCTGGCGGTGGAGGACATCTACGCCTTCGCCCGCCGCTACGCCGCGGCCAAGCCGGCGTCCATCGCCTGGGGCCTGGCGTTCGACCAGCAGTTCACGGGCACGCAGGCCGGCATGTGCGTCATGGCCATGATCTTCATGTGCGGCAACATGGACGTTCCGGGCGGCAACACGTGCGGGGCGGGGCATCGAGGGTTTTTGGGCAAGTGGCGCGTGGACACGCAGCAGTGCCTGCCTCCCGGGCAGTTTGCGGAGCGCATCGGCAAGGAGGAATACCCCCTGTTCAACCACCGCATGTTCTCGTCGTCGCCCGACGCGTGGGTGGAGCACCTGGAAGCCGACGATCCCGTGAAGTTCCGCATGGCGTTCTTCGCCAGCTCCAGCCCGCTCACGCCCTCGTGCAGCAACGACCCGGAGCGGCTGTACCGCATCTTCAAGGAACGGTTCGAATTCGTGGTCGCCAAGGACCTGTTCATGAACCCCACCATCATGGCCTTGGCCGACATCTTCCTGCCGGCGTCCACCTTCGCCGAGCACAACGGCCTGGTGCAGCCCTACTACGGCGGCAACATGCAGTACATGGGCGCCATCAACAAGGCGGTCACGGTGGGCGAGGCCAAATCCGACGTGGAAATCATGATCGCGCTCGGCAAGCGCCTGAATCCGGAGGCGCATCCGTGGAACACGGCCGAGGAGTTCTTCGAAGACCACGTGTATTCGCAGTTGGGGCAGCATTTTGCGGACATCCAGAACGACGTGTGCGTCCAGCTTCCGTACCACTATCGCAAGTACCAGGAAGGGAAGATGCGCGGCGACGGCTATCCCGGCTGGAACAGCCCCACTGCCATGGTGGAATTCCGTTCGTCGTATTTGGAGGATTTCGGCGAAGACCCGCTGCCGTACTTCAAGGAATGCCCGTACGCTCCGGTGGAAGACGCGCCGCTGCACGACGAACGCTATCCGCTCTCGCTCACCACGGGCATGCGCAAGTACACGTCGTTCCACAGCGAGCACCGCATGATCCAGTCGTTGCGCGAAATCGACCCGTGGCCGTGGGTGGAGATCAACCCGCAGACCGCCGAGGAATACGGCGTGGTGGACGGCGGCTGGGTCACCATCGAGAACATGTTCGGCGCGTGCAACATGCAGGCGCACGTGCAGGCGAACATCAAGCCGGGCGTGGTGGTGGCCTCGCACGGCTGGTGGTTCCCCGAACAGGATGCCGACGAACCCAACCTGTACGGCAACTGGAAGGCCAACGTGAACAAGCTGCTCCCGTACCGCCTGTGCTCGCCCTTGGGCTTCGGCTCCATCCACGACAACATGTGCTGCACCATCCGGCCGGCCACCAGCTTGGAGGACGGCATCGAGCCTCCTGTCCTGGGCAAGGGCCTTGCGCCGTATCCGCACATGCCGCTGGTGCGCGACGCGACGAACATCCACGATCCGGGCACGCTGGTAAAGGCGGCGGGCCACTATCCGCCGGGCGTGGGGGATGTGGGCGGCGCTGCCGTGCGTGGCGGCGTGGAAGACGAAGGCGCATGCCGTCCGGAAGTTGCCGGTTGCCCTGCCGGCGGCGAGGCTGCGGCAGCGCGGGAAGGGGAATGACATGGCGAAGACGGCGCTTATGTTCAACTACGAATACTGCTCGGGCTGCAAGAGCTGCGAGATTGCATGCCGCAACCACCTGAGGCTTGGCCTGGGCCAATGGGGCATGAAGGTCGCCGAGGTGAAGCCTTTCGAAGTCGGTGACGGCAACAAGATGGAATGGATCTACCAGCCCGTTCCCACCAAGCTGTGCGACGGGTGCGAAGACCGCGTGGCCGCCGGGCAGAAGCCCGCGTGCGAGCATCACTGTCTGGCATTCTGCATCGAGCACGGGCCGATTGAGGACATGGCCGCCCGCGCAGCGGAACTGGGCGGCCGCGTGAGCGTGTTTTTGCCGTAGGACTCCCTTGTCTGAGCCGCAGGCGCGCACGGTGCGAGCGTGCGGATGGTGTGCTTGCAAAAGGCCTCCCCGAACCGTCTGGCTCGGGGAGGCCTTGTCTTCGGGAGGAGAAGGGGTGCAAGTGACGTTTTTTCGTCGGCATTCGCGCGGCTTCGCCTCGCACGCCCGTTGGAAAGCCCGCCTCGCACGCCCGCCTCGCACGCCCGCTTCGAACGCCCGTTGGAAAGCCCGCCTCGCACGCCCGCCTGTTCAAGAAAATGTCCGCGTCTCCTCTCTCAGGCACATTTTCGCCGAAAACTGACATTTTCAAAGCGTTTCTCACAGCCTTGATGGCGACGCGCGGGCAAAAGGCCTGTTCGTGCATGACGAAGGCGGCAAGTGCGCCGGAATTCGTTCTTGCCGGTGGCAGGAATCGTCAATTTTGTGGCGGTTGCGGCGACCAAAGATGCTGGGTACTGGCAACCCTGATCGACCTCCGCCGCTCGACCGTCGCCTGCTCGACCTCCGCCGCTTGGCCACTGCCTGCCAGCGTAGAACGTTCTCGAAGGCCCGCACGCAGGGTGCGGCAGGGTGCGGCGCAGCGCGGCAGGGTGCGGCAGGGTGCGGCGCAGCGCGGCAGGGTGCGGCAGGGTGCGTGCTGCGCCTCACCCTGCCCATTGCAGTTGAGAAGCAGTTGATCCCGCCGCGGAGAGGACCGCGCCTCTGCAACGGTCCTTTTTGCGTCACTTTGCCTGCGCGCGCGGGTTCTTCTCGTGTCCGCTGTCGTCCACCCACACGAGCGTGCGCATCGTCCTGAACGTGACGAACACGAAGGCAGCGCCCAGCAGCACGGCGACGAACGCGCCCAGGAACGCGGGCGTGTAGCTGCCGGTCACGTCGTAGGAAAGCCCCACGAGCACGGCCGCGAACGACCCGAAGATGCCGGCGCCCATGCGTGTCCACGAGAATATCTGGGTGTAGTCGCGGCTGCCGAACACCTTGCGCACCAGAAGCGGCAGCGACACGTTGGTGAACGAGTCCTGCACGCCGAACAGGAACGTGAACATCAGCAGCAACGTGGGATCGCGCAGCGCCAGAAGCCCCGCCACGCCCACGCACACCATGACGAACTCCGTCGTCACGCCCGCCCATACGCCGAAGCGGTCGTTCACCCACCCCATGATCAGCTTTTCGCAGAAGCTGCCGAATGCCAGTGCTGACACCAGATACGCCCCGAACTCCGCGCTCAGCCCGAGCGAGTTGGCGTATCCCGGCAGATGCGAATCGAAGCCCGACCCGATCATGGCCGCGATGCCGGCGAACAGGAACAGCATGACGAACGGCACCGAGCGCAGCGCCCGCATCAGCGGCACGCCCGGCTGGCCATGGAAATCCAGGCCGGTGCGCTCCTGCAACTCGGCGTTCGCCTGGTCGTCCAGCCCATAGGCTTCCGCATCCCATTGTGCGGGCTCGTCCCGGAACACGAAGATGGTCCACGGCAGCGCGAACACCACCACGATGAGCGCCTCCACGAAGTAGGCGTTGCGCCAGCCGAACTGGCTGATGCAACCTTGCAGAAACGGCGAAAGCACCACGATGGCCAGGGCCGACACGGCGGTGGCAATGCCCATGGCCACGCCGGTGCGCTTGTGGAACCAGTTGCCGATCATCGAGACGAGCGGGATGGTGAAAACGCAGCAGCCAAACGTGCCGAACACGATGCCCGAGCATATCCACATCCATGGCGCGGTGTAGAATCCCATGGCGCCGGCGGCCAGCGCGACGGCCAAGGTGCTGACGGTCATGACTTTGCGCGTGTCGTACTTCGCCAGGATGCGGCCAGCCACGGGCAGCGCGGGGATCATGGACAGCCAGTACGCCGTGTTGAACACCGATATCTCCGAGCGCCCGCATCCCAGCTCGTCGCAGATGGGCACGATGAAGTTTCCCTGGCAGCCCATGATGGGCGCCAGCGTGGCCGCCTGCAAGAAGCAGCAGCCGATCAAGATGATCCATGCCTTGTGCAGCTTGAAGCTGCCGATAGTCACATACGAACCCTGATTCGTGAGCATAGTTTCCCCTCTAACCTTCAGCCCTCGTCCTGAGGTCTCATGAAACAAGCGAGGTTGTGGGTGAAAGACAGCATACGGGTACGCCAAGACGACCTAGCTGAGACTTGGGAAAAACCAAGCCGTACGTGGCCGATGCCCGTCCTGCCCCGGCGAGCGGAGCCGATGCAACACGGCCGTCTTCGGATCGTCCTCTGTCGGCCGAGCGGTGTCGACGGAGGACACATGGTTGTGGATGGGGAGAATATAACAGGTTTGGAAAGGGGTCGTCCGGCAGAACCGCCCCCTTTTCCCAAACCGGAAATCCACTATTCCAAATACGCGGGAAACCCATTCTTTTCCAGCGGGTTTCGCTGTCGTGACCGGCATAAACGGCTTCACGACTTGAAGGGGGCCGGCATCGGGCGCGCCCCTTATGATGAAGGAGCCGTACTACCTGCATGCAGGTGTCATGGAAGAGGCGTCCGGCATCCTACCCCCAGACGGCATGCCGGACGCCGAACGAGAGAAGGGGTGCCCGCACGATAAGGCGGGCGACCACCTCAAGAAGAGAAGCGGCCATCCTGGACGGTGGCCGTCCGCCCCACAAAGACAGGAGATGCGTCATGTGTTTCAGACCAGCTGATGCCGACACGGCGGGACCGCGTCCGTGCCCGCATTGTGGCAAGACGGTGTTTCCGGCCGACGGCATTCTTCCCAAGAAATGCCCGTTCTGCCGGGAAGAGCTTGCGGCAGGCGTGCCGTCGCCTGCCGCTCCCGGGGTTCCCAGCGCGCCGGCTCCCGGAGCCCCGGCGGCACCCAAGCCGCCTGCCGCGCCAGGTGCCCCGAAGCCGCCGGCCGCCCCGGCGCCGGCCGAGGTGACCACCCGCCCCGGCGAGTAAGGCACCGCGGCTGGGCGCGGCGAGGCATGCTGCCCGCCCGCCTCGGCAGGCGAGGCGCCGCGCCTTGCGGGACGGGCCGCGCACGTGCCGCCCGCCCGGGCGCTGGCGACGCCCGCGATGCGCGGCTCGCACGCACGCGCCGCCAGCTGTGGCAACGAAGAAGAGGCTTCCCCGATGAGCCTTTCCAGGCGTGCCGGGGAAGGGACGAGAGAGAGGAGATGCCGCTATGGCAGAAGAGTGGAAGACAGGGACCGAGGACGACTACTGGGTGCGATCGTGCGCCTGGTCGGCGCCGGGTTGCCACCCGGTCGGCTGCGGGGTCAAGCTGCACGTGGTCGACGGCAAGCTGGTGGAAGTGAAGGGCGACGAGAGCCATCCCATCACGCAGGGCCGTCTGTGCGTGCGGTGCCTCACCTTGCCCGAGTACGTCTACAACCCGAAGCGCATCGTGTACCCCATGAAGCGCGCCTTCGAAGACCGCGGGCTGGACAAGTGGGAACGCATCACGTGGGACGAGGCCATCGACACCATCGTGGAAAAGACCCAGGAGATCCAGGCGAAGTACGGCAACGACAGCGTCATCGTGTTCGGCGGCACGGGTCGCGAGGCCTGCCTGTACGGCCCGGCCATTTCCTCCGCCGTGTTCCGCACGCCGTATTACCTGTACTGCATGAGCGGCCAGGCCTGCTACGGGCCGCGCAACATGACGGCTGCCAGCGTGTTCGGCAACATCGGCTACCCGGAGATCGACTACGCCGCCTGGAGCCCCCTGCGCTACGACGACCCCGCCTTCACCCTCCCGGAGCTGGTGGTGGTGTGGGGCAAGGAGCCTTTGGCCTCTAACCCGGACGGCCTGTTCGGCCATGCGATCGTGGACATGATGAAGCGCGGCACCAAGCTGGCCGTCATCGACCCGCGCGTCACGTGGCTGGGCTCGCGTGCCGAGATGTGCCTGCAGGTGCGTCCCGGCACCGACGGCGCCCTGGCCATGGCGTGCTGCAACATCATCATCTCCGAAGAGCTGTACGACAAGGAGCTCGTGGAGCAATGGGTCTACGGCTTCGACGAGTTCGCCGAGCGCATGAAGACCATGACGCCCGAACGCGCGGCGGAAATCTGCCAGATCGACGTCGAGGAGATCTACGCGTTCGCCCGCCTGTACGCCACGTCCAAGCCGGCATCCATTGCGTGGGGCCTCGCATTCGACCAGCAGTTCACGGGAACCCAGGCCGGCCAGTGCGTCATGGACATGATCTTCATGTGTGGCAACATGGACGTGCCGGGCGGCAATACGTGCGGCGCCAGCCACCGTGGATTCCTGGGCAAGTGGCGCGTGGACACGCAGTCCTGCCTGAAGCCGGGCGAGTTCGTGGGCCGCATCGGCAAGGACGAGTACCCGCTGTTCAACCACCGCATGTTCTCCGGCCAGCCGGACGCGTTTCTGGAGCATTTCGAAGCCGACGAGCCCACGAAGTTCCGCATGGCGTACTTCAGCAACTCCGACCCCATCGCCTGCAACGGCAACGAGTCCGAGCGCTGGTACCGGGTGTTCAAGGAGCGCTTCGAGTTCGGCGTGGCCACCGACCTGTTCATGAACCCCACCATCATGTGCTGCTGCGACATCTTCCTGCCCATCTCCACGTTCGCCGAGCACAACGGCCTGGTGCAGCCCTACTACGGCGGCAACATGCAGTACCAGGGCACCATCAACAAGGCAATCACGGTGGGCGAGGCCAAGTCCGACCTGGAGATATCGCTGCTTCTGGGAAAGCGGCTGAACCCCGAGGCGTGGCCGTGGGAAACCGCCGAGGACTTCTACGAGGAACACTGCTTCAACAGCCTGGGGAAGCACTTCGACGAGCTCAAGGAAGCCGTGTGCTACCAGATCCCCTACGAGTACAAGAAGTACGAGCGCGGCCTCATGCGGCCCGACGGCTATCCCGGCTGGAACAGCTCCACGGCCATGGTGGAATTCCGCTCCACCTATGTGGAAGACTACGGCGAAGACCCGCTGCCGTACTTCAAGGAATGCCCGTACGCCCCGGTGGAGGACGCCCCGCTGCACGACGAGCGCTACGCGCTTTCGCTCACCACGGGCATGCGCAAGTACACGTCGTTCCACTCCGAGCACCGGCAGGTGGCGTCCCTGCGCGAGATCGACCCGCTGCCTTGGGCGACCATCAACCCTGCCGATGCCCAGAAATACGGCATCGTCGACGGCGAGTGGATCACCATCGAGAACATGTTCGGCAAGTGCAACATGAAGGTGGAAGTGCGCAACAACGTCAAGGAAGGCGTGGTGGTGGCGTCGCACGCCTGGTGGTTCCCCGAGCAGGAAGGCAGCGAGCCGCACCTGTACGGCCTGTGGGACTCCGACGTCAGCAAGCTCATCCCGAACCGCCTGTGCTCGCCGCTGGGCTTCGGGTCCATCCACGACAACATGTGCTGCACCATCTATCCGTGCAAGGGGCAAGGCGACGGCATCGAGCCGCCCTCGCCGCGGCTGGAAAAGCCGGTCATGCCGGCGCACCTGCAGCTGGTGCGGGACGCCACGAACATGGACGACCCCACGAATACGGTGGCCGGGGCGAAGTACTATGCGGAGCCTGCGGCGGCCGAAGTTGCTGCGGGTGTGGAGCCCGCAGCCGCTGCCGCTGCCGATGCCGCGCCTGCGACGGAGCCGTCCGCCGCCGATGCCACTGCCGATGCCGCGTCTGCGGCGGAACAGAACTAAGGAGGGAGGGACCATGTCGAACAACGCGCTTCTGTTCAACTACGAATACTGCACGGGCTGCCACAGCTGCGAGATCGCCTGCCGCAACCACCTGGGCTTGGGCCTGGGAAAATGGGGCATCAAGGTGTGCGAGGTGGAGCCGTTCCGCACCGACGACGCCTCGCGCAACAACATGGAGTGGATCTACCAGCCCGTGCCCACGAAGCTCTGCGATCTGTGTGAGGACCTGGTGAAGGCAGGCGAGAAGCCCGCGTGCGCGCACCATTGCCTCTCGTTCTGCATTGAGTACGGCACGCCGGAAGAGATGTGCGCCCGTGCGAGCGAGCTGGGTTCGCGCGTGAGCGTGTTCTTGCCCTAGCGGAAACCGTGCAGGCGGCGGCGCGGCTCTGGGCAAGAACGCCCGCAACTCCGCCGCACGGCGCGAGGCTTAGAGGGAGGGCGCAGCTGCGGACGCGTGGCGTTCGGGGTCGCGCCCTCTCGTCCGTGCCATGCCTCGCCGGGCCCGCAACCTGCAGCACCTTGCGGCCTGCGGCATCTTGCAACCCGCAACACCTTGCGGCCCGCTCGTTCGAAAGGGGGAGGACATGTGCTATTCCTGCAGTCCTGGATGCGACAACTGCTTCGCCAAGCTTCTGGAGTGCCCGTCGTGCGGGCACATCGAAATGCTTGCACGCGATGCCTGCTCGCGGTGCGGGCATCCCCTCACGCAGGAGATGCGCGACGCGGCCGAGGCGGAATGGAG
Source organism: uncultured Gordonibacter sp. (assembly GCA_904420575.1). Taxonomy (GTDB): domain Bacteria; phylum Actinomycetota; class Coriobacteriia; order Coriobacteriales; family Eggerthellaceae; genus CAJFUR01. The sequence goes on from CAJFVW010000001.1 coordinate 14,712, forward strand.
AGCGGGACGCCGGTTCTCGCAGCCCAAGAAAGGCCGGAACCTGGTGGTCGAGCGTATGATCGCCGAAGGGAGGCTGCCGGCCCCGCCCGGGAGCGGCAGCTGACCGCGCCTCGCTTTGCTTCAGGTTCCGAACAGGGCTGGCAGCGCACGAGAGTGGCCGCCGATGCGCGCGGCGTGGCCGGCAGCGCCGCGCGCGCAGGTCGGCCTGCTAGCCCTCCACCTCTGCGGCGCGCACCAGCGGCTCCAGGAGCCCGAAGGCCTTTCCCTTCATGTTGGCCAGCACGATGCCCCGGCAAGGGATGGCGTCGCCGGCGAGGGGCACGGCGCACATGTCGTCGCGCGACGTGAATATCTCTTTGTTTATGTACGATTGCGGCAGGACGAACACGCTGTGCTTGTGCCCGCTGTAGTAGTATTGTGCCGCCGAACGTGCCGGCGACACGAAGATCTTCGGCGCGAAGCCCAGCACGTCGGGCAGTTCGGAAATGAGCGTGCTCATGGGGCTGGACGCGTCGCTCGAAAGCATGATGGACAGGTCCTTGAGCTGCAGGGGGTCTAGCGATTCCCGCCCCTCCAGCAAGAACCGCTTGCCCCATACGACCAGGGGCTCGTTCGATATCTGGACGGCCAGGATGCCCTGCTGCTCGTAATGGCTTTTGACGTGCTCCACATCGGCGCAGTGGTACTCGATCAGCAGGTGCATCTCGTCGTTTCGAAGCAGGGCGATCCGGTCCTTGAACTTCTCGTGCGCGAAGTCGATGCGCACGGTGCGCGACGCGCGTCGGATGCTGTTCACCAGCTCGTAGAAGGCCGTGCAGGCCTTGTCTGTGAAAGGCGGATCCTGCAGCGTGAGCTTCGAGAACGCGTCGTTCTTGATGAGCTGGCATTCGTCGACCAGCTGGTCGTAGTCTGAAAGGACCGACTGGATGCCGCTGAGGAAATGAGAACCTTCGTCGGTCAGGTAGATGTGGTTGCCCTTCTTGTACGTGAGGTTGAAACCCAGGTCGCTCTCCAGCTGCTTGAGGTGCTTGCTCAGGTTCGATTGGCTGGTGAACAGCACGTCCGCCGCCTTCGAGATGTTGAGGTACTTGGCGAACACCACGAATTCGTTCAATTGCGTCAAAGTGACCATGGGCTCCCCCTGTCGCGCCTTTCCAACAGTATGGTAGCACAACGCATCGAGCCGCGGTGTTCGCCTTGTCGTGTTCTAGTAAGCAGTGAAGGACGATTTCGGCGCCAAGCAGATGGGACAGGCGGTGAAGTTCTCGCCCTTGTGGATGTAGCCACAGACGGGGCACAGGTAATATGTGTCGTCGGACGGCGTGTCGATGGTGTTGTAGGCATCTAGGTAGCGCTCGGCGTGGTAGGCCTCGGCCAGCTTGGCGCGGGTGAACACCTGGACGGCCTCGTCCTCGCCTTCTTCCTGGGCCTTCTTGATGAACGACGGGTACATGTCGGACGTCTCGTAGATCTCGCCGTTCGCGCCCGCGATGAGGTTGATGCCGCTGCCATGCTCCTCGACGGTGGGCGGCTCGGGCTTCGCGGTGTCAGGGTTCATCTTCTTGGCCAGCGCGTACTCGAGCTCGATGTGAATCTTCTCGGCATCGGACGTGCAGCGGAACAGGCGTGCTATCTGGTCGAACCCTTCCTTTTCGGCAACTTTGGCGTAAGCTTCGTACTTGGTGGTGGCGCCGGTTTCGCCCGTGATGGCCGTCATGAGGTTTTCGTAGGTAGTGCCTACCTTGGTAGCGCTTTCGGGGACGACTTCGAAGTTGCTGGCCGTCGCCGCGTCGGGGGCCTTCGTAGGCGAAAGCACGTCCGCCGCCGGGGCGGTGGGCTCGCTGCCGGCATCGGTTGCGGCAGGTGGTTCTTGCTTCGGCTGTTCGGCGCAAGCGGCCAGGATGCCCAACGTCGAAAGCGAAGCGGCGCCGACGGCAGCGCCCTTCAGCAGGTTGCGTCTTGAGATGTCTGCCATGGTTCCTCCCTTGAAAGCGCTCGGGCCTCCCATGCCCGAAACTATTATTGATACTATAAACTTATTAATAATAATAATCAATAAGAAAGAGAAACAATCGGCTTTCTTTTATTGGGGCGCAGGGGCTGGGGCCGCAGGGGCGACGTCGTTGGGATGCGCGAGGCACGCGCTGTAAGCGCGAGGCACGGGGGGCACGCGGGCCGCAGGGGCGGCTGCAGAAGTGCGTGTAGTCGTTCACAACTCCATCACAGGGCAAAGGAATAGGGGCGCTTCTGTCGGGCGTTTGCTAGAATGGGGAGAATTCCGCTTTGTCATGGTGGGAAACCTGCATGCGCGACCTGCTGAAGGGGCCGTCGCTTGGCGAACGCCGTGGAGAGGCGCAGGGTACCTGCGCACGCTGTCGAAAGAAGGACCGCATGATTACCGGTGAGATGGAGAAGCTGTACCCTTCGGCCAAGGCGCTCGTCAAGGAATGCGTCGCCAGCCGCCTGCACGCCAAGGACGCCAGCCTCTACGACTTCTCCGAGGAAGCGCGTGCGTGCGCCGAAGCGTTCATGGGCTGGACCGACCTGGCTTCGATGCCACCGTTTCCCATCGAAAAGGTGCAGGCGTTCGCCGATGCCGCCGTCGAAGGCGGCGTGGACACCGTGGTGCTGGTCGGCCAGGGCGGCTCCACGCAGGCGCCCATGACCATCACCAAATACAACAAGCAGGACAAGAACCGCGTCTCGTTCAAGACGCTGGACTCCGACTCTCCCGTGCGCGTGCGCGAGCTTCTGGCCGCGGTCGACCCGGCGCACACGCTCGTGCTCATGTCATCGAAGAGCGGCTCCACCATCGAGCCGCGCCTTCTGCTTTCGGCGCTGCGCGACGCGTTTTGCGCCGCCTTGCCCGAAGGAGAGGTGTGCCGGCATCTGGTGGCCGTCACCGACCCGGGTTCCGACCTGGAGAGGCAGGCCCAGAAAGAAGGCTGGGCCGCCGTGTTTCCCGGCGAGCCGTCGGTCGGAGGGCGTTATTCGGCGCTCTCGGTCTTCGGGCTTCTACCTGCGGCACTCGCCGGCATCGACCTGGATTCGTTCATGGCCCATGCCGCCAAGGCGGAGGCGCGGTGCGGCGAGGACTCCGTCGACAACCCGGCGGTGGGCCTGGCCGCCTTCCTGTACGACAACTACACGGCGGGCCGGGACAAGTTCTCGTTCCTCACGCCCAAGCGCGGCCGCGTGCTGGGTCTGTGGATCGAGCAGCTGGTGGCCGAAAGCCTGGGCAAGGACGGCCAGGGGGTGCTTCCCAACATCGAAGTGGACCCGCTGCTGTTGACCCGCGACCCCGGCGACCGCAGCGTCGTGATGTACCAGACCAAGACCGACCTGTGGGACGAACGGATGAACTTTGAGATGAGCCTGGCCTACATCGATCCCGCCATCCCGCGCGCCAATTTCAAGATCGACTCGGTGGAGGAGTTGGCCGAGCATTTCGTCATGTGGGAATACGCCGTGGCCATGTGCGGTTATCTGATGAAGGTGTGCCCGTTCGACCAGCCCGACGTCGCTTCGGCCAAGGCCGCCGTCCTCGACATCCTGCACGAAGGCCAGCCGGCATGCGACTTCGTGCAGGACTTCGTGGACGGCGTGCACATGGGAGAGGCCGAGGTGCGGCTGTCCCCCTGCCTTTCCGGCTGCACGGATTTGCGGGGAGCGCTCAGGGGACTCTTCGCCGACGTGCGCCCCGGCGACTTCTTCGCCTTGAACGCGTTCTTGCCGTTCACGGGTGAGGGCCGGCGCGAGGCGCTGGAGGCGGTGCGGCATGGCGTGGCCGAGCGGCTGGGCGTTGCGTCGTGCCTGGAAGTGGGCCCGCGCTATCTGCACTCCACCGGCCAGCTGCACAAGGGCGGCCCGAACACGGGCGTGTTCCTTATCCTGTCCGCCGACGAGCTCAAGGACGTGCCGCTTTCCGGCTGCGAGGCGGAAAGCTTGGGAGCGCTTGCGAAGGCGCAGGCCACCGGCGACTTGGTGACGCTCGCTGCGCGCGGCCGACGTTGCCTGCACCTGCATTTGCCCGACAACTCGGGCGTGACGCTGCGCGCACTTGCCTCGGTGGTGAACGAGGTGTTGGACGACCTGGTGGCGCAGCGGGCAGGCGCGCACGCCTCGTAGCCGACGATTCCGAGACGTTCGACTGCCTGACGTGCGTTCGGAGGGCGGACGTGCGGGACAATGGGCGCGCAAGAGCCGTCATGGGACGGCGGCCGGGAACGCTGCGCGCACCGCCGGACACGTGCCAGGCGGCCGGCACGCTTGCGAAACGACGAGTCCGCAAAGGACGTGACCAATGATCGAAGCGCTGGACATACAGGTCAAAGGCATAGTGCAAGGGGTGGGTTTCCGCCCCTTCGTCTATCGTTTGGCCAAGAAATACCTGGTGAACGGATGGGTTCTCAACGCCGCCGACGGCGTGTTCATCCATGCCGAAGGCGAAGGCAGGCTGCTGGACGAATTCGTCATGGAGCTGTCCGAGAACCCCCCGGCTGCCGCGCAGGTGGACGAGATCGACCTTGCGGAGGTGCCGCTGGAGGACTTCACGTCGTTCGAGATCCGCTTTTCGGACGCCGGCGCGGTGGAGAAGACCACGCTCGTGTCGCCCGACCTGGCCACCTGCGGCGACTGTGTGCGCGAGCTGTTCAACCCCAACGACCGGCGCTTCCGTTACCCGTTCATCAACTGCACGAACTGCGGGCCGCGCTTCACCATCATCGAGAAGCTGCCCTACGACCGCAAGAGCACGTCCATGAAGGAATTTCCTATGTGCGAGCGCTGCGCCTGCGAGTACGGCGATCCGCTCGACCGCCGCTTCCACGCGCAGCCGGACGCGTGCTTCGCATGCGGGCCGCATCTGAGTTGGCGCGAGCACGAGGGCCTGTCGGGCGCGCTGACTGGGATGTTTGCGGAAACGCCTGGTGCATCGGCGGCGGTGCGGGTGTCGCCCGGTGTGCAGCCGGACGTGTCGCGCGCGGCGCTGGAGGCGGCGGACGTCGTCCATGCGCCGCTTGGCCCTACGGTCTGGGGCGCGACGCGCGAGGAGAGCGACGCCATCCTGGCGCGCGCCGTGGAGTTGCTGCTGGCGGGGAAGATCCTGGCCGTCAAGGGCCTGGGCGGCTTCCATCTGGTGTGCGACGCGAACAACCCGGAAGCCGTGGCCACGTTGCGTGCGCGCAAGCGCCGCGAGGGCAAGGCGTTCGCCGTCATGGCGCACACGGTGGAGGACGTGCGCCGTGTCTGCCAGGTGAACGATGCGGAACGCGCGGTGCTCGAAGGCGCGCAGCGCCCCATCGTGCTGCTGAAGAAGCGCGCCGGCGCCACGTTCGCGGCCGGTTTGGCTGACAACCTGCCCGAGCTGGGCGTCATGTTGCCCTACACCCCCGTGCAGCACCTGCTGCTGCACGACTTCGCCGAAGCCGCTTCCTCCCCGGATGACGGAATGCCGCCGCTGCTGGTCATGACGTCGGGCAACCTGCATGACGAACCCATCGTGACCGACGATGTGGAAGCCTGCGAGAAGCTGTTCGCCGTGGCCGACGCGTTTCTGGGCAACGACCGTGCCATCCGGGCGCGCTACGACGACTCGGTGGTGCGCATCGTGCGGGCGGGCAGCGCCGGCGAGGCCGTTCAGTTCGTGCGCCGCGCTCGCGGGTTCTCGCCTGTTCCGCTGGCTTTGCAGCCAGCGGAACCAGCCGACGCTGCGCCTTCCGTTTTCGCCACGGGGCCGGAGCAGAAGAACACGTTCACGCTCACGCGCGGAACGGAAGCGTTCGTCTCCCAGCACATCGGCGACCTGGAGAACGCCGAGACCTACGACGCATGGCTGGCCGCGAAGCAACGCTACGAAACGCTGTTCGAGATCGCGCCGACGCGCATCGCGTGCGACCTGCATCCTGAATACCTCACGTCGAAGTGGGCGCACGAGCAGCAGGCGGAGCACGGCCTGCCCGTGACCGAGGTGCAGCACCATCATGCGCACGTCGTGTCGGTCATGGGTGAGCACGGCCTGGAAGGCCCCGTGTGCGGAATCGCGTTCGACGGCACGGGCTACGGCGTGGATGGGAACATCTGGGGCGGGGAAGTGCTGCTTTCGAATTTGGTGGCGTTCGAGCGCTTCGCCAACTTCGCGTACGTGCCCATGCCGGGAGGCGCGGCGGCCGTCAGGCACCCGCTGCGCATGGCCTACGGCGTCCTGTGGGCGTTCGACCTGTTGGACCATCCCGGGGCGGCCGAGGCGCTAGAAGCGCTGGGCTCGTGGGCGCAGGTGGCCGAGCAGATGGTCGAGCAAGGCATCAACACGCCTCTGACCTCGTCGGTCGGCCGCCTGTTCGACGCCGCCTCGGCCCTGCTGGGCATCTGCACCGAACCCCTTTACGAAGGAGAGCCGGCCATACTGTTGGAAGCCGCGACAGGTTCCGCCGTCCTGCCGGCCGCCGAAGCCGACGCTGCCGAGCGCTACGCCATCGCCATCGTGAAGAACACGGCGACGCCGAAAAGCACGGCGCAGGACACCTCGGTCGTGCTGTTCGACGCGGCGTCCACGTTCAAGGCGCTGCTGGACGACCGCGCGGCAGGCGTGCCGGTGCCGGTGATCGCGCGGCGCTTCCACGACGCGTTCGTGCAGGCGGTTGTCGATGCGGCCGAGCTGGTTCGCAGCGTGTACGACATTCAGACGGTGACGCTGTCGGGTGGCGTGTTCATGAACCGCTACCTTTTGGAGCATGCGCTCCCTGCGTTGGAATCGGCGGGCTTCACTGCCGCTGTCAACCGCGATCTACCGCCGAACGACGGTTGCATTTCATTCGGCCAAGCTGTGGTAGCATGGGCTCGAAACGAAGCGAACGAAGCTCCCTGCGAGGATCCGTCCGCCTGAAGGCACCGTGCGGTCATGCCGCAGGATTTGCCTGTCCTTCGCCCCTCGGGCGCGAGGCGACGGGCACGGTTCCGGTGTCCCAGGCGGCAACGCTCCAAGCGAACGAGAAAGAGGACGCCATGTGTTTGGCCATACCTGCTAAGATCACGGAAATGAAGGACGACGGCCTGGCCACCGTCGACATCCTGGGCGTGACGCGCGACATAGCGCTCGACCTCACGCCGCAGGCCCAGCTGGGCGACTTCGTGCTGGTGCATGCCGGCTTCGCCATCGAGGTGGTGGACGCCGACTATGCCCAGGAAACCATCGACCTCATCAAGCAGTTCCCGGAACTGATCGGCGAAGAGGTGCCGGTCGGCGAGGAAATCCCTGGCTAAGCGGTCGGCGCGGCGCGTGGCGTGCGTACGGCGCGCATGCGGCGCGCTTACGGCAGGCACGGGCAGGCGGCGACGAACGGACGAGGACACCTATGGAGAACGAATTCGACATGCAGGCCGAGCTTTCGGCCTTCAAGGACCCGAAGCTGGCGCGCGGTCTCATCGAGTCCATTGCGAAGCTGGCGCCGTCGCAGGCGACGCTCATGGAAGTGTGCGGCACCCACACGGTGGCCATTGCGCGCAACGGCATCCGCAACCTCATGCCGGAAGGCACGCGCCTGGCATCTGGCCCGGGCTGCCCCGTGTGCGTCACGTCGAACCGCGACATCGACACGGTGATTGCGCTGGCCCGCGTGCCCGAAGTCACCATCGCGACGTTC
>CAJFVW010000002.1 GCA_904420575.1 uncultured Gordonibacter sp.
CTTCTCCGACGACGCGAAGAAGCTGGGCGCGCCGCGCGGCTTCCGCATCACGGTGCGCAACGTGAAGGTGTCGGCCGGCGCCGGCTTCGTGGTGGCGCTCACCGGCAACATCATGACCATGCCCGGCCTGCCGAAGGTTCCCGCCGCCGAACGCATCGACGTGGACGAGACGGGCAAGATCTCCGGACTTTTCTAGGAACGTTCCGCCGTTCTGGCGAACGGCGGAACGGCTCGACGCTGCGACGGCGCCGTGCATCCCTTCCTGCCCCTTCTTCGCTTGCCCTCGCGTGCCAAAAGCACGCTCGGCCGTGAAGCGGGGCAAGAAGGGGCGCCCGGCGCCCTCTCGCTGACTTTGCCTGACGTGCGACGGGGAGGCTGCATGAACGATTTCATAGACCAGCTGGCCAGCGCTGCGCCTACGCCGGGAGGCGGGGGCGCCAGCGCGTGCGTGGGGGCGCTGGCTAGCGCGCTTGCGTCCATGGTGGGCAACCTGACGGTGGGGAAGAAGACGTATGCCGCCGTGGAGGACGACGTGCGCGCCTCGCTCGACCGCTTGGCGGCGCTCCGCGCGCGGCTGCTTGCGCTGGTGGACGAGGACGCCCGGGCATTCGAGCCGCTAGCGGAGGCGTACCGCCTGCCCAAGGCCACGCCGGAAGAGCAGGCGGCCAAGAACGCCGCGCTGCAGCAGGCGCTCGTCGGCGCGTGCGACGTGCCGCTTGCCATCATGCGCGCCGTGGCCGAGGTGGTGGACGAGACGGCGTACCTGGCGCATCACGGCAGCAGGATGGCGCGCTCGGACGCCGGCGTGGCCGCAGCGTTCGCCCGCGCGGCCAGCGACGGCGCCAGCCTGAACGTCTACATCAACGTCGCCTCGATGGACGACGCCGACCGTGCCGCACGCTACCGCGAAGAAACGGACGCATTGGCGGCGCGCACGCGCGCACGGTGCGACGACGTGTTCGGCTTCGTGAAAACCGCCGTCTCGTCCGTCTCATAGAAGGAGACCACGCCCATGGCAACCTTGCTTACCGGCAAGTCCGTCGTCGAACGCATGGCGCAGGGGCTTGCGCCCCGCATCGACGCGCTCGTGCAGGCGGGCGTCACGCCGACGCTCACGCTCGTGCGCGTGGGGGAGCGCCCGGACGACCTTTCCTACGAGCGTACCGCCGTCAAGCGTGCCGAAGCGCTGGGCATTGCCGTCAGGCGCACGATGCTGGACGAGCTGGCGCCGCAGGAGGCGCTGGAGGCGGCGCTGATCGAACTGAACTGCGACTCCGACGTGCATGGCTGCCTGCTGTTCCGCCCGCTGCCCTCGTTCATGGACGAAGGGCGCGTCTGCGAGCTGCTGGTGCCCGACAAGGACGTCGACGGCATCACGTTGGCGTCGCTGGCCTCGGTGTTCACCGACGGGCGCACGGGCTTCCCGCCGTCCACGGCGGCCGCTTGTCTGGAAATGCTCGACCATTACGGCATCCCCGTGGCCGGCAAGCACGTGGTGGTGGTGGGGCGCAGCCTGGTCATCGGCAAGCCGGTGTCCATGATGCTGCTGCGACGCAACGCCAGCGTGACCATCTGCCACTCGAAGACCGAGGACCTGGCCAGGCTCTGCGCGTCGGCCGACATCGTCGTATGCGCGACGGGGCGCGCCCGCGCGTTCGGCGCCGAGTTCTTCTCGCCCGGCCAGACGGTGCTCGACGTGGGCATCAACTTCGACACGCAGGGGAAGCTGTGCGGAGACGTGGACTTCGAAGCCGTGGAGCCCGTGGTGGGCGCCATCACGCCGGTGCCGGGCGGCATCGGGTCGGTGACCACGTCGGTGACCATGGCACACACGGTGGAGGCGGCCGAAAGGGCCGCCGCGCACCGCGGCCTTTTGGGGACGGCCGCCTGCGGGAACGGACGCTAGCGCATGCAAGGGGGGCATCCTGAAAGCCGTCGGTTCGTCATGGCCGACCCGGGCACGTGCTTCGGCTGCAAGACCTGCATGGCCGCCTGCCTGCACCGGCACGACGCGCCGGGCGACGTGGCGGTGCCGCGGCTCACGCTGGTGACCACGCGCACGGTGTCCGCGCCGGTCGGGTGCCACCATTGCGCCGACGCGCCCTGCGTGGCCGCCTGCCCCACGGGTTGCCTCTATGCCGACGACGACCATGTGGGCGTGATCAAGGAGAAATGCATCGGCTGCCGCAACTGCGTGCTGGCCTGCCCCTATGGCGCGGTCGACATCGTGCGGCGTCCGCCTGACCTCGAACCCGAAGCCGCGCCGGCGCAGGAGCAGGGTTCCGCCCCGGACGACAAGGAGCCCAAGGGCGCGCGGGCGCGGGCCATGGCCAAGAAGCGCAAGCGCGCCACGGCCGTGGTGGTGAAGTGCGACCTGTGCATCGACCATGCGGAGGGCCCCGCCTGCGTGGCCGCCTGCCCCACGAAGGCGCTGCGCGTCATCGACCAAGACTATCTGGAGCGCGGCATGCAGGCGAAGCGCAGGGCGGCCGCCCGCGCGACCGCGGCGTTCTCGAGCATCGCGTTCAATGCCGAACTGGACGAGGAAGGGTAAGCCCATGGAGAAGCACCTGGCGGTGTGCCCGTACTGCGGGGCCGGCTGCAAGTTGAGCCTGACGGTGAAGGACGGCCTGGTGGTGGACGCGCAGGGCGAGAACGGCATCACGAACGAGGGCGAGCTGTGCCTCAAAGGCCTCTACGGCTACGACTTCGTGAACGACACGAAGATACTCACGCCCCGCATCTACCACCCGATGATCCGCCGCACCAAGGGTGCGCCGCTTGAGCGCGTGACCTGGGACGAGGCGCTCGACTTCACGGCCAGCCGCCTGCGCGCCATCATCGAGGAAAGCGGCCCGGAGGCCGTCATGCTCACGGGCTCCTCGCGCGGCGCCGGCAACGAGGCCAACTTCGTCATGCAGAAGTTCACGCGCGCGTGCCTGGGCACGAACAACATCGACAACTGCGCGCGCACCTGCCATGCGGCAAGCGTGATCGGCCTCATGGAGTGCGTCGGCTCGGGCGCCATGAGCGTGAGCATCCCCACGCTGGAGGAAACGGACTGCATCCTGCTGTTCGGCTACAACCCGGCGGCCAGCCATCCCATCGTGGCGCGCCGCATCGTGAAGGCGAAGGAACGCGGCGCGCAGCTGATCGTGTGCGATCCGCGCGTCATCGAGTCCGCCCGCATCGCCGACGTGTACCTGCCGCTCAAGAACGGCTCGAACCTGGCGCTGGTGAACGCGCTCGCCTACACGGTCATCGACGAGGACCTGGCCGACTGGGACTTCATCGACGGGCACACGGAAGGCTTCGACGCGTGGTGGGACGTGGTGCAGAACTATGCGCCCGAAGACGTGGAGGACGTCACGGGGCTGGACGCCGAGCTCGTCCGTCACGCAGCGAGGCGCTACGCGCAGGCGCGCTCGGCCGTGCTGGGATGGGGCATGGGCGTCACGCAGCAGGCGCAAGGCGTGCAGACCGTGCGGGCGCTGGCGGCGCTTGCCCTGGTGACTGGGCACATCGGCCGGCCGAACAGCGGCCTGGCCCCCGTGCGCGGGCAGAACAACGTGCAGGGAAGCTGCGACATGGGCATGTGGCCCAGCCTGTACCCGGGCTACCAGCGCGTGGACGACCCCGCCGTGCGCGCCAAGTTCGCCGCCGCCTGGGGGGTTCCCGAAGAGCGCCTGTCGCTCAAGGAGGGCTACAAGCTCACCGACCTTCCCCATGCCGTGGCGGAAGGGCGCATCCGCGCGTTCTACAACTTCGGCGAAGACCCGCTGCAGACCGAGCCGGACACCGCGCAGATGCGGCGCACGCTGGAAAGCCTCGACCTGCTGATCAGCCAGGACATCTTCATGACGCAGACCACGGCGCTGGCCGACGTGGTGCTGCCCGCCACCTCGTGGGCCGAGCACGACGCCGTGTACACCGCCTCCGACCGCACGTTCCAGCGCACGACGGCCGCCTTGCCGCCGAAGGGCGAATGCCGCCACGACTGGCAGATCTTCGCCGACCTGTCCAGCCGCCTGGGCTATCCCATGCACTACGAGGACACGCGCGAAATATGGGACGAGGTGCGCGCGCTGTGCCCCCAATTCGCCGGCGCCACCTACGACAAGATGGACGGTGTGGGCTATGCGCAGTGGCCCATCTTCGCCGATGCGGCCGACGACCCTAAAAACCACGGCACGCCCGAACTGTACGCAGGTGGGGCGTTCACCACGCCCGACGGGAAGGCACACCTGGCGGCGGCGGAATGGCGCGCCCCCACGGAACAGCCGGAGAAGCGCTATCCTCTGGTGCTGTGCACGGTGCGCGAGGTGGGGCACTACTCGTGCCGGTCGATGACGGGCAACTGCAAGGCGCTGGCCGCGCTGGCAGACGAGCCCGGCTACGTGAGCATGAGCCCGGCCGACGCCGACGCGCGCGGCATCCAGGAAGAGGAGCTGGTGTGGGTGTACTCGCGGCGCGGCAAGGTGCTCGCGCGCGCCGCCGTGGACGAGCGCGTGAACGACGGCGCCGTGTACATGACCTACCAGTGGTGGATCGGCAAGTGCAACGAGCTCACGCTGCACGCCACCGACGGCGAGTCGGGCACGCCCGAGGACAAGTACAGCGCCTGCCAGGTGGAGGCCATCGCCGACCAAGCATGGGCCGAGCGCCATCTGCTCGAACGCTACGTGGCGCTGAAGGAACATCTGGCGAAGGAGGCCGCCGCACAGGATGCCGTGGATGCCGAAGGCGCGGCCGACGCGGGCGCGGTGGTGGTCGCAGCGGGCGCGGAAGGCTGTGACGGGCTGGGATCTTCGGAGGTCGCGGGTGCCGGCGTCGGTTCCGCGGCGGGGTCTTCCCTTTGCGGGGGCAAGGCGGAGGCGGGCTCCCTAGGCGCGGGTGCCGCGGATGGCACGCCATCGGCTTCCGCGGCCGAGGCGAGCGACGGCGCGCCTTCCCTGCGCTACCAGGTGGGCGACGAGGAGACGCTCGTATGAACCGCTTCGTCGTCTGCGATCCTGCGCGCTGCATCGGATGCGGCGCCTGCCTCGTGACGTGCAGCGAAAGCCACCGCAAACGATGGATGCGGCCCGCCGCGCGCCTCTCGCTCGCCAAGACGCGCACGGTGACGGCCGCCGTGACGTGCCACCAATGCGAAGGCGCGCCCTGCATGGCCGTGTGCCCCGAAGAGGCCATCACGCTTAGGCGCGACCACGTGCACATCGACGAGGAACTCTGCACCGGCTGCCTTCTGTGCGCGCTCGCCTGCCCGTTCGGCGCCGTGTACCCGTCGGCCCCCTCCGACGCGCCTGCCAAGGCCACGCCGTACGGCCGCGCGTCGTCCACGCGTTCGTCGGGGCTCCTGCGGCAGAAGGAGACAGGCCGCTATGCGTCGGTGGTCGCGTGCGACCTGTGCGCGAAGGTGCCCGGCGGCCCGCGGTGCATCGTGTCGTGCCCCACGAAGGCGCTCTCGCTGGTGGACGAATGCACGTTGACCCACCTGGTGCGCGACCGGCGGCTCGAAGCCATCGAGAAGGCGGGCGTGGCCATGCGTGGCGCGAAGGAAGCGGAGCGGGAAGTGCCCGCGCACCACGGTGCCGCTTCCGCTGCCAGGGCCGACGACAATGCCGCCGCGGAGCTCACGGAAGGCCTTGACGCCGCATGGCGCCCGCATGCGTCGTGGCACGAGGAAGGAGAGGGGCAATGAGCGAGGCCATCGGCAAGCCGCATCACGATTTCGGCCGCTGCATCGCGTGCGCCGCCTGCGCCGTGGCCTGCGACACGCGCGCCATCCGCATCTTCGTAGACGAGGAAGAAGGGCTGTTGGTGTGGACGCTCGACCTGACCGACTGCACCTGGTGCGGCCTCTGCGCGCAGGCGTGCCCGACCGGGGCCATGGGGCTCGTCACCGACTGCGACTTCGCCGACGACCCCGAGCCGCCCAAGCGCTGCCTGTTCGCGCTGCGCGAATGCGCCAGCTGCGGAAGGTATTATGCCACGAACAAGGAAGTGGAGTACGCGAACGCCTTGCTCGACCAGGCGGAACACGTCGATGCCGCACATGCCCGCCTGCTCGTGTCCGTCTGCCCCGACTGCAAGCGTCGCCGCGACGCGCAGGCCGCCAGCCGCCGCTCCGGCCTGGGTCGCTGAGAAGGCGGCCGTTCCTGCGAACGGCCGCCTTCGTGCGGCAAGGGAACCCTCCCGCACGATGCCCCCGCCTGCGCGGGGACTCGCGGGGGCGAACCTATGCTGCCTGGGGAAGTTCTTCTTGCTGCTCCCTGCCGGCGTCGTCCTGGACTCCGGCATCGTCTGTGCCGTCGTCCGCGTCCTTCCCGCCGATGCTGACGACGTTCTCGAGCGCGGCCTTCACCGCTTCGGGATCGGCATTGGCCAGCACGTCGGTGCCGTCTTCCACCGTGCAGCCGGAGCAGCCTTCGTTGCGGCCGGCGTCGATGGCGTCCTGCACCGACCCGGAATAGATGGTGCCGGAATTCTTCAGGTACTGGCAGTCGGGGTTGAAGTGGTACTTCTTGCCGAACGGCGTCCAGTAGGCCAGGCCGTCGTCGGAAAGCACGGCTGCACCGGCCTGCGCCTGGTCAAGGTCTTCCTGCGACGTGGGATGGTAGTCGATGCCGCTGCCCACGGCGGCTACCAGGGCCACGCCCGCCACGATGGAGCACAGCTTCTTCGTCTTGGCGTCCAGGTCCTTGTTGTTGAGCATGAGAAGGATGACCGGGGCGAACGCGATCACGGCAATGAGGACGCCAAGCTCGGTCTGCACCCAGTAGGCCACCTTGTTCTCCTTGGAGGCCGGGTCGAGGTGGTTCGCGCGCTTCCACAGCTGCGAGCCGACCACCACCAGCACCAGGTCCACCACCAGGAACACGATGATCCAGGTCGTTTGCGAAAGGCCGGGCAAGAACAGCGTCCGGTTCGCCGTCAGGATGGCCAGGACCTCCGTGGCGATGCCCAGCACCCACAGCACGATGGACGCGATGCGGAACGGCAGGGCATTGCCCTTGCGTTCGGCATGCATCTCTTCGCGTATGGCCTGCGTGGCCTGAGGACCTGCGCCGCCTTGCTTCGGCTTCTCGATGGTCTTGCCGGTCTTCGCGTCGACGAAGTGGCGCTCCTTCGGCTCCTTTTTCGCGGCGGGCGCAGGCGCGTCGTCGGCTTCTTCGGCCTTCTCGGCCTTTTCCGCCTCGGCGGCCTTGCCTTCTGGCTCGTCTTTCCGCGCTGCCTGCGTGCCGCCGGCTTTCTTGGCGGCCGGCTTCTTGCGGGAAGGCTGCTTGCCCTCGTCGTCTTCGGCGGGCTGTTTCTCCGTGGTCATGCGCGTCTTCCTCTCTGTTCCCTTCACCAGCAGTTGAATCCCGGCTGCAGGCGCTCTTCTCGAGTATGGCTATGATAAGGTACGCAGAGGCGGAGCGGGAGCGTTGAATCCCCTGCTCAACTTATGGTTAAGGATGGAACGTGGTTATGGGGGACGGATCGGGGAGCAGGTGGTGCGGGCTACGCCTGCCCTTCGGGGAAGGAGCGACATGGAAATTCAGGAAATAGTGGCGCAGTTCGTCAAGGCGGCGGCAGAAGACCCTTCTCATCTGGAGCAGTTCGGCATCGATCCCGGCGAGGCCATCAAGAACGCCACCGGCCTCGAGGTTTCCGACGAGCAGATGGGCGACATCGTGGGCGCGGTCGAGCCGCTGCTCGAGGGCAAGGGACTCGACATGGGCAAGGCCATGGAGGCCGTCGGCGACTTCCTGGGAGGCGATGACCTTCTGGGCAAGCTGTCCGGCCTGTTCGGCGGCAAGTAAAGGCAAAGCCGCCGGTCGAGGGAGAGACGGGAAGCGTCTCTTTGCGTTCTTGCACGTGTCGGCAGTGTCGGCAGGGGCGTGTCCGTTTTCGCGCGGGCGCGCCCCTGAAACAAGCGGACGCAGACAGGTTCCCTATTCCAAAACGGTCAGGTCGCGCGGGTAGGCGTTGAGCACCTCGCAACCTTCGTCGGTGACCAGCACCAGGTCCTCGATGCGCACGCCGAATTCTCCTGGCAGGTAGATGCCGGGCTCGATGGAGAACGTCATGCCCGGCTGCACGGGTGCGTCATGGACGGCCGACACGTCGCCCGGCTCGTGCACGTCGAGCCCTATCTGGTGGCCCAGCCGGTGCGTGAAGTAAGGCCCGTATCCTGCTTCCTGAATGACCGTGCGGGCGGCGGCGTCCAGGTCGCAGAAGCGCACGCCGGGCGCCACGAGCGCGCGGGCGGCCTCGTTTGCGCGGCGCACCGCCTCGTACACCTCGCGCTGCTTCTCGCTGGCGCTACGGAAAAAGAACGTGCGCGTCATGTCGGCGCAGTAGTCGTCCTGGCGGCAGCCTACGTCGAACAGCACCACGTCGCCGTCGCGCAGCGGCGTGTCGTCCGGCTCGTGGTGCGGGTCGGCCGCGTTCGCCCCGAAGCTGACGATGGGCGTAAACGAATGGCCCTGGGCGCCCAGCCTGCGATAGAGGGCTTCCAGCTGCCCGGCCACCTCGGCCTCGGTCACGCCTTCGTGCACGAGTTCCCGGAAGCGCGCCATGGCCGTGTCGTTCGTGCGGGACGCAGCGCGCATGCGCTTTCGTTCGTCGGCGTCCTTGAGCGCGCGGGCGTCGTCCACCGCCTGGGAGGCCAGCACGAAGCCTGCCGCGGCGGTGCGCTCCATGAGCGGGATGAGGAAGCGCGCGGGCAGGTTCTTGTCGCAGCCGAGCGGCGCTTCGGGGTCGCACAGGCCGGCCACCAAGGCGAGCGGGTCGTCGGTGTCCTTGAAGGAAAGGATGCGGCATGCGGCGTCGGCGGGCGCCGTGAAAAGCTCGTTCAGCACGAGGGCCGGTTGCTGGCCGGGCGCGACAAAAAGTCCCAGGAAGCGCTCGCCGGGTTCCACGTAGGCCCCGGTCAGGTACTGGATGGAGCGGGGATCGCAGACGACCATCTGGGAAAGCCCCGCCGCCTTCAGGTTGCGCAGGACCGTGTCTACGCGCGCCGCGCATGGCGTGGGGGAGGGCGTCGGGTCTGCGGCGGCGAGGCCTGCGGCGTCGGCGGCTGCGGCGTGGGAGTCGGCGGAGGTTGCGCGTTCGGTCATGAAAAGCTCCTGTCTCTCGTTCGTGCCGTGTTGAGCCACGGCTTGCGGCGCGGTACGATGCAAACACCGGCAAAGCCCGAGAGCCGTTAGCTCGTTGGCGGGCGGCGCGGTTTATGAATTAGGAAGTCTGGTGCCCGCCGGACTTTCCCTTTTCTCCCGCTTCCATCCGGTGACGATTATGGTTCTTTCGTCGCTCAAGTGCAAATCCCGCGACGGTCTCAAGTGCTGCGAGGGCATAAAGAATTTCAAGGGCTATGTCCACAGGCAATCGCTCCTTCCGCAAGAAGTGCCGCCCGCGTTCGTACCCTGCCGTCACGCATCCTATTCTACCAAAACAGGGAGAAATTGCACGGTAATGCAATGAGATCGCCCAAGAAATAGACGTGCGGCTTGTATAGCTATCTGAAAGATGCACGTGCGGCGGCGGCGCGGTTGTCGTATCATAGCCATCATGGCAAACGGACTCACGTACATGCGCAAAACCACCTCGCCGGAAGCGACGAAGCAGCTGGCGTCCACGCTCGCACCCTACTTGCGCGCGGGCGACGTCGTGGTGCTCGAAGGCGACTTAGGCGCGGGCAAGACCCAGTTCGTGCAAGGGGTCGCCGCCGGTCTGGGCATCCGCGACCAGGTGACCAGCCCCACGTTCAACATCCTGCTCTCGTACCCCGAAGGCTCGCTGCCGCTGTATCACTTCGACCTGTACCGGCTGGAGCATCCAGACGAGCTGGAGGACATCGGCTACTTCGAGACCATCGACGGCGACGGCGCCTCCTTCGTGGAGTGGGGCGAGAAGTTTCCCGAAGCGCTGCCGTACGGCTACCTGGAAGTGGTGTTGGAATCCGACGAACGGGGCATCCGCACCGTCTGGGCGCATGCCTTCGGCGAGCGCTCGCGCCAGCTCCTGTTCCTGTGGGCGAAGGACTCCAAGTCCCGCCTCATGAGGGCATGAGCGCGAAAG
>CAJFVW010000003.1 GCA_904420575.1 uncultured Gordonibacter sp.
CGGGAGGCGGGAGGCGGGAGGCGGGAGGCGGGAGGCGGGAGGTCCCTGCAGGCCAAACGGCTGCAGGGACCTCCCCTCTACCCCGTACGCCTACCTCTTCGAGACGAAGACGCCGGACGAAACCGGCAAGAGTGCCATGCGGGCACGAGACCCCTGACGCGCCCACGTGGCGAGGCGCAGATGGCGACGTGATGTCCGACGACCCCGGCCAGGTGCGAAACCGCCGCACCTGCGTGGCAAGGTTGACGGTTATGGTAGCTTTTTGGCAAGGCTGACCGTTATGGCGCTATTTTCGACAGGTTCGCGTGCCATTTCCCACTGGCTATCGGCATAAGGCCAGGTCTCAAAAAAACGGGGGCTACCGCGAGAGGCAAAATCGTGCCATAACGGTCAGCCTCGGCATTTTTGTGCCACAGCCGTCAGCCTTGCCATTCATCAACGCCACAACCGCCGTCTTCGCCACCCGGCATATCGCAAACGGCAGCCTCGCCACCCGGTATGCCATAACCCGTCAGCCTCGCCATCCAGCACGCCGCAGCAGTCGGGCTTGCCGCCCGATATGCCACAGCGGCCAGGCTGGCCAGATGGCGCGCCACGGCGATCAGGCTTGTCGCCGGCACGCCGCAAACGGCAGCCTCCGTTTCCCGGCCGCCTACCCTTTCGGGACGGAGGTGCCGGGTGGGAGCGGCAAAGGCGCTCCGCATTCCTTGCAATGGGTTTCCCCGAGTTCGTTCTGCGCACCGCAGGACAGGCATGTCCCCAATGGGATGAGGGGAATGCTCGCGGTGGCTCAACCGCCGCCGCTGCACTGCTTGGGGAATTCGTTCGCGAGTCCCTGCTTCATCGGGACGATCGCCATGGCGTCCGCCTCCTTTTTTCCGTCTGCTTCGCTGCATGTCGACGCTGCTCTCTCGACGTTGCCCACAGTGTAGCATCGTCCGATGCCGCCTTCAATCTCCCCTCGTCGGGCGAGCGCCTCTTGCGGAGTCAAGACGCAGGCGGCGATTCCATCCACGCCATCGAGAGCAGGTCCTCTCGCAAGCGAGACGCGAAGGGGGCAGGTCGAACGCCGCATCCACGCCATCGAGAGCAGGCCCTCTTGCAAGCGGGGCGCCCCGATCACTCCCCGAACAACGATTTCCGTCGCAAGAGATCCGCACGCCGCCGAACGGCATCATGGGCCCTGCATGAGCGGTCGCCCCGACGTGGGAATCGGGGGGATGGCCGTTTCGCGGCGGGACGGTGACGATGCGGGCCGGCCGCCTGCTGCTGCCGGGGCCACGCTACACTGACCCCGAGGTGATGCCGCATGATGGCGCAAACGTATGGCGAATGGCGCGACACCTGCATCGCGCTGCACATGACCACGCAGATGATGGGAAAAGTGAAGTTGGAGATGGCGGCCCCGCAGCCCGAATGGAGCCAGGTGGTGCTCGACGTGTTCCCTACCGGGTTTACGACGGGATACCTGGCCCATGGAAGCGGCGGACTGCAGATCGACCTCGACGTGACGGACGCGCAGGTGCGCGCCCTGAACACCGAGGGCGCGGCGGCGGCGTTCCCGCTGCGCGAGTGCCTTTCCGTGAGCGACTGCTACGACCGGTTCGTCGACCTGCTGGAGAACGTGGGGCATCCCTGCCCCATCTACCCCGTCCCACAAGAGATGTTCACGGACGAGCCCTTCTACCATCTGGACGAACCCTTGGCCTTCGACGACCTGCGCGCGCAGGCCTACTTCGACCAATGCCTGTTCGCGCGCGACGCCCTCCTGGAGTTTTCGGCACCGTGGCGCGGCAAGAAGACCCCGCCTTCCCTGTATTGGGGCACCTTCGACATGACCTGCGTGCTGTTCTCGGGAGAGCCCTGCCCCTTCGATTCCGAAGCATCCCTGGTGGAGCGCGTGGCGCTGGACGAACAGCTGGTCGAATTCGGATTCTGGCCAGGCGACGAAACGTACGACAGGGCGGCGTTCTTCGTGATGGCCTATCCCTTCCTGGAGAATTCGGCAGGCGAGGTGCCGGTGGACGGCGCGTGCTTCGACGCATCTCGCGCACAGTACCTGCTGCCCCTGGAGGACGTGCTGCGCGCCCGCAACCCGCACGCCGCCGTCGTGCGCTTCTGCCGCGAGGCCTTCGCGCGCATCGCCGAGCAGCAGCGGTGGAGCCACCTGGCGTGGCTGACGAAGCCCTTGATCACCCAATAGGGGCCGGCAAGGCGCATCCGCCCACGCTGCGCTCTTCCGCCACCAGAAAAGACGGCCAGACGGGGGCGAGGCTCCACGCCCCCGTCGCGTGCTTCCCGTCACGGGAAGGCAGGCCCAGGCGGCCCAGGGAGGCTCGCCGCCGCCCGCGCCGCATGTTCTCCCGTCACGGCACAAGCACGTTCAGCGCGTGCGGGACGCAGGCGATGTCGTACTCCTGCGCTTGGAAGGGCTCGCCGTCCATCTGCACGGGCAGCGGACCGTCGAACGAGAGCCGAAGCGCGCGCGTCTGGTAGAACTCCAGCTGCTTGAAGCGGGCGTGCCAGGCGTTCTTGGCCAGAAGGAACAGGAGCACCGCGCGCAGCGCGCCCAGGGGCGGACGGGCAACGCAGAGGTCGAGCAGGCCGTCGTCGGTGCGCGCCTGCGGGCAGATGCGGAAGCCCCCGCCATAGGTGGGACCTATCTGGACGGCGAACAGGTACGAGGGACCATCCACCGTCCTCGTCTCCGCTTTCGCACCCGCCGCGTCCTTCCCGGCCCTCGCGCATTCGGGGGCGCGCCCGGATCCCGAACCTACCCCCACCCGCCCGGCTTCCGCCGCCGGGGCGGCATCCAGCGTTGCCGTGAAGCGATGCACGTCGCGATGATGCAGCAGCTGGTCGAGGCCGCTTTCCAGATAGAGCGCCGTGCCGGTCTTGCCCGTGATGCGCCGGCGCTCCACAGTGTCGAGCGCTATGGCGGCGTCGAGGCCGAACGACAGCGTCTCCACAAAGTGGCGCCCGTTGCACCGCCCCACGTCAAACGGGCGCGGACGGGCGCCCGCCAGCTGCCGCACGGCCTCGTCGACCGAGCGCGTCGACATGCCGAGGGTCTGTGCGTAGTCGTTGCCCGAACCCACCGGCACCACGCCGAGCGTCGGGCGGGCGCTTTCGGGCAGCAGCAAAAGCCCGTTCGCCGTCTCGTGGACGATGCCGTCGCCACCGAGCGCCACCACCATGTCGTATCCCTGCGCTTGTGCGGCCATCCGCTCGGCATGACCCGGCCCCTCGGTCAGCACCACGTCGAGCCGGTCCTCCCCCGCCACTTCCCGCAGAAGCGCCGCCGCGCGGGCGGCTGCCTGGGCGCCGTTTCCGTTCTGGGCAGCGGGGTTCGCGACCAGCAGCGTCTTTTTCTCGAAGGGCGGCATGGGACGTTCCTTCCGTCGTCGGCCGAACACGCGCGTGCGGGCGCGCCTGCGCGCCAGCGGCCTGTTCCCCGTTTGGGCGTTCCCCTCCATTATAAGGAAAAGCGGGCAGGCGAGAAGATGCCGCCTGCGCAACGCAGGGAGACGCTCCTACATGCCCGCGAGGCCCACTCGCAAAGAGGCCGCCAGAGCCCGAAGCCCGTTCGCAGGCCGTATCGCACCAATCGTGGGCGAAACCGGCGCACCAAGATTGACCTTGTAATCGTTGCAACCCCCATGATGGGCCCATTGGAACCCACCGCAACGAGGACACCCGGCAGAAAGAGAAGGAGGCAGATCATGGAGACGAAGAGCTTGAACCGAGACCAGCAAAGGACGCAGACCCCGGCCAACGTGCTCGACGTGGCGAACCTGAAGGCGCAGCGGTCGCTGCTGACCGCGCGCATCGTGGGTTCGCGCGGCGAGGCGCGGCGAGCCCTGGTGCAGCGCCTGCGCGCACCCGAGGTACTGGCGTTCGTGGCGAACGAAGGCGTCAGCCGTGCCGTCAGGATGGCGGTCGTCGCGTCGATCGAGGACGTGCATCTGCTGACATCCATCGCCACCGGCACCGGGCCCGCCTTCGCCAAACGCGATGCCCTGCGCCGCATCGACGAGCTGCGCGAGGTCCATCCCCTCTCCGCACGCGAGGCGGAGCGCCTCGCTTCCTGCCTCAACGACAAGGACCTCGTCGCCGCTACCCTGGTGGTGCTTGACGAGTCCGACTTCGGCTGGTGCGCCTGCTGCGACGCCAGCACCGTGAGCGCCCTGTGCGCCGCGCTGTACCAAAGCACGAGCGTCCATGAATCGGTCATCCTGGAA
Organism: uncultured Gordonibacter sp.; assembly: GCA_904420575.1. Taxonomy (GTDB): domain Bacteria; phylum Actinomycetota; class Coriobacteriia; order Coriobacteriales; family Eggerthellaceae; genus CAJFUR01. The sequence goes on from CAJFVW010000003.1 coordinate 4,242, forward strand.
GACGCCTACGCGCACCTGATTCACAGCCGCCTCGACCTGAGCGCCAGCCTGCGGGCCTGCAATCCGGAAGCGTACCTGATGCGCACCATGTACGCGCCCATCGACCCGCGCAGCGCGGCATTCATCGACCTTTCGGAAAAAGGCAACGTGGCCTGACCCCACCCACCGACCCACGATGCACACGCAGATGCGAGAGGAGCCCCCATGAAGAAGAACACGCGAGCCGCCTTCATCAGACACATGCTCGAAAACGAGCATACCATCGAACCTACGCCGGAATTCAGCTACAAGGCCCTGATCAGAAGCAGGCAGGACTATGACGAGATGTATCGCCGCTCCATCGAGGACCCCGAGGCCTTCTGGGCGCAGATGGCCGCCGAGCACCTCGACTGGTTCAAGCTTTGGGACGCGGTGGAAGAATACGATTTCACCGACGAGCGTCCCTATGCGCGCTACTTCCGCGGCGGGCGCCTGAACGCCTCGTACAACTGCCTCGACCGCCACCTGAACGGCGCGCGCCGCAACAAGGCCGCGCTCATCTGGCAGGGCGAACCCTCCGAAGAGGTGGAGGTGTACACCTACCAGCGCCTGCACCGCGAAGTGTGCAAGGCCGCGAACATGCTCAAGCGGCTGGGGGTGAGGCGCGGCGACCGCGTGGTGCTGTACCTGCCCATGATCCCGCAGCTGGCCATCGGCATGCTGGCGTGCGCGCGCATCGGCGCCATCCACTGCGTCGTGTTCAGCGGGCTTTCCGCCGAGGCGCTGAAGGACCGCATCGACGACTCGGGCGCCACCGTGGTGGTCACGTCGAACTACGGCTACCGCGCAGGCAAGATCCTCGACCTCAAAGGCATCTGCGACCAGGCGCTTGCCCTCTGTCCCCAGGTCAAGAAATGCATCGTCGTGCGGCGCATCGACAAGCGCACCGACATGACCGTCGGGCGCGACCTGTGGTGGGAGGACCGCATGGCCGCCGAAACGTCCGTGTGCGAGCCGGAGAGCATGGAGGCCACGGACCCGTTGTTCATCCTCTACACGAGCGGCAGCACCGCCAAGCCCAAAGGCATCGTGCACGGCAACGGGGGCTACCTGCTGTACGCCGCGGTCACGTCGAAGTACGTGTTCGACCTCAAGGAAAGCGACGTGTTCTGGTGCACGGCCGACGTGGGCTGGATCACCGGGCATTCGTATCTGGTGTACGGCGCGCTCGCCAACGGCGCGACGTCGCTCATGTTCGAAGGGGTGCCCACCTACCCCCAGCCCGACCGCTACTGGGAGGTGGTGGAGAAGTTCGGCGTGAACGTGCTCTACACCGCGCCGACCGCCATCCGCTCGATGATGAAGGAAGGCGAGCAGTGGGTGAACGGCCACGACATCGGCAGCCTGCGCATGCTGGGGTCGGTGGGCGAGCCCATCACGTCGAAGGCCTGGCTGTGGTACTACTCGGCCATCGGCCAAGGCCGTTGCCCCGTGGCCGACACCTGGTGGCAGACCGAGTCGGGCGGCGTCATGATCACCACCATACCGGGCGCCGTGGACATGAAGCCCGGTTCGGCCGCCCTACCGTTCTTCGGCGTGCTGCCGAAGGTGATCGGCGCGAACGGGGCCGAAGCGGCCACGAACGAGGCCGGCAACCTGGTGGTGACCCGCCCGTGGCCAGGCATGGCCCTGGGCGTGTACCGCAACGACCAGGCGTTCAAGGACGTGTACTTCCCCACCCCCGGCTACTACCTCACCGGCGACGGCGCCTACCGCGACGAGGACGGGTACTTCTGGATCACCGGGCGCATCGACGACGTGATGAACGTGTCGGGCCACCGCATCGGCACGGCCGAGGTCGAAAGCGCGCTGGTCGCGTGCCTGGAAGTGGCCGAGGCGGCCGTGGTGGGCTACCCCCATCCGGTGAAGGGCGAAGGCATCTACGCTTACGTCACGGTCAGGGAAGGCGCCGTCATCGACGACGACCTGCGCGCGCGGCTGGTCAAGAGCGTGCGGACGACCATCGGCCCCATCGCCACCCCCGACGTGGTCCATTTCGCCCGCGCCCTGCCGAAGACCCGCAGCGGCAAGATCATGAGGCGCATCCTGCGCAAGATAGCGGCGCGGCAGACCGAGGACCTGTGCGACGTGTCCACCCTGTCCGAACCTGCCGTAGTGGACGAGCTCATCAGGGACAACGAACGGCTCATCGCATAAGGGGCCGGGGAGGCGAAAGCATGGCCGAAGGCCCGCGGCGCGGCGGACGCCCGTCGCGGGCCGCTTCGCGCCGTGGGGCATGGGGCGTGCGCCCCGTGTGTCCCACGGCCCCGGGTCGCCCGCGCGTCAGATAGCCTTCGCAGGCCGCTTCGCGCCTCAGGCGTCCACCAGGACCGAGATGTGCAGCAGGTAGTCCTCGGCCGAGTCCGACATGAGATAGGAGTTCATGTCCAGCTCGTGCACCGGCCCGCACAGGGCAAGCCCTTCCTTCTTCACGAACCGCAGCAGCTTCTCGTAGGAGCCCGCCACCGTGCTGGTGCCGCCCTGGTGGAGAATGACCGCATAGTTGCCCTTCGGCTTGCGTATCACGCGGTCGCCCCAGGGCGCCAGGGACTTCGGCGGGCTGATCCACGTGAGGAGCTTCGTGTAGTAGAAGTCGTCGGGGCGCGTCAGGTCGGGGATGTCCACGATGCGCCCCAACGGGAAGCCCGTCACGCCGATGGTGTTCCGGCAGAAGTCGGTATGGGCGCTGAACGCTTCGGCATAGGCCTGCTGCGTGCGTTCGCGCGGCACGTCGGTGGCGGCGAACCACGTCTCGTCCCAGTAGGACAGCCGAGGCTTGTCCTTGGGAAACGTCAGGGCGCGCTGCGTGATGTAGCGCATCTTCTCCATCATGGAGATGCGCGCGTCCAACACGTCGCGCTGGCGCTCCATCTTCTCGATGCTCTCCTGGGCGCAGCCGAGGAACAGCTGCGTCGTCCGGTTGTCCAGGTACTGCTTGATCTCCTTCATGGACATGCCCGTGTCGGAGAAGAACCTGATGACGTCGAACAGGTACAGCTGCCGCAGCGAATAGTAGCGGTAGCCGTTCTCCCTGACTTCCTTGGGTTTGAGCAGGCCTATCTTGTCGTAATGGATGAGCAGTTCCCGGCTGACGTTGCACATGCGGGCGAACTCCCCCGAAGATATGAGCAGGGACGTTTGCACTTCCGCCTCCTTACGCTTGGCGCCACTGCCTTGATGGTACCATCGACACAAGGCGTTTTCCCTGATAATCAAGGGAGCGACCCGAATCGGCCCGCCAGCGACGCGGGGCCTGCTCATCAGCCTACTTCCTGTCGTAGAACTCCTCCACCGCGGCGAAGAAGGCGTCCACGTTCTCCCAGGGGCTCATCGGGGGCACGTCGCAGCCCGTGGAGGGGACAAAGTTGGGGTATCCGGAGCACGCCTCCATGAGGGCGAGCGTGGCCTCGCGGACCGACTCCGGGGTGCCGTTCCTTATCTGCCCGGCCGGGTCGACGTTGCCCATGACGAGCGCGCCCTCGGGCATGAGGGGCAGCACTTCGGCCATGCCGACGGCGTTGCCGAAGTGGAAGGCCGCCGCCCCCGTGGCGGCCACGGCCTCGGCGGCGGCGACGACCGAGGGGCCGCAGTTGTGGTAGACGACCGCGAAGGAGGCGTCCTGCACGGCGCCGACCACGCGCCTCACGTAGTCCGTCGAGAACCCCTGCACGAGCGCGGGCGGCAGCAGGCCCGCGAGCGGCTCGGCCACGACCACGCCGTCGGCGCCCGCGTCCTTGAAGGCCTTCGCGTAGGCCGCTATGAACGCGGTGCACTTGGCGAGCACGGCGTGGACGAGCTCGGGGTCCTCGTAGCAGAGGACCATGGCCTCGGAGACGTCCATGAGCCTGCCCGCGAGCGAGAACGGGCCGATGCAGCCCGCGAGGACGGGGCGGTCCTGGATCAGGGGCGCCACCTCGCGGATGGCCTCCACGTAGAGGCCCGTGCGCCCGGCGCCCACCTCGGGGACCTCCAGGTCCTCCGGGTCCGAGTCCTCGTCCACGACCGAGCCCACCACGGTGGGCACCTCGTCGTCGGAGACGCGCACCTCGCTGCCGAACGCCTCGGCCTCCACGGACAGGTCCATGAAAGACACCGAGGCAGCGGCGTCGGTGCGCTCCGCCACGAGCCTCATGGCCTCGGCCTGTTTCTTCGAGTCGCCTATGAGCTCGGCGACCGTGATGCCCATGAGCTGCACCGCCGGGAACGACAGCACCGGCAGCGGCTTCTTCCTCTCGGCCGCAATAACGTCGGCCACCCACTTCTCCATGTCCATGTGCCCTGGACTCCTTTCTCTGTTTCGATGGGCCCCGCCTCCTGCGCCGCGCGCGCCGCGCCGAGGGCGGACGCGCCTGCGCGCGGGAAGGCGGGGCCGGGGGCCTCGGACCTACGCGGCCAGGATGGCCGCGGCGGCGTTGGCGGCAGCGCCCGCGTCGTCGGTGTAGGAGTCGGCCCCGACCTCGTCGGCGAAGGCCTGGGTGACGGGCGCCCCGCCGACCATGACCTTCACCTTGTCGCGCAGGCCCGCGTCCTCCAAGGCCTTGATCGTCTCGCCGATCATGGGCATGGTGGTGGTGAGCAACGCCGAGAGGCACACGATCTGGCAGTCGGGATGCTCGCGCACGTAGGCCACGAACGCCTCTGGAGCCACGTCCACGCCCAGGTCCTCCACCTCGATGCCCTTGCCCTCGAGCATCATGCGCACCAGGTTCTTGCCGATGTCGTGCATGTCGCCCTTCACCGTGCCGATGACCGCCTTGCCCACAGGCTCGGCGCCCTCCTCGGCCAAAAGCGGCTTCAAAAGCTCGGTGCCCGCCGCCATGGCGCGCGCCGCCACCAGCATCTCGGGCACGAACGCCTCGTTGCGGCTGAACCGGTCGCCGATGATCGACATGGCGGGCACCAGGCCCTCGTTCAGGATGACCACGGGGTCCATGCCCTCGTCGATGGCCTGCTGGACCAGCGGCTTGACCTCTTTCCTCTTTCCGCGCTGCACCGCGCTGGAGATGTCCTCGAGCAGTGACATGGTTGGTTCCTCTCTCTTCTTTCGTTTTCTCGCTACATCTTGCCTTTGCGTCTTGCTTGTTTCCTGTTTCGCGTCTTGCTTCTTGCGTCTTTCCCCAAGCCGTCCGCGCGTCCCGGAAGGGCGCGCCGGACAGGTCCGCTAGGCGACCGGGTGCGCCTCGGCCCACGCGCGGCCGTATTCCGCCAGCTCCTTGTTGAGCACGTCCCCGTTGCGCTGGCGCAGAAGCGGCGCGGGAGCGCCGGGATAGAAGCGCCCGCCCGGGCAGTACGTGTCCACGCAGCGGTGCACCTCGTTCACTATCGCCTCGTCGGGCGTGTCCTCGTCATCGATGGCCGGGCCGTCGATGCCGCCGATCATGGCCAGCTTGCCCTGCGTGCGTTCCTGGATGGACACGATGTCGTTCTGCGGGATGACGCCCTGCCAGATGTCGATGCCTATCTCCACCATGTCCTCCACGATGGGCTCGCAGATGCAGTCGGCGTGATGCACGTAGAGCATGCCGCATTCATGGATGGTCTTGGCAATGTCGGCCTGCAGCGGCTTGATCATCTCGCGCCACACGTCGGGCGGCAAGAACAGGTTCTGCTTGGAGCCCCAGTCGTCCTGGAAG
>CAJFVW010000004.1 GCA_904420575.1 uncultured Gordonibacter sp.
CTTCTGGTTCAGGCAGGTGGGGAAGGCCGCCTGGCGCGTGTACGTGGAGGCCGAGGGCTACCTCACCCGGGTGCTGGAGGCGTCCACTGCGGAGGAGGACCGCAACATGGGCCCCGTCGCGCTGTACAAGGCGGAATAACAGAACGACAGCACGAGACAACCGGGGGCGTCCCACCAACACGAGACGCCCCACGAAAAAGAGGCTGCCCGGCAAAAACGCCGGGCAGCCTCTTTTTCGTAGCAAGTTGTCATCCTGAGCGGAGGCCGCAAGGCCGGAGTCGAAGGATCTTGGACGCTTGAGATCCTTCGACTCGCTTCGCTCGCTCAGGATGACAATCAGGAAAGACTACCTGCATCCCCCTATCCGAAGCGGTACGACACGCCCATGCCAGCTTGGGGGAACTCCCATTTCTCTATGATGGTGTCGCCGCACAGGATGCGGCAGGTGCCACATTCCAGGCAGCCCGCACAGTCGAACACCGCCTCGCCTTCCGGCCCCCGCTGGTACAGGCCGGCCGGGCAGCACAGCATGAGCTTCTCGAACTCCGTCGGATCGGGGTCTTCTACCAGCACGATGTGAGGGTTGCCCTCGTCCACGTTGAACTTGTCCACCGCCAACTTCTCGTCGACGTTCACCGTCGTCTCTTTCATAGCGCCTTCACGCCCCTTCGCACGTCCTTGAGCACCTTGCGCAGGCCGACCTGCTTCACGGGCGCCATCATCTTCTTGCGCACCGGCTGCACGGGCGAGCCGTCCACCACGAACATGGCGCGCATCATGCCTGCCAGCATGGCGGGATAATCGTCGTACATGCGCTTCGTGCCCTCCATGAACGCCGGGAAGTCCCGGTATGCCTTGAGGTCCTGCAAAACGAAGCTGTTCTCCAGCTTGGCCTGGTAGCCGGCCAGCTTGGCGGCAGACACGTCGCCCGCCTCCAGCGCCTCGAGCGCAGCCTCTGCGGCCAGCGACCCCGAAGCCACGGCGTAGTCCATGCCGCGCACCTGGTAACCCAGGTTGATGCAGAGCATGGCGGCGTCGCCCGTGGCCAGGCAGCCGTCGGCGTACAGCGTGGGCACCATGTTGAACCCGCCCTCGGGGATGAGGTGGCCGGAATACTCGACCAGCTTCCCGCCCGCCAGAAGGGGCGCCACGGCAGGATGGCCCTTGAAGTCCTCCATCATCTGGTAGATGGGCACCTGCGACGTGCACAGGTCGGACAGCGTGGCCACCAGGCCGATGGAGATGGATTCGCGGTTGGTGTACAGGAATCCGCCGCCCGCATGTCCCTGCGTCGCCGCGCCGGCGAACAGCCACGCGGTCCCCTCGTCGTCGCTCGCGCGGAACCGGTCGCTGATGACCTGCGCGGGAAGGCTGATGGTCTCCTTCACGCTCACCGCCAGCTGATGGGGCTGCGGCTTGGTGGCCAGCTTGGCCTGCTCCGTCAGAAGCGAGTTCACGCCGTCGGCCAGGATGGTCACCTCGGCGGTGATCTCGTCGCCTCCCGCGCTCACGCCCGCCACGTGCCCGTCTTCCCACACCAGGCCGTCAACGGCAATGCCGAAGATGCATTCCGCCCCCGCCCGTTCGGCCTTCGACGCCAGCCAGCGGTCGAAGGGCCCGCGCAGCACGGAATACGAGGCGTTCTCCGGGCGCCCCAGGCGGGGCGAGGCGAACTCCATCGTCGTGTTCTCGTCTTCGGTGATGAAGGATATGCGCTCCGTGGTGATCTTGCGTTCCAGCGGCGCCTCTTCGGCGAAGTCCGGGAACACGGCTTCCAGCGAGTGCGTGTAGATGCGCCCGCCCGTCATGTTCTTGGCGCCGGCGTCGGCCCCGCGCTCTATCAGAAGCACGCTTTTGCCGGCGCTGGCCAGCTGGTACGCCGCAACCGATCCGGCGCATCCGGCCCCCACCACCACCGCATCAAAGTCTGCCATGGTCGTCCTTTCCTGTAACGTATGCCGCCACGAGTTCGTCCAGGTGCTCTTTGGGCACCTTGCCCGAGGACTTCCGTTGAAGGTCGTCCACGAACACCACCCGTTTCGGCTTCTTGTAATGCCCCAGCTCGTCTGCGCAGTGCGCGACGATGTCCTCCTCGGTCACCGCCGCTCCCGGCGCGCGGACGACGAACGCCACCAGCGATTCGCCCCACCGCTCGTCCGGCACGCCGGTTACCGCCACGTCGGCGATGCAGGCGCCCAACGACGCGATGCACCTGCTCACTTCCAGCGGATAGACGTTCTCTCCCCCGGTTATGACCAGGTTGTTCTTGCGGTCTACCAAGGTGAGGAACCCGGCCTCGTCCACGAACCCGATGTCTTCGGTGTAGTACCAGCCATCCTTCACCACGCGGGCCGTCTGGTCGAGGTCGTTCCAATAGCCCAGCATGAGCGTGTTCGTCTTCACGACCACTTCCCCGCTCGTGCCCGGCGGGCAGACGCGGCCTTCCTCGTCGACGATGCGTATCTCCACGCCCGGCAAGGGCACGCCCGCCGTTTCCAGCAGGCGGGGGTCCTTGTGGTGCTCGGGCAAAAGCACGGTCACCGACGAGGCCGTTTCCGTCATGCCGTAGCCTTGCAAAAAGTCGCATTCCAGCAGAGCGCTGCAGCGGGACAGCAAGGCGGGGCCTGCCGGCTCCGCCCCGTAGATGACGAGCTTGAGCGTGTCCACCGTGACATGCTCGGCCTCCACGTAGGCCGCCAGCGTGCGCATGTGATAGGGCACCAGCCCCACCCGCGTGACGCCGTACCGGTTGACGTAGGAGACGATGTCGGGCGCCTTGTTGGACTGGCCGATGACCATCTGCGCGCCCACCAGCAGCACCGCGAACACCGACACGCAGGTCACGTGATAGAACGGCAGCACGAACAGCATGATGTCGTCGCGCGAGAAGCGCATCCCCTCCACGTCGGCCTGCGCGCGGTTGACCATGGCCTCTTGCGAGAACACCACGCCCTTGGGCAGCCCCGTGGTGCCGCTGGTGTACAGCATGAACACCGGATCCTCCGGCCGCACGGCGACGGCTTCGGGAAGCGGCGCGTCCGCGGCGGAGGCAAGAAGCCCCTCGTAGCCGTGCTGCGCCTGCACGCCCTCGGCAAGCGCGCCCTTGAGCGCCACGCCCGACGCGCCCTCGGCCGGCGCGCCCACCGCACCCTCGGCGCCTTCGGCCGCGTCGTCCAGCAGCACCAGCGTCAGCGGACGCCCCACGTCTTTCCAAAGGCCGGCCAAACGCTCCTGCATCTCGGGCGTCACGACCACCACCTGCGCGTTCGACCGCTTCAGCAGCTCCACGATCACCCGCGGCGCCAGACGCACGTTGTACGCCTCGCACACCGCGCCCAACCGGGCGCAGGAGAACGTGGTCTCGATGAACGCCAGGGAATTGGGGGCGATCACGGCCACGTGGTCGCCCGGACGCACGCCCAGGCGCACCCAGGCGGCCGTCAGCCGGCCGACGCGTTGCCGCACGTCTTCGTACGTGTACGCCTTCCCCTTGAAGCGCACGGCAACGCGTTCGGGCCCTTTCCGCGCAGACTCTTCCAGTATGTCCGCGAGCAGCATCACAGCCCGCCGATGTAGTCGCTTCTGCGCAGGATGCCGTTCTCGTACAGTGCGGCTATCTCGGCCTCGTCCGTGATGCCTATCTCGGCCAGCACGTCGTCGTTGTCCATGCCCTGCGAGGGGCAGCCGCGCCAGATCTGCGACGGATGGTTCTTGAAGCGCGGCACCGACGTGACGCCCTTCACCTTCTTGCCGTCCACCGTGTCCCATTCCACCCACGTGCCGCGCGCCAGGTAGTGCGGGTGTTCTTCCATCATCTCGTAGTTCATGACCACCGAGCACGGAATGCCGATGCCAGCCATGGCCTCGGCGAATTCGGCGGCCGTGTGCTCGGAGCAGTATTTCTCGATGGCGCCGTCGAACACCGGTGCGCCCGGCGTGCTGATGCCCACGGACGGAATGCCCTCGGGGAACAGCTCGGACCCGTATTCCAGCCCGAAGAACTCGATGGCCTTCTTGGTGGTGGTCTGTCCGGCCGTGAACAGGTACACGCCTTCGCCGTCCTTGCACTCGTAGTAGCCGGCGCCGGCGGATATGTTGTCGCGTGGCGCACCCGACCCGCGCTCTTCCTGTATCTGCTTCTCGAACCACTTGCCGAACAGGCCCGCCTGGCAGCGCACGGCGGCTTCGTACTGCGCCAGGTCGAAGCTTTCGCCCTCGCCCGTGCGCAGCGCGTTCACGTAGCCCGCCAACGCCGCGCCATAGGCGAACAGGCCGGCGTAGTAGTCGGTCACGAACTTCTGGATCATGTACGGCGGGCCGTCCTTGTAGCCGTTCAGGTACATGAGGCCGGAAAACGCGTTCACGGTGAAGTCGTAGCCCGGCAGGCTCACGTAGTCGGGGTCGCCCGTCAGGCCGTAGCCCGACATGTGGCCGATGACCAGCTTGGGATTGCGCTCCCACAGCACTTCGTCCGGGTAGCCCCACTTCTCCCACTGGCCGCCGCGCGACGCCTCGATGAAGATGTCGGCGGTTTCGATGACCTTGAGGAACACCTCGCGGCCTTCGGGGCGCACGACGTCCAGCATGAGGTTGCGCATGTTGCGCCGTTCGTTCTGCACGCCCCAGCCGTCCTGCGTCCAACGGTACGGGTCGATGCCGCGGGGCGGTTCCAGCCAGATGACGTCGGCGCCGTTCTCGGCGAACAGCTCGCCCGCGAAAGGCCCTGCCGTCGAAACGGCAGACACCACCACGCGCACGCCCTGGAGGTTTCCGAAAGAGGGTATCTCTTCGCGCTTGACCATGATCGAACTCCTTTGCGATATCGGCGCCCGTGCCGCCCCTCCCCGGGCGGCACGGGACGGCATGCGTTACGCTACGTAGGTGTCGAAGAACTCGATGGCGCTGTTGACGGCAAGCTCGGTGCCCACGCCCGCGCCGCCGGCTTCCGCCCCCACGATGTACAGGCCGGGAAGCGGCGTCTTGACGGACGGGCGGCTGGTGCCGGCCTGGCCCGCCTGCTGGGCGATGCCGATGCCGGCACCGTCTTCGCCCATGGTACGCGCGGCGTCGGCCGGCAGCACCTTTTCCACGAACACGGCATGTTCGCGCAGTCCAGGGAAATGTTCCTCCGCGGAATCGATGAGGGCTTCCAGGATGGCCGGGGCGTACTTCTCGTCCAGATCGGCCGACACTGCCGTGGTCATCATGACCAGCTGCTTGCCAACGGGTGCCACCGACGGGTCGAAGCTGGACGGCACCACGATGAAGGAGTTTATCTCGTCGGGCATCTCGCCGCGCGCCAGCGTCTCGTTGTATTCGCGGGGCGGCATGGACGAGAAGTTGCTCAGCATCTTGATGTCGGGGCTGATGACCGTGTCCAGCGCGAAGCGCGCAATGATGGACACGAAGGATATCTCCAAGTCCTGCACGCGCTGCACGTAGTCGGCCGGGAAGTGCTCGGCTCCGGCCAGGTCAAGCACCGTCTCCTTGATGCCGGCGTTGGACACCACCATGTCGGCGCGGTATTCCTGGCCGCCCGCCACAATGCCGACCGCCGTGCCGTCTTCCACGACCACGCGCTCCACCGGCGTGCCGAAGTGCAGTTCCACGCCGTAGCGTTCCAGACCCTCCATGTAGGCGTTCGTGATGGACACGCAGCCGCCCGACGGGTAGCCCGAGCAGCGCGCCTCGGCCTCCCACTTCAGGCAGCGGGCGAACTCGCCGGCCGACAGGCGGTACTCGGGGATGCAGCAGTAGATGAAGCCCACCTGGCTCACGCAGCAGTGCACGAACGGATGCGTGGTGTACGTGTTCAGATGGTCTTCCAACGTCACGTCGTCCAAGGCGTGCGTCTCTTCGTCGCTCATGTTCTTGATGTCGTTGACCAGGGCGATGACGGCCTCGAAGTCCTCGTCGGGAACGCGGCCCTTCAGGTCGTGCGGGAACTTGAAGTTCTCGCCACCCGTGCTCTGGATGGGACGCACCTTGGTGAACTCGATGCCCGGCTCTATGCCGCAGCGCTCGAGCAGTTGGATGAGCGGGCCTTTCGGGCCGCGGGAGATCAGATGCACGCCGTAGTCCACGGTGAAGCCGTCGCGCGCGCTGGAGCCCAGGCGGCCGCCGGTGCGCGCCGTCTTCTCGAACAGGGCAACCTTCTTGCCGCTTTCGGCCAGCAAAAGCGCGGATGCCAGGCCACCGATGCCGGCCCCCACCACAATCGCGTCGTACTGTTTCATGAACGCTCGCCTCCTTGCAGGTGTGTGCGTCCGCGCCCCCTGGCGCGGACGCTCGTTTCGGGCAGGCTCCCCCGCGAAGGCGGGGGAACGTCTGGGCTATTTCTTGGCGGGAAGGGCGTAGTAGTTGAAGTTCATCTGCGCCACCTGTTCCCCGTCCACGTCGTACACGGGGATGTCCAGGAAGTAGTCGCCGCGGCCGCGCTCCTCGACGGGCTTGATCTTTTCGGCAGCCTCTTCTTCGGTCAGCGAAATGTCGACGTACAGGTCCTTGGTGCCTGGCTTCACGAACTTCAGCTCGACGCTCTTCAGGATAGGCACGTACACGTCGGTGCCGTACGTGGCCATGAACAGCGTGCCGCCGGCAATTTCGGCCAGGATGAACTCGCTGCCGGCATACGCGATGCCCACATGGTTCTTGTGCAGGTCGCCCAGCGACAGCCGCAAGCGCACGTGGCGCTCCTCCACGACTTCCGCCTGGAGCTGCGCAAGGTTGATGAACGGCGTCGGGCCGTCGTTGACGTTCTTCGCCAAGCCTTCGAAGAATTCCTGATCCATGGTGCTCTCCTTGATCGTTGCGTTGTTGTTCCCTGTTGGGGCAGGCCCGCCCCCTTGCTTGCAGCAGCAGGGGGCGCGGCGCCTGCCTTGCACCGTTCTACTTGCCGGCCTTCAGGCTCTCGACCAGCTGGGGCACCACTTCGTACAGGTCGCCCACGATGCCGTAGTCGGCCTGCTTGAACACGGGCGCGTTCTTGTCCTTGTTGATGGCCACGATGGTCTTGGCGCCGGTGGCGCCCACCATGTGCTGGACCTGCCCCGAAACGCCCACGGCAACGAACAGGTCGGGCTTCAGCATGGCGCCGGACACGCCGATGTAGCGCTCGCGCGCCATCCAGTTCACGCCCTCGGCGATGGGGCGCGTGCAGCCCACTTCGGCCTCCAAGGCGCGTGCCAATTCCTCGATGAGCGCCAGGTCCTCCTGCTTCTCCAGGCCGCGGCCCACGCTCACCACGCGGCGCGCCGCCGCCAGGTTCACCGACTCCACCTCGCGCGGCTTGCGCTCGACCAGCTTGATGCCCGAGGCCTCGGCACTGGCAGGAAGCTGCGTGACGGGGGCCTCGGCGGCGCCTTCGGCCGCTTCCACGCTCATGAGCAGACTCTCGCCCGCCAGCACCACGGCCGGGGCGCACGTCGCGCGTTCGATGCTGTAGGCGCTGCCGCCGTACACCATATGCTCGGCTTCCACGCAGCCGTCGTCGTCCACCCAGACGCGCACCGCGTCGTTCACCACCCGCGTGCCGCACGCCGCCGCCACGTGGGCGCTCGCCAGGCGCAGGCGCTTGGTGGTGCCGCACAGCACCAGGTCGGGCTTCTGCTCGGCCACCGCGGCAACCACCGCGGCCACCCCGTCCTCGAACAGGGCGCCCTGCGGCTGTTCGGCCCACAGAACGGCGTCGCATCCCTGAGCGGCCACGCTCTGGGCTCCTTCGGCGTCGCCCACCCACACGGCCTCCACCTTGCTGCCCAGCGTACGGCCAAGCGCGCACAAGGCGGCGTAACTGGCGGGCGTTTCCGCCCAGACCCACACGTTGTTTACGGTACTCATGTGATCTCACCTTGCCTTACAGGGACGCGCGGATGTTGGCGGCCAGCTCGCCGACGTTCTCCGCCGAACCGGACTCGTACACGACCTTCTTGCGCTCCACGTTGCCGGGAGCCTTCACCGAAACGGTTTCGACGCATGCGGAAGGCAGCCCCCCCACCTCGTCCAGCGTCCAGGTGGTGACGGGCTTCTTGCCCGCCGCCAGGATGTCCTTCAGCTGCGGGATGCGTGGCAGGTTGATGTCGGTCGTCACCGAGACCACGGCGGGAAGCGCCACTTCCAGCACCTCCACCTCGTTTTCCAGCGCGCGCTCCACCACCACGGAGCCGTCGCGCGGCTCGATGCTGCTCACGGCGTTCACCACCGGCAAGCCCAGCAGGCTGCCCAGAAGCGATCCCACCTGCTGCTCGTAGCGGTCGGCCGATCCTTCGCCGCAAATGACCAGGTCGTATTCCATCTTGCCCAGCGTCGCGGCCAGCACGGTGGCGGTCTGGAACGCGTCGGCGTCGGCCAGTGCGGGGTCGCTCACGCTGTACAGCTCGGAGGCGCCGCGGGACAGGGCCGCCTTGACCAGCTTGGTGTCGCCCAGCGCCTCGCCGCCGGCCGTCAGCAGCACGGCGCGGCCCTCGGTGGCCTCGGCCACCTTCGCCGCCTCCTCGATGGCCATGAGGTCGTACTCGCCCAGCACCATGGCGGCATGGGCGAGGTCGATGCTCCCGTCCGGGGCCACGGCCACGTCCTGGTTGTCGGGCGTTATCTTGTAGCATGCAACGGTGTTCATCGGTTCGCTCCCTTTCCTTCGGAAAAGCTATTGCGCCTCTTTGATGAGCGCACGGCCGGCCGTATGCACCATGATCTCCTCGGTGCCGGCCATGATGCGGTACACGCGCTGGTCGCGCCACAGACGCGAGATGCGGCAGTCGTGCGTGTAGCCGATGCCGCCCATGATCTGCATGGCGTCGTCGATGACCTCGAAGGCTGCCTGGCCGGTGTAGCGCTTGACCAGCGAGGAATCGATCATGATGGACTCGCCGTTCATCTTCTTCCACGCGGTCTTGTACAGCATGTTCTGCATGTTCTCTATCTTGATCTTCATGTCGACGATCTTTTCCTGGATCAGCTGGAAGCTGCCGATGGTCTTGCCGAACTGCTCGCGCACGCCGGCGTAGCGCACGGCCTCGTCGTAGGCGCAGCGCGCCATGCCCACGTTGGCGGCGCAGATGGTCAAACGCTCCACCTCGAAGTTCTTCATCAGCTGGTAGAAGCCCTTGCACTCTTCGCCCACCAGGTCCGTCTCTTCGCACTCCACGTTGTCAAGATGCACTTCGTAGGTGCCGCACATGTTGTTGCCGATCTTGTCCAGCTTCTCGATGGTCACGCCGGGACGGTCCATGGGGAACAGGTACATGCTGAAGTCCTTGTAGGGGCTTTCGTTGATGCCGCTGCGGGCCACGCACAGCATGAAGGGCGCACGGTCGGCGCTGGTGTTGAACGTCTTGTTGCCGTTGATGTACACCTTGCCGTCGCGCTTGGTGGCCGTGGTGGACATGGCGGCGCTGTCGGAGCCGGCCTGCGGCTCGGTGAAGCCCAACGTGAAGGGCTTCCTGCCCTCCAGCGCGCATTCCAGGACCTTCTTCTGCTGGTCCTCGTTGCCGAACGTCAGGATGTCGTCCACCTCGGTGGAGAAGTTGATCCAGCACAGGGACGGATAGCCGAGCGCATGGGCCTCTTCGGCCACCATGATCTGCGTGAGGATGTCGATGGGGGTCCCGCCATGCTCTTCCGGGATGCCCAGCGTCGAAAAGCCGGCTTCCACCAGGGCGTCAACGGCCTTCTGAGGATACTCGTGGTTCTTGTCGCACTCCTTGAAGTAGTCCTCGAAGTTGCCGCGCTCCATGACGGTCCGGAGGCTTTCCAGTAGAAGTTCCTGCTCCTCGGTCTTCTTGAAATCCATGGCGTGATTCCTTTTCTTTCGATGGGATGGAAACTGCATCTGACGCATGGGCTTCGACGCCGGGATTGACGCGAATCCCCCTGAACGGCTGCCCGGAGCCCCTTCGACCCCGGTCGCGCGCAAAAGACCGCGGCCGCTGCCAAGTATTATAGGAACATGCACTATAATGAACCAAATACGTATGTTGCACGGCATGCCGACCACGCCTGCGCGGCCCGCCATACGCAATCCAGCACGGCACGTTGCAGATCCTGCATAGTGCGCCACGGGGACACGACGAGGGAGAACGGGAGAAGCGTTTCGATGGACATCGAGGTTTACCGCGAATTCATGGTCCTTGCCACCCACAAAAGCTACGTGTCGGCCTCCCGCGACCTCAACATGTCCCAGCCCTCCCTGAGCCGCCACATGACCGCCCTGCAGCACGAGCTGGGCTGCAGGCTGTTCTACGAGACACGGCCCCTGAGCCTGACGGCGGCGGGCGAAGTGGTGCTGCGGTTCGCCGGCAAGATCGTGGGCGACCAGGCGAACATGCAGGCCGAACTGCGCAAGCTGTCCTCCGTGAGCGCCAACCGCATCACCATCGTGGACATGCTGCACACCAACACGCTGTATCTGGGCGTGAGCGAGGCGGTGACGCAGGCCAAGCAGACCTTTCCCGGCCTGCGCGTCGACTACCTGAACATGAACGACAGCGGCCTGAGCGCCCGCCAGATGGTGGAGGCCGGCAAGGTGGACCTGTCGTTCGAAGCCGTCATCTCCGAGGGCCTTTCCACCGAACTGGACGTGCCCGACACGCTGCAGGCCATCTGGATACCCGAATTCCACGGCGAGCTGGTGCTGGGCGTGGGCAAGGACTCGCCGCTCGCGTCGCGCACCGACCTGCGGCTGGAAGACTTGGCGCAGTCCCGCTTCATCATGCAGGCGAACCGCCTGAACGAACGCTTCAAGGAAGACTTCATCAAGCTGTGTTCGGACGTGGGGTTCTATCCGAACATCTCGCTCGACCCGTCCGACAATCCGCTGGAATTCTACGCGACCAACCCCGCCGACGGCATCCATCTCATCTCCAAGGTCGACAAGAAGTACAAGCCCCTCATCGCCAGCCTGCTCAAGCAGAACGTGGCCATCGTGCCCCTGGCGGACAAGAAGCGCTACGTGGACGCCTACGCCCTCATGCGCAAGGACCCGGAACGCCCCGAGCTCGACTTCGTGGCAACCTGCCTGACCCAACACGCCGAGACGCTCCGCGCCTCGCTGATCGAGAAATAGGACGGCCTGCCAAACGTTCGCGAACGCGTGGCAGACCGACAGAGAACCGACGTGGGGCCCGCTCCTTGCGGGCCCCACGCATGTCAATCCCTAGGAGAAGAGGGCGACCTTCTTCTTGTTGATCTTGTCGGCCAGTTCCTCCAGCGTCCCCACGTAGATGCAGCCCGCCTGGCAGTGCTGCACGCAGCTGGGCAGCTTGCCCTGCGACTGGCGCACGGCGCAGCGGTCGCAGCGGTCGGTGGGCACCGGCAGGAACTCGTACTGCCACTTGTTCTTGCTGATCTCGTCCGGGCCGATCTGCTTCAGCTCGATGCCGAACTTGTCCGGCGCAAGGCCATGCTCCTGCTGGCAGGCGATTTCGCATGTATGGCAGCCGGAGCAGTATTCGTAATCAATCGCAAGCATTTGCCTCATGTCAATCACTCCTCGATCTTGCTGATGCTGCACAACTGCGACTTGTACGAAGCGCCCAGACCCACCTTGCCGGGACGCATGGGGATAAGCCGGTTGATGTTGCTTTCCATGACGCCGAACAGCGTGCCGTCTTCCGGGCCGCGCTCGGGGAACCACCATGCGTGGTCGGCCGACACCGTGTCCTTGCGGATGCGCACGGTCAGGTGCGCCTTCTGCTTGCACGATCCGAAGCTGTTCTCCAGCTTCACCCAGTCGCCTTCGGAGATGCCGTACTGGGCGGCCGTTTCCGGATGGATGCTCACCGTCGGGTTGGGATGCAGACGGCGCATCGAGGGGCTCTGGCGATGCTCGGAGTGGAAGAAGCCCCACGGACGGGCGCCTGTGGTCAGCACCAGCGGATACTTTTCGGCCAGGTCGGGACGGGAAACGGGGCTCTCAGGCGGCTCTTCGTAGTCGGCCAGGGGCGAAAGCCCGAAGTGCAGCATTTCGGGGCAGTAGAAGTTGTAGCGGCCCGTTGACGTGGCGAAGCCTACCGACCCGTCGTGGCGCAGCATGCCCTTCTCCTGCTTGTTGTACTCGAATTCGGGATATGCCCACGTGCGCTCGCGCATTTCCTCGTAGGTGTAGCCGGTGTTGCGCAGCAGGTAGTCGTAGAAGCCCTGCTCGTCGTCCCACTGCTTGTAGTCGTCCGTGGTGAAGCGGCTGCCCGTTTCGTAGATGATGCGCTGGTCGGACTTGCATTCGCCCTGCGGCTCGACTGCCTGGGCGATGGCGCCCAAGGCATAGGGCTGATGGCCCGTGATGCCGATGCGCTCGGCGAAGCACGCGGCCGGCAGCAGCACGTCGGCGCAGGCCAAGGCCGTCGGGGTGAGGAACAGGTCCACCACCACGTTGAAGTCCATCTTCTGGAGTGCCGGCAGGATGCGCTGCGGCGCGGCGCCCATGCAGGCGATGGCGTTGTTCTGCATCATGAACATGGCCTTGATGGGATACGGCTCGCCCGTCTCCATGGCCTCGAGCAGCATGTCAGGGCTGATGGCAGCCATGGACGCAAGCGCGGGGTACTTGAAGTTCATGGTACGGCCCTGATCTTTGACCGGTTCGGAGCATTCGGCCCACACCTTCTCGCGCGGCATCCACGTCACGCTCATGTCCCACACGGGGTTGGCGGCCACCATGGTGCCGGGCTTTTCGAAGTTGCCCGTGAGCGCCATGAGGTCGAAGCACGCCATGCCGGTGATGAAGCCTTCCGACGTGTGGTCCATGGCAACGCCCCACTGCAGGCACGCCGACTTGGCCTTGCCTATCTTGCGCGCGGCCTCCACGATGAGCTCTTCGTCCACGCCGCAGGTCTCGGCGGCAAAGGCGGCCGTGTACTTCTTCACGTGCTCCTTGAACTCGTCATAGCCGTAGCACCACAAATCGACGAATTCCTTGTCCTCGAGGCCTTCCTCGATGATGACGTTGCACAGCGCCAGCGCCAAGGCGGCGTCGGTGCCGGGACGCACCTGCAGGAACACGTCGGCCTTGCCGGCTACCCACGTGAGCATGGGGTCCATGACGATGAGCTTGCTGCCGCGCTTCATGCTTTCCACGATCCAGTGGCCCAACGTGCCGTCGGAGTTGGCCACGACCGGGTTGTTGCCCCAGATGAGCACGTACTCGGGGGGCGTCCAGCGCGGATCGTCGTAGCGGTCGGGGAAGAACTGGGAGTAGTCGCAGATGAACAGGCCGCCCGCCTTCAGCGCCGTGCTGAAGATGCGGGGAGCGTAGCACGCCTGGCCGGAAAGGAACCCGGTGCCGTAGTTGGGAGTGCCGAAGTACTGCGCCATGAGGGGGCCGTATCCGTTGATGTCGCGGCCGGTGCCCTGCGTGACCCAGATGGCTTCGGGGCCGTAGGTCTCGATGACCTTCTTCATCTCGCGCTCGATGATGTCGTAGGCTTCTTCCCACGAGACGCGCTCGAACGTGTTCTTGCCGCGGTCTTCCTTGGCACGCTTCATGGGATAGCGCAGACGGTCCTCGTGGTAGAGCATTTCCTTGAAGGCCAGGCACCGAGGGCACAGCCTGCCCTGGTTGTACGGGTTTTCGGGGTCGCCTTCGATCTTTTCCAGCACGCCGTCCTTCACGTACATGAGCACGCCGCAGTTGTCATGGCAACCCGGGCCGGAACGTGCGTTGGAGCGGATGACGGTGTAGCCGTCCTCCTCCCACGTCCACGCGCGGCCTGTCGGGTCGTCCTGCGTGCTGCGCTTGGCGACCGGTGTCCGGCTCTCCTCTTCTGAACCCATGAGATACCCCCTTACGTGATGACGCCCGCGGTCCTGACGCGGACGGGGCTTTGGCGGGCGGCGCTCGTCACGGCGTCCCGCCTCCATGCCTCGGATTATAGGACCCGCGCCACGATGCGCGCATTCTGATTATCCGATGCGTGATCGGATAATCAGATAGCAAGGCGGCCTCTTCATGGCGCGTGCATGCTTTTTGGGTACAATGGATGCCGCATGCCGGAAGACGGGGACGGGGAGGACCATGCGCGTCGAAACGTTGTACGAGTTTCTGCTGCTCACCACCAATCTGAACTTCACCGAGACCGCAAAGAGCTTCTATATCTCGCAGTCCGTGCTGAGCAACCACGTGTCCAGCCTGGAAAAGGAACTGGGCATCCGGCTGTTCGTGCGCGACAGCCATTCGGTGCGGCTCACCGACGCAGGCGAGATGTTCCGAGAGGACGCCCAGAAGATCGTCGAGGACTACGAGCAGGCGCTCAGCCACATCGCCCATTACCGCGACGGCGTTTCGTCGGTCATACGCATCGGGTTCTTGCTGGGATCGTACGGGTCGTTCCTCCCGCTGGCCTGTCGGCGCTACCACGAGCTGCACCCCGAAGTGGAGTTCAGCTTCAGCGTCCTGGACATCGGCGAGATGCAGGAGGCCCTCAACGACAACCTCATCGACATCGGGTTCACGCTGTTCTCCAAAGACATACAGGGCGGCCGCTACGAATACCGCTGCCTGTACGAAGACGAATACAAGCTGGCGGTGCCCAAGACCCACCGGCTTGCCGACCGCACGAGCGTACGCATGGAGGATCTGGGCGGGGAAACGCTGCTGGCTCCACGCTTCAACCCCTCCAAAAGCACGTTGACCCAGATGACGGTACGCCTGCGCGCGGCGGGCGTGGAAGTGCGCAACGACTACCGCATCAAGGACGCGGCCACGCTCATGGCCATGGTGGTGTCCACGGGCCACGTGTCGCTGGCGCTCGACCACCTGAACGTGTACGGCAGCGGCAACCTGGTGTTCCTGCCGTTCGAAAACGAGGACATGAGCCTGTGTGCTGGCCCTATCTGGAAAAAGTCGAAAGAGACCGACGTCATCCTGTCGTTCATCGGGTTTCTGGAGCAGGAGACGGTCGACCTCGAGAAGCGGGACTTCATCGCCCAGAAAGACCTGGAGACACCGACCGGCGACCGTCTTCCCTAATATGCAGAAAGTGAAATGACCGGTTCCACAATCCGCATGGGCGAGCGCTTACCCTTGGCCTGACACGCTGCAACATACGTATTTGGATCATGCTTCGCCGCGCTCCTATAATGGCGGCCAACGGACCCGTTTCCGTCCGCTACCAGGGGGTCGTGATGAAATCGTTCTATGGTCATGTGTTGATCGGCGTGTTGGGGCTCATGTACTTCTGTTCGTCCGGCGTCATCCTGCCGGCGGCGAACGTGGTCAACCCCCTCATGCTGCAAGACGCCTCCCTGGGGCTTAACGGCACGTTGCTCGGCATGGGCTTTTCCCTGTTCGTACTCTTCCAAGGACTTTCCGCGCCCGTCATTGGCGCCCTCATTGCGCGCATGGGCGCGCGCTTCACCATGACCATCGGCGCCGTCGTCATGCTGGCGGCCAGCCTGTGCATGGTGTTCGTGGTCACGTCGCCGGCGGCGTACTTCGCCTGCTTCGGCGTCTTGGCCAGCATCGGCGCCATGATGGCCGGCCAGCTTTCGGTGCAGAGCACGGTGGGTGCCTGGTTCGTCGCCCGGCGCGGCGTGGCCATGACCGCGACCATGTTCGTAGGCGCCAGCTCCGCCTTCCTGTTGCCCCCGGTCATCGAGGCCATCATCGGCGCGACCGGCGGTTCGTGGCGCGGCGGCTGGTACCTGCTGATAGGCCTGAGCGTCGTCATGATTCCCGTGGCCTTCTTCCTGGTCAAGGACAAGCCGTCCGACGTGGGGCAACTGCCCGACGGGTCGGCGACCGTGGACGACATGGCCCATCAGCGCAAGACCTTCAAGGTGTTCAAGAACGAGCACTCCCTTCCCTTCGCAAAGGCCGTGCGTACGCCGGCGTTCTGGCTCATATCGCTGGCAGCGACCGGAGGGTTCGCGGCGTACAGCTTCGCCTCGTCGCAAGGGGTCATCCATTTCACCACCATCGGCCTCGACCGCGCCCTCATCGTGGCCGGCGTTTCCGTCATGGGCGGCGCCGGGCTGGTGGGCAAGGTGGTCATGGGATCGCTTTCCGACCGCATAGAGCCGGTGCGCCTGGTGAGCGCTTCGGCGTTCCTCATCGCCGCCGGCACGCTGGTGGCGGCCGTGGCCTCCAACCCGGCCATGATGTACGCGTACTACTTCTGCACGGGATTCGGCTTCGGCGCCATCAGCGCCACGTTTCCCACCGCCATCGCCAACTACTTCGGCGCTTCCTCGTTCTCCAAGAACCTGGGAGCCGGCATCTTCATCACGACGCTCATCGCATCCACGCTGCCCCTGATCGGCGGCACGCTCTTCGATGCGACCCAGTCGTGCACCACCGCCTTCTTCCTTGCCGCAGGCGTGGTTGCCGCGTGCGCGGCATGCGGGTTGTTCGTTCAGTTCCCGTCCCGTCAGTCCGAGTCGGAGGAAGGAGCGTCCGTGGGTTCTTTGGCCGTCTGAGAGTCGGATCGCACATCGGTCGCCGCAGGTGGCCGATGGCTCGGCGCCCCGCCCGTCAAGGCATGTGGCCTTGACGGCATTGCTCGAGGGGTAGAGCAAGAGCGCACGAACGTTTTCACAGCGAGGTTAGGAGGTAATTCCGGGGTTTGCACTGCGTGACTGTTTGTAACGACAGGCTCAACAAGGAGGTAAGAGGAGAATGGAAAATACCAACGTTCCCATGTCGAAGCGCTTGATCGGCATCGGAATCGCACTCGTCTGCATCGTCGTTTCCTGTTTTATTCCCGGCTCTGAGTCCCTGCCCGCCGAGGGCGTCAAGGCGCTCGGCCTGCTGCTGGCCTTGGTCGCCCTGTGGGTGACCTCGGCACTGCCCTTGGGCGTGACCGCCCTGTTCATCGTCGTCATGTGCCCGGTGCTGGGCGTCGTGGGGGATCTGGGAAAGGCCATCGGCGGCTTCGCCAGCCCGGCGCTGATGTTCATCATCGCCGTGTTCTCGCTGCCGGTCATCATGCTCAAGACCAAGTGGGGCGTGCGCCTCATCAACGCGCTGCTCGGCTGGACGGGCGCCAACTCCCGCAAGATGGTCTTGGGTTTCATGATCGCCACCACGCTGGTGTCCACCGTCATGTCTGACGTGCCCTGCACGGTCCTGTTCCTCGGCTTCGCGCTGACCATCCTGAAGGCCGCCAACGCCGAGCCCCTGAAGTCCAACCTCGGCCGCTGCCTCATGATCGGCATCCCCATCGCCGCCGTCACCGGTGGCATGGCCACCCCGGCCGGCAGCTCGTTCAACGTCGTTGCCATGAACATCCTGCAGCAGGCCACCGGTACGTCCATCTCGTTCCTCGACTGGGTCGTCATCGCGCTGCCTATCGTCATCGTCATGACCCCCATCTCCTGGTTCTTCATCACGAAGATCATCAAGCCCGAGCCCATCGCCGACAGCTGCCTGCAGGGCATCCGCGACGAGGCCGCCGGCGCCAAGAAGATCGAAGCTCATGAGATCAAGGCCATCATCGTGGTCGTCGGGCTGCTGGTGCTGTGGATTGCCGGCAACTGGATTCCCGTGCTCAACGCCACCGTCGTCGCCCTCATCGGCCTGACCGTCATGTTCCTTCCCGGCATGGAACTGCTCACCTGGAAGGAATTCCAGAACTCCGTGCCGTGGGGCATCGTCATCATGTGCGGCACCATCATGTCCATGGGTGGCGTCATCGAAGCTACCGGCGGTGCGGCCTTCCTGGCTGGCGCCATCGCCGGCAGCGGCATCATGAACCTTGGGTTCTTCGCCGCCTTCGCGCTCATGCTCGCGCTCATCTACCTGCTGCACACCGTGTGCCCCATCGGCGTCGCCATCCTGGGCGTGTTCCTGCCCATCATGATCCCGCTGTGTGCCGGCTTCGGCGTGTCGCCTGCCGTCCCCACCATCGCGCTTGCCGTCGTGGTGGCCGGCAACTACCTCATGCCCGTGAACCCCACGGTCATGCTGACCTACGGCGAGGGCTACTACACCTTCACCGACATGCTCAAGACCGGCATCGTGCCTGCCATCGCGCTCGTGCTGCTGATGGCTCTCTGGATGCCGTTCATCGTGGGCGTCATGGGCATCTAATGCCAACCGCGCCGTAACGCAGGCAAACGAACAGGCCCCCGGAACCGGGGGCCTGTTCGTTGTCCAGATCGTCAGGGCAGCGGGACGCGGACACGTTGCGGGGGACTGCACCTGCAAGCCTCGCCCGCATGCGATCCACTCGTGCACCCCTCCTGTAGCAGGGCGCTTCGCCCAACCCTTGCGTGCCGGCTCCCTACGCCAGATACCGCGCGCGCAACGTCTCCTGCTTCTCGGGAGTGACGTGTAGCACCTGTTCCAGGTAGGCGTCCAGGTTGCCGCTCACGCTGCAGGCGGCGTCCATCGCCGCTTGCAGAAAGTCGGGACGCACGGAATTGAGCACCCGCACGCTTTCGTCCAGACGGTCGGCCAGACGATGGGCCGCCAATGCGTCCATGATCTCCTGCGTGCGCGATTCCAGGAAGCGGTTGGAAGCCAGATAGTCCTCCATGATGTCGTCGGGAGAGGCGCCCAGCACGTGCAGCAACAGCGCGGCGGCGATGCCCGTGCGGTCCTTCCCTGCCGAGCAATGCCACAGCGCCGAGCCCTCCTTCGTCGTCAAGACGGCCTCGAAGAACGACGCGAACCCACGCTGCCCTTTCTCGTTGGTCATCGTGCTGACGTAGATGCGCTTCATCAGATCGCCCGGATGGCCCTCGATGGTACGCATGGCTTCGGCCAGTCCCTTGATGCCGCCCTCCTTCGCAATGCCCAGGGAGGCGGGGTTCAGAATGGGCGCATCCACGAAGCGCACGTCCGGAAGCGCGTCTTCGGGATCAGGCTTCTTGCGGCGCTCCTCTTCGGTGCGCAGGTCCACCACCGTGCGCAGACGATAGCCGTCACGCAGCAGGTCCAGGTCATGAGAGGTGGCGCCATCGAGAGCGCCCGAACGCAACAGCTTTCCGCATACGACCCGCCGGCCATCCGCTCCGGCTATGCCGCCCATGTCGCGCGTGTTCGGGAGCCCCTCGAAAGGGATATGCCCGTCGTCCGTGCGTTCGCACTCTTTCCTCGCTTCGTCCCCGCCTGCCGTTGCGGCGGACCCTCCGGATGCCTTCTCCACCATGAGGCACGCTCCTTTCGCTCCCACGTCTCCGAAAGCGGCGCGCGGCCGCGCCGTCCCTTCCCAACAAGCGCCCTGCCCGCATGCCGCGGACAGGGCGCAGCTCTTCGTCAGGATCCACCACATGCAGCCCGGCATGGTGCGGGTGGGGCCGCCGTCTATTTCAGATCCAACTCCATGAGCTTCTGGATGGTGAGCGCGTAGATCTTGAACGACTGCTTCAGCAGCTCTTCGCTCACGCCTTCGTCCGGGCCATGCATGCCGCCCACCCAGTCGGGATCCTTCACCCACGGCTTTTCGGGGCCGAAGCTGGCGCCTGCCTTGAACTCGCGCGCGTACGTGCCGCCCCCCATGGTGAAGGGCTTGGCGTCCTCGCCCGTGGCTTCGTTGTACGCGTCCAACAGCGCCTGGATGACCGGGCTGTCCGGCTTGACCAGGAACGGTTCCATCAGCAGGGTGTTCTCGAACGCGCCTCCGATCCGTTCGGCCAGCTGGCGCACGCGTTCGGTGATCTCGTCGGCCGTGATGGACGTAGGGAAGCGGCTGTCGAGCGACTGCACGAAACGGTCGTCCTTGATCTCCATGGTGCCGCCTACCACGGTGAGCGGCCCGAAGTATTCGTCCTGCGCCTGAATGCCCAGGCCGCTGCCGTCGGTGTGGTTGAGCAGTTTCTGGTCGAGTTCGAGGAAGGCACGCTCGTCGGGCGAACACAGGTCGTGTTCCAGCAGATAGTCCACGATAAGCCCGATGGCGTTCACGCCATCGTCCGGCAGCGACGCGTGCGCGCTCTTGCCGGTGGCGGACAGGCGGGCCCGTCCCGGGCCGTCTTCGGTGACCAGGATGCGGTCGGTGTCCGGCAGGTCGCCCGCCTTGGCCTTCACCACGGCGTCGGCCAGGCCTGGCACCGCGTTCGTGGCGGCCCCTCCCGTGAACGACACGATCACGCGCTCGCTTTCCGGGAGTGGCTTGCTCATGAGCAGCCCGTCGAAGCCACCCTTTTCGCCGTAGCACACGGGAAATTCCGCGTCGGGCGTGAACAGGAAGGCCGGGTCGTCGTAATGCAGGTGGTAATAGGCCACGTCGCCCATGCCTGATTCCTCGTTGGTGCCGAACAGGAACCGCAGCGTGTAGGGGAACTGCGCGCCTTGGTCCTTCCAGAATTTCATGGCATGCAGCGCCACCATGCTGGGCCCCTTGTCGTCGAGCGTGCCGCGGCCCATGAGGTAGCCGTCCTTGCGCGTGACCTCGTACGGCTCGAACGTCCAGCCCGGGCCGGCCGGCACCACGTCGGTATGGCCGATGATGCCGATCTGCGTGTCCGAGGCACCGGGAAAGTCGGCGAACCCGATGTAGCCTTCGGCGTCGTGCGTCTGGAAGCCCATGCGCTCCGCGATGCCGAGCGCCGCGTCGAGCGCCTGCTTGGGACCGGGGCCGAACGGTGCGCCGTCGGCGGCCTTGTCGCTTTCCAGGAAGCTGGGGATGCGCACGAGCGTGGCGATGTCCTCCACCATGACGTCCCAGTTGTCGTCAAGGTAGGCGTCTATCTTCTTGGTGAGTTCCTCGTGGTTCATGATAACCTCGCAATCAGGTCGTTCGGAGTATCGCTCCCATTATCCCCCGACCGCGCGCCCCGCGCCAGTAGGAGCACCACCTGTCAACCGTTTGTGGCAATGCAGAAGACGCGACAATCTTGACGCAGAGCCGCGACGGGCACATAAGCGCAGGGTCTTCTTTCGGCGCCGTGGCTGCGCGCTGAAGAAAGGCCTCGACATGGGGGAAGGGCCATTTCCGCATGGCCGACTTCGACAATTTCCACCTGCGAGAGACCGGTGGGCCGTCGCGATTCGAAGCAGTGTTGAGAACGGATTGTCTGACGGGTTGGACAAGATTGGCTCTATTCTTTATCTATTTTTGAGAATAATAAGCCTACCTTGTCGCTGAACAGGTGCTTCCCTCGAGGCATCCGATCGAGATGCGCCAAGAGGCCACGGGATTTACTGAATGGACGCGATTTTGTCCACAGCAGCCCTGTTCTGCCGCTAAGCCACCACTGACATATGTCCACTCAGGACGACAGGGAGCGCGCGGGCCGGGGATAGTACGCGGGCACGCGAATAGGGACGCGCAAAGCCAGCGTCAGGGGGCCAGAGGCGAGAGAAAGAAAAAAAAAGGGGGGGGGGCGAGCCGGCACCAGGGGCAATTCGGCTCTCGACGGGAACGGCGTGGTCGGGTATACTTTCGTGTTGCGCCCGAGTGGCGGAATGGCAGACGCGGCGGTCTCAAAAACCGTTGTTTAACGACGTGCGAGTTCGACTCTCGCCTCGGGCACCATCCGCAAACACGAACGAACCCCGCGAACGGCTTTCGCGGGGTTCGTTTTTTCTGCCGGATCCGGTTACTCGTCCGGCCTGCTTCCTTCACGACGTTCGTCGTCCTCGCGGCGTTCGCTTCCTTCGCGGCGCCTGCCCCTGCCGCGCGCTATGCGGCAGCGTCCTTCTTGGCCTTGGCGGCGGCCATCACGGTCTTCGCGCCCTTGAAGGCCAGGATAATGGCCATCACCAGCAACAACGCCGAAATGAGCGTCTGCGCCACGGCGGTGAACAGGTCGCCCTGCGCCAGGCCCAAAAGCACGCTTCCTTGCACCTGGATGGTCATGCACAGCGACGTCACGGTCACCGCCAGCATGAACACCATGGGGAGGTAGAACATCCTGTTGTTCTTGCCCGCATTGCCAAGCCATGCGCACACGGCCAGCAACGCCAGCGCAGCCAGAAGCTGGTTGGCAGCGCCGAACAGCGGCCAGATGATGGTGTAGCCCGTCATGCCCAGGCCAATGCCGAACACTACGGTGACCACGGTGGCCACATCGACATGAACCAACCCCGGTCGCGCTACGTGGACACTCTTTTCGTCGGAAAAGTGAGTGCCTGGTCAAAGCTTTCCCACCTCAAACCCCGGCGCAGTGGTTCCTGGGCGTTCTCGTGCAGGAGAGCCGCAACCGGGTTCCTTGGCAGGCAGGGCCACTTCCGATGAACGCGAAAGGCGGCAGCGCCGCCCCTCCCGACAACAAAAAGGCCCGCCGCAGCGATGCGTGCTGCGGCGGGCCGGAAAAGCTGCCTGGTGCCGAGAGACTTCCCTTACAACGAGAAGTCCGCTTCTCCCCTGAAGACGGCCAACGCATCGGCGACCGAGTAGTCGGCAAGTGTGATGGCGCTGATGGCCTTCGTCAGACGGACGGCCTCGTCGAGCGAGCGCTGATGGATGTTGCGGCCCGTCGCGTTGCCGCAGGCGCCGCCCGTGTGAATCTGGTCGTAGAGCTGCGTGAGGAACGTCTCGGCGTCGACCGTCGAGCCGCCCGCGCACACCAGGCCCGTGCGGCCGGCAGCCGCCGTGGCGATCTTGAGAGCCTCGGCCGGAGCCGTGCCGTCCTCAGGCTTGGGCGGGTTAACCTTCACGAAGTCGGCTCCCAGACACAGCGCCACGCCGGCCGCGCCCGCAATGAGCGCCGGGTCCTTCTCGGCCTTGACGGCCTTACCGCGAGGATAGATCCACAAGACGACGATCAGGCCGTTGGCATGGGCCTGGGCGATGAGCTCGCCGGCCTCGGCCATCATGGTGGACTCGTATTCGCTGCCCAGATAGATGGTGTAGCCGATGCCCACCACGTTCACGCCGGCTTCGCGCATGGCGAGCACGGCGTCCAGATCGTAGAGCTGCGGCGAATAGGGATCGTCCTGGCTGCCGGGAACGATGTTCGTCTTCGAGTTCATCTTGACAAGGTAGTTGATCTCGGGATAGTCGGCCGCATACTGCGCGATGAGGCCGCGCTGGCCGGCGAGCACGCCACAGACGCCTTGGCGTCCGATCTTGAACAGGTGCTCGGGTTCCGAGTCGGCAATGTCGATGCCCTCGCCATAGAAGTCCTTGTTCAGATGCTCGATCTTCTGGTCGCACGCGAACAGCATGAGACGGCCCGTGCCGCGCGTGGCCTTCAGGTAGTTCTCGATGTACTCGTCGCGCGATTCCGGCATGACGTCGGCCGGAACCCTGACCTGCTCGCGAGTGATTTTCGGCATGGTTGATCCTCCTTAAGAGATCCTTCAGGCAAAGCGTTGCGTTCATTCTAGCGAAAAAGCAGGCTTGACCACCGCGTTTCACAGGAAAAACCCGCGAAGCGCAGCGACCGTCGTCAGAGCCACTCCCGGCAAAGCGCCGCTCGCAGGAGCCGCACGGCCGAGAGAGTCCGCGCCTACCCATTCCATCCCAGGTTGGCGCAGCGAGTCAGCGAGAAGCACGTGGCGCCCAAGATTCCGGGAAAGCCTGGCGAAGCGTGCCTCGCACGCGAGGAAGGCTTGGACCGAGACGATTGAGAGCCAGGCGGCTTTGCTTCTCGGCGTCGGCAGGTTCCGCCGGCCGTCCGGCCGACGGAACCCAGAGCGGCTTCGCGGCGCCGACAGGTTCTGGCGGCCTCGCGGCCGGCGGACCCCCCCCTAAAACCACTCGCGCTTATTGAAGACGTAGATCTGCTCGAATTCGGTTTGGGACTTGGTCAGGTAGAGCACGCCTTCGATGATGGCGATGACCCAGACCACGCCTGCGGCAAGGCCGAAGGTGAGCAGACTGCCCAGGATGGTGACGGCGAGCATGATGAAGCCGGCGGTGTTGTAGCCCAGATAGAACTTGTGGATGCCCAGCTGCCCCAGGAAGATGGCGAGCAGGCCGGCGGCCACGTGGTCCTTGGTCGTGACGTACGGCTGCGCATAGGGCGGCTGCGTATAGGAATACTCGTAGGGCTGTTGATAGGTGTACGTCGGCTGCTGGGTGGGCTGCGTCGGCGGCACGGCGCCAGGCCCCGCGTGAGGCGTCTGGGCATAGGCGGGAGGCACATAGCCGGCCGCCGGTGCCGGACCGCTCGACGGCTGATACGAGGCAGGCTGCCGAGGCTGGGCGGGCGGAGGATACGAGGAAGCCGCCTGCGCGCTAGGCGGTTGCGGAGGCGTGTTCGCCGCCGCCTTCGCCTTGGCCGCTTCGTAGCGTGCCTGCGCGGCCTTCAGCTGGGCCTCAGCTGCTGCCACTTCGTCCAGCATGCGCTGCGGGTCGGTCAGGGGGGCGTCGGAGCCCGTCGGCAGATCAGCATCACGGGCTTCCGCCGCCTCCACCGCATCGTCGAAGGATTCCTTGGCAGCGGCCACGTCCTCCTGCGCGCGCTGGACGTCGTCTTCGCCATGGGCGGCCATCGTTCGCATGCTGGAAAGCTCGTCCAAGTCAGACTGTGCGCCTTCACGTTCGTCTCCTGCAGGCGACATGCTCGCAGGCTGCGCGCTTGCGGGCCACGCAGCGTCCGCAATGGCGGGGGCGTCGCCGGACGGCGCGCTTTCATCTGCGGCAGCGTCGCCCCGCTGCGCGTTGTCCTCCAAAGACAAGTCGTCGCCGGACACGATGTCTTCCTGCTCCGAGGGGACGCTGTCCGGACGCACGTCCTCTTCTGCCGGCTGCACGTCGATGACGTCGGAGGGAGCCTCAGGCTCTTCGACGGAAACGGCTTTTTTCTCTTTGTTCTCGTCTTGGGCGTCGTGCCCGGATTCGATGGGGATCATGATTCGCCTCTCTCGCGATCGTGTCGATGGGCTCATGATATCGATGCGGCGTAATGCCGGCACAAACCGTCACGGTATCGTTAACCACCTGAAGGTGAAGCGACGGCAGTATGGAGGCCGGCCCTTACTATGCGACGGCAGTATGGAGGCCGATCCTTCTTTCGCAGCGACAAGGAGAGAGGGAGGGAGGCTAATCCTTCTTCTTGTGGGAGCGCTCCAGCACCTTCATGATGCGCTCGCGGAACACCACGCCCAAAATGGCGATGACGGCCGCCACGCCGAAGATGATGGCGCTTTCGACGAAGCGTCCCTCCATCAGGCCGTCGGCCGCATAGGTGGAAACGATGATGCCGGGAATGCGGCCAATGTTCGACAGCAGCAGAAACGTCCGCATGTTCATGTCGGTCAGCGGCACCAGGTACGTGAACACGTCTTTCGGCAGCCCGGGGATAAGGAACAGCACGAACACGATGATGTTGAGCTTTCCGGTCTTCTCGAACCGGCGGAACTTCTCTAAGTAGTTCGTGGGCACCATGCTCTGCACGAACGGGGCACCCAGCTTGTGCACCAGCACGAAAATGAAGGCGCTGGAAATCACGCAGCCGACAAGGATGACTGCGGCGCCGACCCACGGGCCGTACAGCACGCCCGCGGCTATCTGCACCACCTCTCCGGGAATGAACGCGACCACGATCTGCAGGAACTGCAAGCCCAGCAGGATGAGGAAGCCGATCGGCCCGGCATTGCGCACGTCGGCCATGACGCGGTCCAAACCCCCCGGCTCGAACAATTCGTGCAGATAGGGCCATATGAGCACGCATATAAGCACCATGATGAGGAAGAACGCGATCAGGCCTGCGAACTTGAATATGTCGCCCTTTTCCAGCTTGCGGCCGCGGACTTCCACTTCTTCCTGCGCCTTTTCGTGCGCCTTCTCCTTCACGGCCTCGATCGAGCCCGTGGCCTGCTTGGCGTGATGGTGCTGCTTGTTGTCGTCCTCGTTTTTCAATGCTCGTCCTCGTGCTACTTGTCGTCGTGGCGGGCCTTGTCGTACTCTTCCTTGAAAGCGGAGAACATGCCGCCGGCCTTCTTCATGTGCGTCCCGACGGCCTTGCCGATGCCTTCGGATGCGGGCGCCTCCTTTTTCTTCACGGCGCCTGACGCAGACGTCTTCTTGGCGGCGGATTTGGCCGTGCCGGATTTGGCGGCGCCAGGCTTGGCGGAGCCGGCCTTGCCCGCAGACTTCGAACCGCCCGGCTTCGTCGTGGCGGCCGGAAGATCTTCGCCTTCTGGTGCATCAGGCAACGCACGGGACCCATCTTTCGGCTTGGTCCCACGCGCCTTGTCGTATTCGCTCTTGAAGTCAGAGAACATGGTCTTCGTCTTGGAAATCTGCTTGCCGGTGGCAAAGGCGCCCTTGTTGATGACTTCGCCGGTCTTCTCGGCAGCTTCGCTGACCACCGGCTTCACCTTGTCGACGGCCGTATGCGCCTTATCGATCGCCACCGCCGTCGCCTTGCCGGCTTTTTCGGCCACGCCGCCCTCCACGGGAAGGTCGAGGGCCTCGTCAGCCACCAGGATGGCACCCAGCTCCACTTCGTCGTCCGCTCCGTCCGCCTTCGCCAGCGCCGCGCCCATGCCCCGCTTGAAGCCGGCGACCATCGACGCCGGGATGGTCCGCTTGCCCAGAAGAGCGTTCGACGTCGCGCCGGAGTTCGTCTCCAGGGAATCGACCGTGCCGGTCAGGCGGTTGAACGTGACCGAGCCCACCAGTCCGAGGTCCTGCCCGTCCTGCGTCATGACGGGCAAGCCCATCCACAGCACGCAGTCGTCCCAGTTGACGCCGAGGCTTTTGCATGCGGCGCGGTCCGTGGCCTCGGGCACGTTGCGAATGACGATGCGGCCGTCCTCGATGTCGTACCCGTCGATGGACACGAACTTGTCCTTGCGGCGGAACATCCACAGCAGGTCGGGGCGTTTCACAATGAAACCGATGCAGCGCTTTTCTTTGGGATGGAACACGAACGAACGCACCTTGCCGATGCGCTTCGTGCCGTTCTTGCCGCCCACAACGCGGGTGCCCGCCAGTTCGCTGGTCGTGATGAGTTGTTTCGCCATGTCCCCAGTCTCTACAATCGAAAGCAATGGCCTGATGGAAAGGCCGTCCCGTCTCTCAAACAAGGACGCGCGCCTGACGATCCTCGCATTCGTCAGGGCGCGCTGTCATGCATGCGTTGATATCGTGCGCTACTTCGTTTCGCTGTGGCACGGCTGCCCCGGAGGTGCGTCGCACGGAGCCGGCGCGTCGATGCTGGACGCGTTCGCGGAAGTCTCGTCAGGCGCGATCTTTTCGGCAGCCTGGTCCGCCTTGTCCTTCGCGGTGTCGGCGAAGCCCTGCGCGGCCTCGGCGGCCACGGGGATCTTCTCGCTCACCTTGTCGTGCGCGGCCTCGGCGTTCTTGGCCACCTGCGAGGCGATGCGCTGACGCGCAGCCTCGATCTTCTCGCGCAGCTCGTCGTTCTTTTCGGAAAACGCCGGCTTGATGTTCTCCGCAGCCTCCTGCACGCGGGAAGCGGCCGCGCCGTAGAGCTCCTGGCCCTTGGACTGCGCCGCGCTCGCGAACTGCTGGCCCTTTTCGGCGACGTTCTGCGCGAAGTCCTGACCCTTGGCCGTGGCTTCCTGATACATATGCTGCGCGTTGGCGGAAGCCTGGGCGCCCAGTTCCTGCGCCTCGCCCCACGCGTTGTTCATCTTGTCGGTCACCATGGCCCGCGTTTCCTGGCCGGAACGGGGCGCGTACAGCAGTGCGATGACGGCGCCAGCCAAACCACCTGCCAGGAAAGCTCCGAGTTTGTTGCCCATAACTGCCTCCTTCTGCACGTTTGTCTGTTTGCCCATTATAGGGCAGGCGTGGGCAGGCAACGCACCGCGTGCAGGAAAACACCATGGCTCTACGATTCGGTTGCCTTCCCGTTGAAGGGGCAGGAAGGACGCCGTTGCCTAGCGCGCGTACTGGCTTACCAGGCGGTCGAGGACGCCAGAGAGCGTGAGCCCGGCCGCCTTGCAGGCCGCAGGGAACAGCGACAGCTCGGTCATGCCGGGCGACACGTTGGTCTCCAGCACGCGGGCTTGGGCACCGTCCCAGATCACGTCCAGGCGTCCCAAATCGCGCAGGCCGTAGGCGCGGTACACTTCCAAGGCGGCGCGCTCCACTTCGGCACGGATGGCGCTCGCGTCGCCCTCGTCGGGAGAGAGCGAGCTAGGGCGTACAGGGGCGAAGTAGTCCACGGCATTCACGTCCATGCGGGCGGCGGTGTCGTAGAGTCCCTGCTTGGCCACGATCTCCACCGGCGGCAAGGCATAGGCGTCCCAGCCCGTCCCCAGCACGGACACGGCCATCTCCACGCCTTCGACCCACTGCTCGATGACCACATGCTCGTCGAAGGAAAGGGCGTCGAGGATGGCCTCGCCCAGGTCGTCCTGGCAATCCACGCGATGGACGCCCAGGGCGGAGCCGCCATGCGCAGGCTTCACGGCCACCGGGAAACCGCCGATCACGCGATCTTTCACCAGGTCGAGCGCCGTGGCGGCGCCCATGTCTTTGAACGCGTCGCGCGCGATGCAGATGCCCTGCGGCCACGAAGCGACCGGCGCGTCGCCGGTCATGGCGCGGTACGTTTCCATGGTGGTGTGCAGCGAGTCCTTGTTCCACGTGCTGCGGCACACCGAAGCCGGGGAGCCGACGAAGGGGATGTCCAGGAATTCCAGGAGGCTCTGGATGGTGCCGTCCTCGCCATGCTTGCCATGCAGGGCGACGTAGGCCACGTCCGGCCGCTCGCTGCGCAACGTGGGAACCAGGTCGGCCGTGGTGTCAAGCGGCACTGCCTTGTGGCCGGCCTCTTCCAACGCCGCACACACCTGCTTGCCGCTGGCCAGCGAAAACTCTCGCTCGAACGACGAGCCGCCCATCAGCACCGCCACTTTGAGTCCCATGTCGCTTCCTTTCAACAAAAGCGGCGCACGTCCGCATCCTGCACTTTGCCTCCAACACCAACAGCCACGCCGCCATTGGCGTCAGAGGTTTCACCCCCTCCCACCAACAACCCCACGTTCGCACCAACGTCAGCGAGGGTTTCCGCAGTGCCCAAGATTCGTGGGTGGCGCGGGCTCCGCGTACTTCAGGTACGCGAGCCTTCGGCATCGCGCGAAGATTGGGTGCTGCGGGAAGCCGCAGCGTCGGCTCGGCCGGCGTTCGGCAGAACGTCGGCGCCGGGGCGGGAAGCCGCAGCGTCGGCAGGTTCCGCCGGCTGGCAAGCTGGTGGAATCCCAATGGCGCCGGCGTCGATAAACGCACGATACAGCTCCAGGCGGTCGTTGATGACGTTCGCCAGACGCTTGACAGCCTCGGTGAGGTTTTCGGGGCTTTCGAAGCAGAACGCGATACGCATGCAGTTCTTGCCGGTCTTGCCGTCGGGGAAGAACCCGTCGCCCGGGGTGTACGTCACGCCGTGCTCGAGCGCCACCGAAAGCATGGAGCCGGTGTCCACGTAGCTGGGCAGCGTCACCCACACGAAGAAGCCGCCTTCGGGACGCGTCCACGAGGCCTCGGCCGGGAAATACTCGTCAAGCGCCGCCAGCATGGCGTCGCGGCGCTCGCGATAGGTGCTCACGAACTTCTGCAGCGTCTTCTGCCACGGCGTGTCGGTGAAGTAATGCTCCACCACCACCTGGTTGAACGCGCTGCCGCACAGGTCGGTGCCTTGCTTGACCAGGTTGATCCTGGCCAGTACGCTCTTCGGCGCGGCGATCCAGCCTGTGCGCAGGCCCGGCGCGAACACCTTCGACACCGTGCCCAGATACACCACGTCGTCGGAAAGCGCCTTGAGCGGCAGCACGTGGCCGCCTTCGTAGCGCAGACGGCCGTACGGATCGTCCTCCACCACCATGAAGCCGTATTCGTGCGACAGCTCGATGAGGCGCTTGCGGCGCGCCGGAACCATGGTGACACCGCCGGGGTTCTGGAAGTTCGGGATGGTATAGAGAAACTTCAGACGCGGGTTGTTCTTGCCGATGCGCGCCAGTTCCTCTTCCAGCAGGTCCATGCGCATGCCCTCGTCGTCGAAGGGGATGCAGCGGATGTCGGGCTCGTAGGCGGAAAACGCCTGCAGCGCGCCC
>CAJFVW010000005.1 GCA_904420575.1 uncultured Gordonibacter sp.
AAAGGGGGGACGCCCTCGAAGGCTGATGACGCCAGGCGGCGCATACGGCATGCGCGGCGGTTCGTGCGCGTTTGCTCTCTCGCGGAAACGGACGTGGATGCGGCGCTCGATTCGCCGTGGAGCGATTTCGAAGACGCATGCGTGTACCAGTGCGCCCTCAAAGTCAAGGCCGACGCCATCGTCACGCGCAACCAGAAGGACTTCGAGAAGTCTTCCATCAAGGTGTTCGATTGCACCGGGCTGTTCGCATATCTGGAGGAAGAGAAAGGCCTCGTGTACGATTTCGTCCCGATGGAGAAGACGGAGCCGTGACGGGCGGCATCCTGCGTCATGCCGCCAAGGGAAGGGTGCCCCCCCCCCCCGCATTTCCTCCCTGTTTCTGCTCCCTCCCCGTTGTTGCGCCGAAAGTTAGTCTTGGCTATCATTTAGGCGACCGACGGGAAGGATCGCGATGGACAAGACGTGCGGCGGGCAGGTGTGCCCGCGTGGGCATGCGGGCGGGGCGGGGCCGAAGGGCGATCTTGCTCGCATGCGGGACGGCCTGTATGCGGCGCATGCTCGTGCGGTGGCGGGGCAGTGCGAGTGCCCGTTTTCCATGTCGTGCGCGGCAGGAGAGGGACAGGTGTCCACCCTGTCCGCCTACGGCGGCCTTTCGGTGCATCGGCACGTGCTTCGCCTGCGTCGCCCGCTGACGCTTTCCGGGTGCGAAGGGGAAGGCACGTTGCGGTTCAACTTCTGCCTCGGCGCTGGCGTGGAATGGACGTCAGACGGCGGTTTTCCGCGTGGCCGGGCGATGGGCGAGGGATGCTTCTGCGTGCAGGCGGGTTCCGGTTGCGAGACGGTGGAGTACCGTGCGGGGACGCCCTACGAGTTCGTCGGCATCGCGCTTTCCCCTGCGGAGGGCGATCGGCTGAAGGAGGCCGTCGGGGCCGATGCGGCACGCACGCTCGATGCGGCGGCCGCCGCATGCCTGAGCGAAGCCATCCCGCCCCGGACGCATCTGCTGCTGCAACAGCTCGTCGATGGCCCGTTGCCCGGCCCGGCTGCGGGCATCCATGCCCATGGAAAGGCCTACGAGGTGGTGGCGGCCCTGCTGGCCGAGGCCATCGCGGGCTCGCTTGCTTCCCCTGGCCTTACCCGCACCGACCAGGCGGCCATCGTGCAGGCACGCGAGATCCTGGACGCCAATCTTGCCAGCCCACCCACGTATCCCGAGCTTGCCCATGCGGTTTTTCTGAGCGAGACGAAGCTTTCCCAGGGATTTCGCAGGCTGTACGGCACCTCCATCCACGCTTATGTGATCGATCGGCGGCTTGACCTCGCCCTTTCCCTTATAGAGGAAGGCGCGGACAACGTGGCGCAGGTGGCGGCAAAGGTGGGCTATGGCAACTCCAGCCACTTCTCGGCCGCGTTCAAGCGGCGCTTCGGCGTGCTTCCCCGGGCTGTGGTGGCCCGCACCCGCCGCTGCGGGTGAGGCCTGCGCGGGACGAAAACGAACGGATCCGGGCAGAAACGCACCGGATTTCGGTTGAAGGAAGCCGCGTCTAACTTTTGAATGGATACCGTCAGTTTCCCGGAAGGATTCGGAGGTATCAATGAAACCCCAAACGTCAGGCGCATCCGTCGCGAACCGGATGCCGGTCTCCGCGCCCGCCTCGCCCAAACTCGCCGCGAAGGATTTGGTTTTGGTGGGCGTGCTGGGGGCGGTGGCCGGGGCGGTCTGCATGGTCATCAGCCTGCTTTGCGGCATGTCGCCCGTCACGAACCCCCTCTACGCCATCATAGCGGCCATTCCCGTGGGCATCGTCTACATGCTCATGTTGGCGAAGGTGCCGAAGCATGGCGTGTTCACCGTTGCGGGTATCGTCTACGGGGCTCTGTTCCTTGCGATGGGCTGCTTCTGGTTCGTGGTGCTGTGCTTCGTGGCGGCAAGCGTCGTCGCCGATGCCGTCATGTGGCCGAACCCGCGCTCCGTGACGCGCATGAGCGTCGCCTATGCCGTCTCGGTGGCGGGCCTTTCCTTCGGGTACAACGGCGCCATCGTGCTGATGCGCGACACGTTCAACGAAGTCATGGTGAAAAACGGGATCCCTGCCGAATACTCCGACGCCCTGAACGCCTTCGTGTCCGACCCGATGCTCGCCGTTCTCACGGCGGCGGCGTTCCTGGTGGCGCTTCTGGGGGCGTACGTGGGGCGTCGCGTCCTGAAGAAGCATTTCGTCCGGGCCGGACTGGTGCAGGCGTAGGGGATTTGCATGGAAGCAGTGTCTGCGGATGCCGATGCGGCGCGTGCGCGTGAAGCCATTGAGCGATTTCCGCCCGGCGTGGTGGGCCTCGATGCGCGCACGAAGCTCCTTCTGATCGTGGTCGCGTCCACCGTGTGCCTTGCCTGCCGGGGGGAAGTCACGGTGCTCGCGGTGCTGGCGGCCGTGGTGGCGCTGGTCGCGGCGGGCGGGCATGCGTCCATCGGGCTGCGTTGCGCGCTTGCCTACGTGGTGTTGAACCTTGTCATCGCCCTGACTGCGGCCTTTCACGTTCCCGGCCTTTCGGCGTTGCTGCTGGTCTTGGGCTTCACGCTGCTGAAGTTCGTGCCGGTCGTCGCCCTTGCGTGGTGGTTCGCGTCGTCCGTGCGCACGGGCGAGCTCGTCACGGCGCTTGGGCGCATGCGCCTGCCCAAGACGGTGACCATTCCCGTTGCGGTGATGGTGCGCTACCTGCCTACGTTGGGCCAGGAGTACGCCTGCATCCGCGACACCATGCGCATGCGCGGCATAGAGGCGTCGTTTCCCGCAAGCCTGCTGCATCCGTTGCGTGCCACCGAGTTCGTGCTGGTGCCCATACTCATGCGCTGCCTCAAGGTGGCCGACGAGTTGGCCGCTTCGGCGGTGAGCCGCGGCATCGAAAGCCGCGCTTCCCGCACGTCCGTCCGTGACGTGCGCCTGCGCGTGCGCGACGGCGTGGCCGCCGCAGTGCTTGCCGCGTTCGTCGTGGGCGTGCTTGCGGTGGACGCCGGGCCCGCGGGGCAGGTGGTCGTATGGAGGATAAGCCTATGAGCGCTTCGGGAATCGTCCTGGAGAACGTCTCCTTCGCGTATGCCGGAGCCCAGGCCCCTTCCGTGGAGGGTTTCGGCCTGAGCGTGGCGGCGGGGGAATGCGTGGTGCTTGCCGGGCGTTCGGGCTGCGGCAAGACCACGGTGACGCGCACGATGAACGGTCTTGCCCCGCGCTTCTACGAGGGGACCCTTTCCGGGAGGGTGAGCATAGGGGGACGGGACGTGCCTTCGATGGGGTCGGCCGACATCGCGTGTGCGGTGGGGAGCGTCTTTCAGGATCCGCGCAGCGAATTCTTCTGCACGGACACCACGAGCGAGGTGGCTTTCGGTTGCGAGAACCTGGGGATGCCCCGCGAAGAGGTGTTGTCCCGCACGGTGGGCGCCGCCCGGGCGACGGGGTCGCTCGGGCTTTTGGAGCGCAGGATCTTCGGCCTTTCCAGCGGCGAGCGGCAGCGCGTCGCCATCGCGTCCGCCTATGCCTGCGCGCCTTCGGTCTTCGTGTTCGACGAGCCGTCCGCGAACCTGGATCCGGAGGCCACCCTGCGGTTGGGGCGCGTCGTCGCGCAGATAGTGCAGGACGGGCATGCGGTCGTGGTGGCGGAGCACCGCCTGGGTTATCTGCGCGACGTGGCGAGCCGTGTCGTGGTGATGGAAGACGGGCGCGCCGTTGCAGAGATTTTGCGCTCCGATCTTCTGGGGGAAGACGCGCCGCTGCGCGCCCGTGGCATACGCAGCGTCTTTCCAGAGCGCCTGCCCGTAGAAGACAACGCCGGAGACGTCCCGGCTTCCGCGCGCGACGCCGTGCGCCTTGACGTGGAGGGCGTGTCGTATGCCTACGGGCGCCGTCGCGGTGCGCCGAATGCCGTCGAGGACGTGAATTTCACGGCGTGCGGGGGAGAGGTCGTGGGCATTGTGGGACGTAACGGGGCAGGGAAGTCCACGCTGGCAGGCGTGCTGTGCGGCCTGAGGGAACATCGGTCGGGGCGTATTCTCGTGAACGGCATCCGCTGCAACGCGTCCGCCCGTCGGCGCGTTGCCAGCTACGTCATGCAGGACGCCGACTATCAGCTTTTCGCCGAAAGCGTGGCGCGGGAGCTGCGCCTGGGGGCTTCGGTGGACGGCGCAGAGTTGGAGGCGCTCGTGGCGCGCACGTGCGCGGACTTGGGCCTGAAGGGCTTGGAAGAGCGGCACCCCGCGTCGCTTTCCGGCGGGCAGAAGCAGCGCGTAACCATAGGCGCGGCCGTCACGAAAGGCGCGTGCATCGTGTGCTTGGACGAGCCGACGAGCGGCCTTGACGGCGCCAACATGCACCGTGTGGCGCGCATGGTGCACGACCTGGCGTGTTCCGGGCGCATCGTGTTCGTCGTCACGCACGACTACGAGTTCGCCCTGGCCTGCTGCACCCGCATCCTGAAGTTGGAGGGCCGCACGCTTGCCGCCGACGTTCCCGTCGCGCCCGAAACCTCCGGCGAAGTGCGTGCCGCCTTCTTCGACAGCCTCTGCGTGTAGCGGGGGTCGAAATAGCAGGTTGCTAGGACAAAGCATAATGGCATGCGCTTGTAGGCGCTGCAGTTGGAGGCAGGTGGAAACACCTGCTTTCAACTGTATGCGCACACGAAGTGCGCACCGTGATCGTGCGGTTCCGCTCTGCTGGCCAATGGAGTTTTGGGCGCAAAGCGGAACGCCCGAGGGAGACAACTGCGTGTCGTTCGGGCGCTTGGCGTCTAATAGCGGATTCGCAATCTCCGTTCGATGGCTGCATCCGGAATGTTCGTGTACGATTTCGTCCCGTTATGCTATGCTCCTTACCAAGCACCAAGCGCTTGGTAAGGAGGCTTTCTATGGACATGGCAGCTTTGGCGGAGCCGTTGACCGTC
The DNA here is from genome assembly GCA_904420575.1 of uncultured Gordonibacter sp. Taxonomy (GTDB): domain Bacteria; phylum Actinomycetota; class Coriobacteriia; order Coriobacteriales; family Eggerthellaceae; genus CAJFUR01. Next base: position 4,930 of record CAJFVW010000005.1, read on the forward strand.
AAAATTTCCAGCAAGCGGCAGATCACCATTCCGGCGAAGATCTACGAAGGGGCCGGGTTCAGGGATTACGCGCTGTGCACGTGGATCGACAAAGGCATGCTCCTGCAACCACTCGATGTGGAAGACGAGGACGTGACGGTCGACATCCTCCGCTATCTCATTGAGGAAGGGTACGAAGGCGAGGACCTGATCGCGCAGTACCAGGAAATGAAAAAGAAGATCATTCCCTTGAAAGCCAAGCTCGACCAAGCAGAACGCGATATCGCCGAAGGCCGCGTGGACTCTTACGAGAACATGCGTGCTCGCGTGCGCGAAAAGTATGGCTTCTGAAGTTCGCGTCACCGCTGCATTCGAGTGCGACTTGCTTGATGCGCTGGCTTATCTTGCAGATGCGCTCCATGCACCTGGTGCGGCCCTGCGTCTTGCGAGCGAAGTGGACGCAGCCAAGGAATTGCTTGCGGAAAACCCATTCCTTGATGCGGTTTCCGGTCGGCTGCCTGGGTCAGGTTATCGAGAGCATCTCGTAATGAACTACGTCATCGTCTATAGGGCGGACGATGACGTAGTTTGGCTGCTGCGGTTGTTCCATCAGCGACAATCGCTTGGGCGTTTCGTCATCGAATGGCGCTGATGGGCCCGCCTAGTTCTTGAGCGAGTTCAGCGGTGCGGGCATGCGGCCGCCACGATGGGCGAACACGCTTCCGGCGTGCTGGTTCACCGGCATGACGGGCGCGTAGCCCAGAAGGCCGCCGAAGTCCAGACGGTCGCCCACCTGCTTGCCGATGGCGGGGATGATGCGCACGGCGGTGGTCTTGTTGTTGATCATGCCGATGGCGCACTCGTCCGCGATGATGCCG
>CAJFVW010000006.1 GCA_904420575.1 uncultured Gordonibacter sp.
CGTGCGGAAATCGCTTGGTGGGCACCATCGGGCATCCGCCACCGCGTTTCGGGCGTCCGAATCTCCATCATTTCGTTGAAAGGCGGGCTCCATGCCTCATGACCCTTACCGGGCGCTGTACCTGCATCTGCCGTTCTGCGTGAAGCGGTGCGCCTACTGCGACTTCGCCACCGCGGCGGTTCCTGCCGACAGCCCGGAGATCGACGCGTACGTGGAGGACCTGTGCCTGCAGATACGCCGCAAGGCGAAGGAGGGGGAGCTGGGCGCCGTCGAGACGGTGTACTTGGGCGGGGGCACGCCTTCGCACGTGGGGCTCGCGCGCCTGTCGATGCTGCTGTACACGCTGTCGCTCTCGATGCACCTCACGCCCGAGGTCGAATGCACCATGGAGGCGAACCCCGAAAGCCTTGACGGGCGCATGGTGCGCGACGTGTGGGCGCTTGGCGTGAACCGCCTGTCCCTGGGCGTGCAGAGCTTCGACGACGCCGTGCTACGAACGCTCGGCCGTGCGCACACGGCCGACGATGCGCGCCGCGCCGTGGAGGCGGCCCAGACCCGGTTCGAGAACGTGAGCGTCGATGTCATGTGCGGCATTCCGGGGCAGTCCGAGGCGTCGTTCGAGGAAAGCGTGCGCGAGGCCGTGCGCCTGGGCGTCACGCACGTGAGCGTGTACCCCCTGACCATCGAGCCGCACACGCCCTTCGACGCGGCAGTGCTGGCGGGCGACATGGAAGAGCCCGACGACGACGTGGAGGCCGCGCACATGCAGGTGGCTGCCCGCGTACTGGAGGAGGCGGGCTTCGCGCGCTACGAGGTGGCCAGCTATGCCCGCCCCGGCTTCGAGTGCCGCCACAACACGGCGTACTGGACGGGCAAGCCGTATCTGGGCCTGGGACGTTCGGCCGCCACCATGACCCAGAACGCCGAGCGGCGCATGCGCGTCCAGGACGGCCAGGTGACCGACGACTTGGACGCGCGCCAGATGGCGGCCGAGGACCTCATGCTGGGCATGCGCATGGCGCGCGGCGTGGCCTGCGCGCAGGTGGAGGCAGCCGCCGCGCTTCTGCCCGAAGCGGCCGCCGCCTTCGCCGAACTGGAAGAGGCGGGCCTGGTCGTTCGCAAGGGCGGCCGCTTCTGTCCCACCGAGCGCGGCTGGCTCTGCGGCAACGAGCTCTACGGCCGCCTGTACGACTTGGCCCCGTAAGGATCCCTCCCCCCGGGGGGAGGGATCGAGAAAGAGAGCGCCCGAATGCGCGGGCAGAAAGGACGCCCACCCACAACCTCCGCGTTTTCTTCGTCCGCGCTTCGCGAAGTGGTACGGATCGGCCGATTCCTGCATTATCGATGAGGGCGATTCGTGCGTGAAAGGCTGCTCGATCTGCCGTCCTGCCTCCCATCAGGCATGTTCCGAATAGTCGATCGCCGCATTGGCTGGGTAGGCGAAACCGGTGGCCTTTCGGTGTCAGGAATCGGCGATTATGCGGCGCCAGACGCCCAAAAAGCTCCATGTGCATGCTAGAATAGCGCCATCATAGAGCCAGTGCAGGTGCTTTATGCTCGTCGAGCAGCCCATTGCTGGAAGCGATGCCCTCGTCTTCCCCTACCATGCCTGCAAGATCCTCTTCGTCCAGGGCGTGCAAGGGGGTCGTTGTGCCTATGCTCCAGAACGCAACTTTGTTCGGCATGCGCAGTTGCGCGTTGCGGCCATGTTCGTCGTTCCCCTTATCGGGACCATTGGTCCTGCTGCCGTCTGCGGACTGTCCGTTCGCCTTGCACAACCGATGCTCGCAGTCGGAACCGTGCGCGGTCGAGGTAGGTGAGTGCATATGAGCCGGCCGGCCATCTGCCTTGGATACAAGTCGGCCTTGGAGGTTGCGCGCGCCGTCAAGCCAGATGATCTCACGATGGCGAAGGGCGGTGGACGCATGCTTCCCGACAGCGCGCCGAGTTCCACCGAACTTCGATCCGTCCTTGAGCGGTTGGAAGCGAACCACCCGGGGCTGCATCTTGAAAGGCCCGTTCACCTCGTCGTGCACAACGTGTCAAACTACCGTGGCACGGAGTTGGGAAAGTTCCATGCCTGCACGAAGGCCTTTTCGGGCAAATCGCTTCTTCGGTTGAACGATGTGCTCGTTAGCACTCCTGAACTGGCATTGGTCCAGGCAGCGACGCAGGAGAAGAGCCTCGTCGCGCTTCTTGAACTGGGATGGGAACTGTGCGGCTCGTACCGAACGGCTCGCACGTCCTTGCAGCCCGCCTACCAAGTGGAGCCGTTGACCACGACGAAGGCGCTGCGAGACTTCGTGTCGCGCAACGCCTCGCTTGACGGCGCAGGCAAGGTGGCGCGCATCCTTCCTTATTTTGCCGATGGGTCCGCCTCTCCGCGCGAAACGAAGCTGGCGCTTATCCTGGGATTGCCGATGATGCACGGTGGCCAAGGGCTTGGCATCCCGAGCATGAATCACGAAGTGCCGGCGAACGGCGCGGCGTGGGCCATTTCGCACAGGAAGAGCTTCCGCTGCGATGCGTGCTGGCCGGAAGCGAAACTCGACGTGGAGTACCAGAGCAAGGAAAACCACGAGGGCGAGAACAGCCGCATCCGCGATTCAAGGAGGGCGAACGCGCTCGTTGCCATGGGCTGGACCGTCGTCGGCGTGACCAACGACGAACTCGACAGCCTTGTCGCCATGGACGCGATCGCCGATGGCCTTCGCCGACATTTAGGGAAGCGGAAGCAAATGCGCATCCCCGATCATCATGCACGCAAGCTGAAGCTCCGGAGGTGCCTTGGCCTGCCAGCGGGCTACGAATAAGCGGGCCTTTCCGCGAAAGGAGACGGGTGGGCACGGGGGTCGAGGTTCGGAGGCGAGGGCGCGTGGAGAAGAACTGGGGTAAGTTTCGCCATATTTTTGCCGAATCCTGACATTTGCAGGCTGTAGACTGCCATCGCTTCAAGGAGAGAGCATGAGCGCACCAGCAAAACTCCTGCTCAACGCCGGGGCGGTATAAGAGCTCTGTTGCCGAACGCCCCAGCGCGTCTTTTGAAATTCAGGAATCGGTGATTTTGCGGAAGATTGCCGCCCGCCGCTCGGAGGGAGGGGGCTTCCGAGCGGCGGGCGGGACGTGCTTACGCCAGGTCTTCGGCGAGGGTGGTGCCCAACAGCAGGCCGGAGCCGGCGGCGGGGACGATGTCCTCGGTGCCGGCGGTGCAGCCGGCGGCGTACAGGCCGGGGATGGGGTTGCCGTCGGCGTCGAGCACTTCCATGCGGTCGCTCACGGTCAGGCCTCCCAGGCTCTTGTAGCGCACGGGATAGTTGCGGATGAAGTAGTACGGCGGTTCCAGCTTCTGCAGGAACAGCGTCTTGCCGAACTCGGGGTCTTCCTGGTTGTCGCAGATGGTGTCCCAGTTCTCGAAGGCGGCCTTCACGGTCTCGATGTGCATGCCCATCTTTTCGGCCAGTTCCTCGAGCGAGTTCGCGGTCTGCACGGCGTCGCCGGCGTGGGCGATGACCTCTTGATCGATGCCGTTCTGCGCCGTGTTGTCCCAGATGCTGTACCACTCGTTGTAGCCGGCGGCAAGGCAGCCCGTGGCGGCGTTGTGCACGGCCGTCTCGCAGTAGAAGCGCTTGCCGTTGGGCAGCAGCGCGATGAGCGGATAGAACGTGGCCAGCATGTGGCCGGCCTCGTAGCGCGGGTTCAGGTTGCTCACCGGGCCCATGCCGGACAGCGTGCCGCCTGCGGCCACGCCGGCGGCGATGCCGTCGCCCTTGCGGCCTCCCACGATGTTGCCGATGAAGGCGTACTCCGGGGCGTACTTCATCATCCATTCCTGGTTGGAGATGTAGCCGCCGGCGGCCAGCGCGACGGCCTTGGCCTTGATGTCGACGATCGACCCGTCCTTGGCGGTGAAGCGCGCGCCCGCGATGGCGCCGTTCTCGTCGGTGATGAGGGTCTTGAAGGTGGTCTCGAACAGGTACTCGGCGCCGGCCTCGGTGACCTTCTCGTTCATGAGGTCGAACTCGTCCTTCATGGTGCACAGGCCGTTCTTGGGGAAGAACGCCTGGTGGTACGGGCTCTCGCGAAGCGGCTGGAAGTCATAGCCCCAGTCGTAGTGCATCTTGTCGATGAACTTGCCGCCCCACGTCTGCAGAAGCACCGTGCGCTCGAGGCCGGCCTCGTTGCCCTCGTAGTAGGGGGCGAACTTCTCGCGGATCTGGTCGGCGCTGCTGTACTTCTCGGGACGCTCCTCCTTGGTGAGCTCGGCCGTGGTGCACATCTGGCAGGCCGCCGAGTAGATGGCGTCGCCGCCGAACGTGGAGTTCTGCTCCACGATGAGCACCTTCTTGCCTGCGGCTGCCGGGTCGATGGACGCGAGCATGCCCGAGATGCCCGCGCCCACGATGAGCACGTCCACTTCCTGGCTGAAGTTCACGTCGGCGTCGCCTATGGCCATGGCGGCCGCGGCGGCGGGGGCGTCCTTGGAAGCTCCTTCGGAAGAGCAGCCCAGGCTCACGCCTCCGGCGATTGCGGCCAAGGCGCCCGCGGTGCCCAGGGCGCAGAACTGACGACGGTTCATTTCCATCCCTATTCTCCTTCTTCTCTCTAGCTTGCAGCCCCAGCCTTTTCGGCCAGGGGGCCTCTCGTCGATGGCCGTGCCGGGAAGGCCGCGGCCAGAACAACGCAGCGAAGCGTATCATCGGAGGCGATCTTCACGTCAAGGGTAAGCCCGGATGATAGTTTTCATCCGTTAGGTATTCGTGAGGTAGGCCTTGTGGTAGCGCGCCCGGCGGGCAGGTGGAAGGGCGCGGCCCTCGCCTCGGCCACCACAACAGGGGGCCGCGGCACGCGTAGGGGACCCGCCGCGCCTGCAGCTTCAAGGCGCACCGGCGCAAATCGGCGCGCGCCGCCCGCATGGGCGCAGGCGCGCTCGGCGAGCCGCCTGAGCGCCCTGCCGTGCCGCCGCGCCCCGGCGCCCTTCCGCGGCGCGCTGCCGCCTGCCGGGGAATTCGTTCCTACTTTGTGATGCTTGCGTAGGAATCCCTGCATTTCTTTAGCACTCTCGGTTCGAGGCTGCTAAAATGCCTCAATGGCGCCCGGCGATGTGGCGCGGCTTTCGCATGCCCATCGAAAAAGGGGGCCGAGCCGCGAACGCGCGGGAGCGCAGCCTGCGGCAGCGACATGTTCGGGCGGCCGCGAACGGGGTCGGCGGCAACGTCGCTCACCCAGGCAAGGCGATCAGGCGGGCAGACGGAGAAGGTGAGAGGCGTGCTTTCCGACAGACGACAACGGGTGTTGGCGGCCCTCATAGAGGAGTACGTCGCGCGCGCCCTGCCCGTGGGATCGCGCACGTTGACGGAGCGCTACCAGCTGGGCGTGAGCCCGGCGACGGTGCGCAACGAGCTTTCGGTGCTGGAGGACGGCGGCTACATCGCGCAGCCGCACACGTCGGCAGGGCGCATCCCCACCGACGCCGGCTACCGTGCCTTCGTCGACAACCTGCTGGTTTCGGGCCTGGCGCCCGACGAGGCGCGCTATGGCGCCGTGGTCGAGGAGCTGCGCCGCAGCGCCACCGAGCTCGACGCGCTTCTGGAACGGACGTCGGCCGCGCTCGCGCGCCTGACCGACTGCCTGTCCATCGTGCTGGCGCCTTCGGTGCTCACGCTGCGCATCAAGCAGATATCCCTCATATCGCTGTCCTCGTACCGCGCGCTCGTCGTGCTGGTGACCGAGGACGGGCAGGTGTTCAACCGCCAGATGGACTTCGACGCCGAAGTGGGCCCCGACGAGCTGGCGCGGGTGCAGAAGTTCGTGGGCGACGTGTTCACGGGCAAGACGCTGCAGGAAGTGGAAAGCGGTCTGGGACGCGGCATGGCCGAGGCGTTCCGCGACCCGCTCGTGCGGCTGGTGCTGGACGAGGTCCTGTCCTGCCTGCAGGAAAGCGAGCTGGGCCGCGCGCACCGGCTGGGCATGAGCTCGCTTCTGACCAAGCCCGAATTCAGCCATGCCGACGCGCTTCTGCCGGTCATGCAGGTGCTGGAAGACGACACGGTGCTCCTGCACGTGCTCGACGACGCGGCGCTGCACGACGGCGGGCCCAGCGTGCGCATCGGCAGCGAGAACAAGGCCGCGGCGCTTTCGGGCGTCTCGGTGGTGGCCAGCCGCTACGGGCGCGGGGACGCGGCGGGCGTCGTGGCGGTCATCGGCCCGACGCGCATGGACTATTCGAAGGTCATCCAGGCGGTCCGCGCGGCAAGCGCGGCCCTCGAAGACATATAGGGGACGCGGCCCGGCGCACGCCGTCGGGCCGGCAGGTAGGAAGAAAGGCGACACAGGCACATGGCCAAGGATCTGTACGAGGTGCTCGGCGTCTCGAAGAACGCGACGGACGACGAGATCAAGAAGGCGTTCCGCCGCCGCGCGCGCGAGCTGCATCCGGACGTGAACAAGGCATCCGACGCCGAGGACCAGTTCAAGGAGCTGAACGAGGCGTACGACGTCCTGTCCGACCCGCAGAAGCGCAGCGCGTACGACCGGTTCGGCACCATCCCGGGCGCGGCGGGCGGCGGCAGCCCCTACGGAGGCGGCGGCTACGTGGACTTCGAGGACCTGTTCGGCGGCGGCTTCGGCATGGGCGACATCTTCAGCTCGTTCTTCGGCGGCGCCGCCGGCGGGCGGGCGCAGCGCCGCGAAGGCCGCGACATGGGCGTGGGCCTGCGCCTCACGCTGGAAGAAGTGGCGGCAGGCGCGAAGAAGGAGATCGTGTACGACCGCCTGGCTCCGTGCCCCGACTGCGACGGGACGGGCCTGGGCGAAGGGGGCCGCGAGGTGACGTGTCCCGACTGCGGCGGCAAGGGCCGCGTGGTCACCATCCAGCACACGTTCTTGGGCGACATGCAGTCGGCCACCACGTGCAAGACCTGCGGCGGCACGGGGACGTCCATCGAGAACCCCTGCCCCGAATGCGAAGGCCAGGGCCGCGTGCCCGACCGCCAGCGCGTGTCGGTCGAGGTGCCCGTGGGCATCCGCGACTCGCAGCAGCTGCGCCTTTCGGGCTTTGGCGAGGCGGGCATGCAGGGCGCCCCGGCGGGCGACCTCATCGTGACCGTGCGCATCCAACCCCACGAGTTCTTCGAGCGCGACGGCGACAACCTGCATGCGCGCGCGAACGTGTCCATCGTGCAGGCGACGCTGGGCGCCGAGATCGAGATCGACGGCATCTTCGAGGACGAGAAGGTGCAGGTGCGCATCCCCGAGGGCTGCCAGAACGAGCAGGTGGTGCGCGTGCGCGGCTTCGGCATGCCGAAGTTCCGCAGCGAAAGCCGCGGCGACATGTTCGTGCACGTGAACGTCGTGGTGCCCAAGAAGGTGACGAAGAAGCAGCGCGAGCTTTTGGAGCAGCTGGCCGAGGACATGGGCGAGGACGTGTCCGACGCGCGCACGCCCCTGCAGAAGCTCCGCGACGCCTTCAACTAGAGGGGTCCCGCCGGCCTGGCGGCCGGCGGGACATGCCGACGCTGCGCGCCGCCCGGGCGCGCCGCCTTGCCGCTCCAAGCCCTCCTCGCGTGCAGAAGCACGCTCCGTCGGGCTTTCACGGCAATTCGGGGGGCCCGGGCGCCCCTCGCTGACCGACTGCGCCAACCTGTGAGGTTCCAAACGACCTTCACGAGATTCGGAGAACCATGTCCCTGCCGCACTTCTATCTCGAGAACCAGGTGATCGCCTCCGAGGGGACGGAGGCGTTCCCGTTGCGCCTTTCCCCGGACGACGCGAAGCACGCCCGCGCGCTCCGGCTTGCGCCGGGGGAGCACGTGGCGGTGGTCGATGCGGCGCAGGACTACTTCGAATGCGAGGTCGTGTCGTTCGCCGACGCCGTGCCGCTCGTGCGCGTCGCGTGCCGGCTGGACGCCGACGGCCTGCGGCCCTCGGTGATGCTCGTGCAAGGCCTGGCGAAGGGCGACAAGATGGAGACGGTCGTGCGCCATGCCACGGAGCTGGGCGTGGCCGCGTTCGTGCCGCTCGCCTGCGAGCGTTCGGTCGTGAAGCTGGACGAGCGGAAGGCAGCGGCCAGGACGGAGCGGTGGCTCGCCGTCGCCAGGAGCGCCGCCATGCAGTCGGGCCAGCCGGCGGTACCCGAAGTGTGCCCGCCGGTGCGTCTGGACGAGGCCTGCGCGTTGCTGTCGGGCGCGACGGCGGTGCTCGTGTGCTGGGAGGAGGCGCCCGGCACGGCGCACCTGGACGAGGCGTTGGGCGCGGCGCTTGCCGATCTGCTCATGCCTCCCGAAGACGCGCGCGTCGCCGTGGTCGTGGGGCCCGAAGGAGGGCTTGCCCCGGCCGAGGTCGAGGCGCTTCTGGCCTGCAATCCCCGCGCGTCGCTGGTGACGCTCGGTCCCACCATCCTGCGCACCGAGACCGCCGGCGTCGTGGCTCCCGCCCTCGTCCTGCACGAGCTGCGCCGCATGGCGCGCGGGAGGTGCGCCCTATGAACTTCGCCGTGGTCAATCTGGGATGCAAGGTGAACCGCGTGGAGTCCGACGCGGCCGCCGCGCAGCTTCTGGCCGCCGGCGGGCGCGCCGTGACCGAAGCGGAGGCGGACCTCGTCGTGGTCAACACGTGCACCGTCACGGGCGAGGCCGAGAAGAAGACCCGCAAGGCCGTGCGGCGCGCCCTGCGCGCGAACGGGCATGCCCGCGTGGTGGTCACGGGCTGCGCCGCAGCCCTCGACGCCGCCGCCTACGAGGCCTTGGACGCCCGCGTGCGCGTGGTTCCCAAGGCGGGCCTGGCGCAGGCCTTGGAGGCGCTTCTCGCGGAAGGGGGCGCGCCGGACGCGCCTTCGAGCGAACACATGCCTGCGCCTGGTGCCGCCGACCCGCCTTCCACGCCGCCGGCCGCGTGCGCGCCCGACGCGTGGCCTGCAGGGGCTCTACTGCGGACGGGGGAGGGCTTTCCCACGCGTGTGGGCGTGAAGGTGCAGGACGGGTGCGACAACGCCTGCACCTACTGCATCGTCCACGTGGCGCGCGGGCGCGCGGTCAGCCGTCCGGCCGACCAGGTGGTCGCCGAGTGCGTGGCCTACGCGCGCGCCGGGGTGCGCGAGATCGTGCTCGCAGGCATCAACCTGGGGTCGTACTGCGAGGGCGGCCGCCGCGAACCTGGCGCCCTGCGCCTGCCCGGCCTCCTGGAACGCCTGCTCGACGAGACGGCCTGCCTGCATGGCCAGGGCGAGCCGCCGTGCCGCTTCCGCATCTCCAGCATCGAGCCGCGCGACGTGGACGATGCGCTCGTGGACGTCCTGGCGACGGCGGAAGGGCGCGTGTGCCGCCAGGTGCACCTGCCGCTGCAAGCGGGAAGCGACGCCGTGCTGCACGCCATGGCGCGGCCCTACCGCTGCGCCGACTACGTGGCGCTGGTGGACCGCCTGCGCGCGGCCTGCCCCTCGCTGTCGCTTTCCACCGACGTCATCGTCGGCTTTCCCGGCGAGACCGGCGCCCAGTTCGAAGAAACGCTCGACGTGGCGCGCCGCTGCGGGTTCGCCAAGATCCACGTCTTTCCCTATTCGAAGCGTGCAGGCACGCCGGCCGCCGCGCGTTCGGACCAGGTTCCCGCCCAGGCGAAGGCCGCCCGCGCCGCCACGCTGCGCGCGCTTTCCGACGAGCTGCGCGCCGCCGACTTCGCCCGCCGCGCGGGCACCACCGAGCTCGCGCTGGTGGAGGAAGGCGGCGTGGCCATGACCGAAAGCCACTACCGAATCCGCGCGCCGCGCCCTGCGCTGCCGGGATCCCTGGTCCCCGTCGTGTTGGAAGCGGAGCTCCCTTAGCATGGGCCTTTGGCGAAAGAGGGGCGCGGGGGGCGCCTGTGCGGCCTGCCTGCTGGCGGCGTCGCTGTCGCTTGCCGCGTGCGCTGCTCCCGGCCAGACGGAGGGCCAGCCTCCGGAATCGCTCGGGCCCTCGCCGGCTGAGCAAGGCGGCGCGCCTGCAGAACCGGTTCCCGACCAGGCTTTGCTCGCCACCCTCATGGGCGACGCCGACCTGGCGTCGCGGCTGGTTTCCGCAGCCGAGGCCGACGAGGACGTGCGTTGGATCGCGACGCATCCCGACGCACTCGGCGCCGACGGCGCCTCCACGCAGCGCAAGCTGCTGTCCCTCGCCGCGACCGAGCCTGCGGCCGTTCCGTTCGTGCGCGGGTTTCCCGAGCGCTATCCCGCCGAAGCCGGCGTGCCGGGCGACGGGCCGGAGGCGGGCCAGGTGCCACATCTTTACCAATGGGACGAGCGCTGGGGCTACACCGTGTACGGAGGGGCCGCGTTCGCCAGCACGGGATGCTGCCCGACCGCGCTCTGCATGGTGTACCAGGGCCTGACGGGCAAAGGCGACCTCACGCCGTACGATATGGGCCTCCGTGCACAGGAAGGGGGCTTCGTGACGGAGGGGGGCGGCACCGACGCCGCGTTCATGGTGCAGCAGGCGCCCTCTTTGGGCCTGGCCTGCACGGAGCTTTACGCGAATGCCGAGAACCTGCGCGCCGCGCTTTCCGCCGGCCAGGTGGTGGTGGCGAACATGGCCCCGGGCGACTTCACCGAAACGGGCCACTACGTCGTGGCCGTCGGCCTGGACGCGGACGGCCAGGTGGTGGTCAACGACCCCTTCTCGGCCGAGCGGTCGGCGCGCGCCTGGCCGGTGGAGACCGTCGCCGGGCAGGCCATCGCGTTCCACGCGTTCGCCCTCGCGTGAGCGCCGGGCGGCCCACGGCGAAGCCCGAGGCTCTGCCTGCCCGAAGCACGTCGGTCGGGCATGTCGCCGCCCGGCGCCGCCGCCCTTGCAGGCCGCGAGCGACGTGGGCCTGCCGCGTGCCGGCGTCGGCCCTTGTCGGTTCAGTGACATCGCACCGGCTGGGCATGCCCCGTGGTACAATGGCCGCATGACAGACCAGACGCAAATCACTTTGACGGCGCCCGAGAGCGTGAACATGGCGCTCGTCGTGGGCCAGGCCGACGAGCTGCTCCACCTTGTCCAGGACGCGTTCTCCGCGCGCATCACCGTGCGTGGCGACACCATCGTCCTCGAAGGCGACCCCACCGAAGTGCAGTCGCTCACCGCCCTGTTCTCCGACCTCATCAAGGTCGCCGAGGCGCGGGAGGAGCCCACGCCGGACTACGTGCGCCGCGCCATCGATCTTCTGACCAGCGCCGAGTTCTCGCCGACCGCCCTGCGCGAAGACATCCTGCTCACGTATCGCGGACGTGCCATCCGTCCGAAGACCGCCGGCCAGAAGCGCTACGTCGACGCCATCCGCGCGCACACCGTCACGTTCGGCATCGGCCCGGCCGGCACCGGCAAGACCTACCTCGCCATGGCCATGGCCGTGGCCGCGCTCAAGCGCAAGGAGGTCGGGCGCATCATCCTCACGCGTCCCGTGGTGGAGGCGGGGGAGAGCCTGGGCTTTCTGCCCGGCACGCTCACCGAGAAGGTGGACCCCTACATCCGGCCGCTCTACGACGCGCTCTTCGACATGACCGACATGGAGCGCGCGCAGCAGCTCATCGAAGGCGGCGTCATCGAGATCGCGCCGCTCGCCTTCATGCGCGGGCGCACCCTGAACGACAGCTTCATCATACTGGACGAGGCGCAGAACACCACGCCCGAGCAGATGAAGATGTTCCTCACGCGTTTGGGCTTCGGGTCGAAGATGGTCGTCACGGGCGACGTGACGCAGCTCGACCTGCCGCGCGGCGTGTCGGGGCTCAAGGACGTGCGCCGCATCCTCGAAGGCATCGACGACATCGCGTTTTGCGACTTCACCGGCAAAGACGTCGTCCGCCACACGCTGGTGGCCGCGATCGTGGCCGCTTACGACGAAGCGGGCAGAAAGGCGTGATCCACATGGACATCCAGATCAACTACGACTACCGCAGGGAAGACCTCGAACCGCTGCCGCTCGAGGAGCTCACGCGTTTCGTGCTGGCGCGGGAAGACAAGCCCTTCAACACCGAGGTTTCGGTGAGCTTCGTGACCGATGAGGCCATAGCGCAGCTCAACGAGAAGTACCGCCACAAGGAAGGGCCGACCGACGTGCTCTCCTTCGAATGCGACGGGGTGGACGACGACCTGTCGGCCATGACGCTGGCGGAAGATCCCGTCTACGAGCTGGGCGACGTGGTGATAGCCCCCGACGTGGCCACCCGCCAGACGCGCGAGTTCGGCACCACGTTCGAGGAGGAGATCAGCCTGCTTCTGGTCCACGGCCTTCTGCACCTGTGCGGTTACGACCACATAGAGGACGACGAAGCAGAGGTCATGGAGAAGCGCGAGGCCGAGATCCTGGAGGCGTGGGCGAAGCGCGACGCGAAGGCCGCAAAGGCATAAGGCCGCGCCGCGGCCGCGGCGCGGCGCCGGCTGCGATGGGCACATCGCAGCCGGCGTGCATCGGCCATGCGGGGAGAGGGAAGGGAACGTGAACGAGGAAGCGCAGGCGAACGACGACGGGCTGCAGGAGGCGGAGCCCTGCACGGGCGGCGGATTCGTCCGCAACGACGCCGACAAGCATGCGGGCGCGCGGTTCTCGCTCGTGCGCGCCTTCGCGTGCGCGGGCTGCGGGCTCGCGTTCGCGTTCCGCACGCAGCGCAACATGAAGATCCATGCGGCCGTGGCTGCCGTGGCCGTCGCGCTCGGCGCGGCGGCGGGGCTCGACGGCGCGTCCTGGGCGGCGGTGATCCTGTGCATCGCCCTCGTGTTCGCGGCGGAATGCCTGAACACGGCCTTGGAATCAGTGGTCGACCTGGTGTCGCCCGAATATTCGGAACTGGCGCGGCGGGCGAAGGACTGCGCGGCGGGGGCCGTGCTCGTGTGCGCGCTCGCGGCTTTGGCCGTGGCGGCCGCGGTGTTCCTGCCGCACCTCTGCGCCTGGGTGGCGGGCTGATCCCGCCGGAAGGAATCGAGACATGCAACAGAACCAGGAAGAAGGCGGCACGTCCCGGGAAGAAGGTTTCCGGTCGGGCTTCGTCACGCTCGTCGGCCGCCCGAACGCGGGCAAGTCGACGCTTCTGAACGCCATCATGGGCAAGAAGATCGCCATCACCTCCAACACGGTGCAGACCACGCGGCACCGGTTCCGCGCCGTCCTCACGCGCCCCGGCTTCCAGATGATCATCGTGGACACGCCGGGACTGCACAAGCCTCACGACGCCCTGGGCGAGGAGCTGAACGTCTCGGCATGCAAGGCCCTCGAGGACGTGGACGTGGTGGCCTTCGTGGCGGACTCGTCCAAGCCCATCGGCCGCGGCGACGAATGGGTGGTCGCGCAGATCGCGCGCTCGCGCGCGAAGAAGATCTGCGTGCTTTCCAAGACCGACCTGGTGAACGCCGCCCAGCTGTCGGCGCAGCGGGAGGCGGCGGAGCGGCTGGGCCCGTGGGACGCCATGGTGGCGCTTTCGGCCGAGACCGGCAAGAACGTGGAGGCGTTCGTGGAGGAGGCGGCCTACCTGCTGCCAGAAGGGCCGGCCTGGTTCCCGCCCGACATGGAGACGGACCAGCCGCTGGAAGTGATCGTGGCGGAGTTCGTGCGCGAGAAGATCCTGCGGACGTTCCACGACGAGGTGCCGCACGCCATCGGGGTGCGCGTGGAGGAGATGGAATACGACAAGAAGAAGGACCTCGCCCGCATCTACGCCGTCGTCTACGTGGAGCGCGAAAGCCAGAAGGGCATCATCATCGGCAAGAAGGGCGCGGCCATCAAGCAGATCGGCATCGACGCGCGCGCCGACTTGGAACAGCTTCTGGGGACGCGGGTGTTCTTGGACCTGTCCGTCAAGGTGAAGAAGAACTGGCGGCGCGACGCGAACCAAATCCGCCGCTTCGGCTACGGCGAAGGCGCGTAAGGCTCCCCTGCCGCCCGCCGGCTTCCTGGCCTTCCCCCGGCCTTGCTGCCGCCCGAAAAGGTCGTTATTCGGGAGGACGAGCGCTTGGTCGCCGCACGCGGCGCATGGGGACGGGGCAATGTACCGCCACTCGCCGCGCGCGCATTGTTGTGGAAATGGCGTAGTGCCCGACGAACGGCTTGAACCGGCCGCTTTTCCGCTACAATGGACGGGGTACGACCACGCGAGAGAGTTGTCTGCATGAACTGTCCAAACTGCCATTCCGAAAACAAAGACGGGGCGAAGTACTGCAACGAATGCGGCTTCCCTCTTTCCGGGCGCATCGCCGAGGTCGCGGCAGCCGCTTCGGGCGACGACGTCGTGGCCGCCGTTGCTTCCGGCGCCTCGGCGGCGCCGGCCGAGCCCCGGGGCGGGTCCCTTTGCCCGGACGCGCTCGACGCGAGCGCTTCCGCGCAGGCGGACGCGCCGCGCGCCGCCCAAGAGCCGCCGGCGACCGCGTTTCCCGTGCAGGAAGGCCGTGCGTCCGCGTCGCCTGAGGCGGCCGCCGCGCGCGGCGGTGCGCAGGCGGCGTGCCCGACGATGGACGGCGGCGCGGCGGGCGGAGCCGCTGAAGCGCCATCCGCCGCCGAGGAAGCGGCGGGCCCGATGGCAGGCGAGCCTGCGGGGCGCACGACGGACGCGCATGTTTCCGGCCCGCTCGACCCCGCGCGCGTGCCGGCCATCGCCGTGGCGGGCGTGAACGTGGACGACGACGGCAACCCGTTCGACTTCCGGCCCCTCGACGACGGGGATCCCGCCGAGGAGGGGCCCGGCGGGATCGACGCCGTCTTCCCGGCGCCGTCCCCGGCCGACCTCACGGTTCCCGTTCCTCGCGTCGATCCCCGCCCGGCTTCGGACGCCGGGCGCACGGCCGACCTCTCGGGCATCGAATGCTTGGTGGATCCCGGATACGAGCCGCCCGCCGCCGCTTGGCGCTCGGGCGACACCATGGAGATGGAACCGGTTGAAGGCGGAGGCTCGGGACGCCAGAAGCAGTTCCGCGCGCCCGACCCGAAGGAGAAGAGGCGCCGCTCTTCGCGCAGGAAGACCGTCGTTGCCCTCGTGGTCGTGCTGGTCCTGGCCCTAGCCGCCGGCGCCGCCGTCACGTACCAGATGGAGATCTGGGGCGGGCACACGGTGCCGAACGTGGTGGGCAAGTCGCAGGCCGACGCCACCTACGAACTGGAGCGCAAAGGGTTCGCCGTGCGGTGGACGCAGGTGAAGTCCGACGACGTGGAGGGCAAGGTGCTGCTGACCGACCCGTCGGCCGGCTCGCGCAAGGAGGCGGGCACCGAGGTGGTCATCCACGTGTCGGTGGCGCGAACGGTGCCCTCGGTGGTGGGCGCGACCAAGGACGAAGCGGCCGCCCTGTTCGAGGCCGAGGAATTCACCAACGTGGAGTACCAGGCCGTGAAGTCGGACGAGGCGGAGGGCACGGTGCTCTCGGTCGAGCCGGCGGCCGGCGAGAAGGCGAAGGCGTCCACGCACATCGTCGTGCAGGTGGCGACCCCCTTCACGGTGCCCGACGTGCTGGGCAAGACCCAGGAACAGGCCGAGGCGGCGCTCGCCGACGAGGCCGGCTACGTCGCCGACGTCCGCTGGGTGTACACCGAGGACATGGAGGAGGGGCTGGTGGCGTCAACCGACCCGGTCGCCGGCACCAAGCTGGCCTCGGGGTCCGCCGTGACGGTCAACCTGGCGAAATCGCGAGCCAAGGAGCTCGTGAGCGCGACGCATACCTTCTTCCAGTCGTCAGGCCAGTTCGCCATCGACGGCGTGACCTACGAGGTGGATCCCGACACGCTGGACGTGGAGTACGCCGGCGACGGCACCACCAGCTATTCCGTTTCCGCGCGCGTCGTGGAGACCAAGGACTACCTGTTCTTCGGCACGCAGACGCTCTATGGCGACTGGAAGACCGTGTCCGGCACCATCACGTGGAACGACCAGAACGGGATCGCGTCCGCCTCGCCGAGCGTCGAGAAGGCCTGACGCGCCGCCGTGGCTTCGCCCACGTACACGGCCCGCGCCCTGGTGCTGCGCAAGACGAAGCTGGGGGAGACCGACCTGGTGCTGACGCTCCTTGCCGAGGACGGCTCGCAGATGCGCGCCGTGGCTAAGGGCGCCCGCAAGCCGGCGAACGCGTTCTCCGCCCGCCTGGAGCTGTATTCCGTGGTGGACGTGCTGTGCTCCAAGGGGCGCTCCCTCGACGTCGTGTGCGAGGCGCGCCTTCTGGAAAGCAACGAGCGCGTGCGCCTCGACCTGGAGCATGCGGCCGCAGCGGCGCCCATGGCCGAGCTGCTCGACCGCGTGACGCAGGACGGCCTGGAAAGCCCGAAGCTCTTCGCCTGCACCCGGGCCGCGTTCGCCTGCATGGGCGGGCTCGACGCGTGCCAGGTTCCCTCCGTATGCGCGGCGCACCTGCTGAAGACCCTTGCCTTTTCGGGGCTGCGCCCCAGCCTGGACTCCTGCGCGGCATGCGGCGGGCCGGTCGCGTCGGCAGACGTGGCGGGCGACGTGTACGTGTCCTTCCGCGAAGGGGGCGTGGTGTGCGCGGCGTGCCGCACGCAGGTCGACGCGACCTTCGTGCCGGCGTCCACGGTGGCCTGGATGCGCTTCCTTCTGGGAGCGACCTTCGCCGAGGTCGTGGAGAGCGGCATGGGGCTCGATTCCGCGTTCTCGGTCCTGCGGTTCTGCCAGGAGTGGGTGCGCGAGCACGTGGGGGCCAGCCTGAAGTCGCTGAATTTCCTGTTCTCGTGCGGCCTGTACGGCGAAGGGCCGGCCTGAGGGCCGTCGTGCAAGGGCTTCCAAGCGACTTTGAACATGAACACGGCGGCGGCTGCGGCCGTCCGACGAGAGACGAAGGAGAAAGACATGCATACCTACACCCCGCACGGCGTCTGCTCGCGCGCCATCCACGTGGAGCTCGACGGCGACACGGTGTCCCACGTGGACTTCGTGGGCGGCTGCGACGGCAACCTCAAGGCCATCTCCAAACTCATCCAGGGCATGACCGTCGACCAGGTGGCCGAGCAGCTGGAAGGCAACACGTGCGGCCGCCGCTCCACCTCGTGCGCCGACCAGCTGGTCCACGCCCTCCGCGAGGCCCAGGGCGCGCAAGGCGTCTAGGGCGCCCTGCAGCGTCTGCGGCGGGGCCTTCCCGCACGGCACGGCGGGCTCCACAAGGCGGCCCGGCAGTGGCCTTCGGCGCGCGCGGCCGCAGGGCGGGTCAGCCCGCCGCCGGCGTGGCAGGGCCCTGAGGGATCCACACGGTGAACGACGTGACGCCCTGCGCGCTGGCGGCGTAGATGTCGCCGCCGTGGGCGCGCGCGATCTCGCGGGCGATGGCCAGGCCGAGCCCGGCGCCCCCTTCCTCGGCCGTGCGCGCGTCGTCGGCGCGGTAGAACCGTTCGAAGATGTGCTCCAGGTGATGGGGGCTCACCTCTCGGCCGGTGTCCGTGACGGTGACCTCCCACCATGGCGTCCCGTCGGCGGACGGCACCACGGACGTGCGCAGGACCACGCGCGTGTCCGGGTCGGCATAGGCCACGGCGTTCTTCAGCACGTTGTTGACCACGCGCGACATGCGCTTCGCGTCGGCGAGCACCGCCAGCTCGTCGGGGCCTTCGAAGGCCAGCTCCAGCCCGCGCGCCTCCGCCACCGGATAGAACTCCTCGATGACCTGGCGGCAGAACAGCGCTGCGTCGAAGCGGGACCGCTCGAGGGGGATGGAGGAAAGGTTGTAGCGCGTGATCTCGAAGAACTCGTCGAGCAGCTCTTCTAGGCGGTACGCCTTCTCCAGCGTGATGTGCGCATAGCGGGCGCGCGTCTCCACCGGCAGGTCGGGAGACTCGTCGAGCAGCGTGAGGTAGCCCACGATGGACGTGAGCGGCGTCTTGATGTCGTGTGCCAGGTACACCACCAGCTCGTTCTTGCGCTGTTCGGCAGCGTGCGCGGCCCGTTCGCTGCGCTCGTTCTCCAGCTTGATGGCGTTCAGGGCCGCCGACGTCTCGGCCAGTTCGGGCGGCAGCACCACGGGGCCTTCCTGCTTCGACAGCACCTGCTCGACCGAATCGAGCAGAAGCCCGTAGTAACCGAACGCGCGATGGATGCCGGCACGCACGATGAGCAGCACGCCTGCGACGAAGCACGCGATCACGAGCGGCCAGAACAGGGCCAGAAGCACGCTGTACGCCGACCAGTCGTAGCCGGAGAGCGCGTAGAGGGCGTTGCCGACGATCTGCGTGAAGAACAGCAGGAACACGCCCAGCAGGAGAGCGAAGGACCCGGCGAAAAGCGCCAGCTGGAGCACGGTGCGCCGAAACACCGTGCCCGCCAGGCGGGAACGGGTCGCCGTGGCGCGCGACGAGAGGGCGAAGCCGTCCGCACACCCGTCCTTGCGCTGCGAGGGGGAGCCGAAGGCGGCCGGCTGGGCCGGCTGGGCCGTCGGCGGCATAGGTCCTGACGTCGGTCCGTTCGTCGTCATGAAAGCCTCCTTGGTCTTGAGCCTGCGCCCGCGCGGCGCGTCAGCCGATGCGGTAGCCGACGCCCCACACGGTTTCGATGAACTCCTGGGACGAGTCCACGCATGCCAGCTTCTTGCGCAGATGCCGCACGTGCACCATGACGGTGTTCGCGCTCTGTGCGTTCGCCTCTTCGTTCCATACGGTCTCGAACAGGTCCTTCGATGGCAAGGGCTGCCCGGCGTGGCGCACGAGGCAGGCGAGGATGGCGAACTCCTTGGGCGTGAGGGTCAGCGGCTCGCCATGGAGCATCGCCGTGAACGACGCCTCGTCCACGGCGATGTCGCGCGCCTCCATAACGGAAGATGCGCACGCCGGCTGCGAGGCGCGGCGGATGCGCGCCTTGACCCGCGCCATGAGTTCGCGCGGCTTGAAGGGCTTCACCACGTAGTCGTCGGCGCCCAGCTCGAAGCCGACCACCTTGTCGATCTCCTCGTCCTTGGCGGTCAGGAAGATGATGGGCACGGCGCTTTGCCGCCGCAGCTCGCGGCAGCAGGAGAACCCGTCCATGCCGGGCATCATGATGTCGAGGATGACGAGGTCGAAGGGATGCTCGGCGTGGGCCGCCAGGGCGTCGGGGGCCGTGTAGCACACGTGCGCCTCGAAGCCGTTCTCGCGCAGCAGCTGCCCCACCAGATCGGCGATGGCCGCCTCGTCGTCGCACACGCACACGCGCTTCGCGTCAACCACCCTGCATCCTTCCTTCCACTCAATCCGTCTCAGGCCATGGTAGCAGGCCGCCGTCCGCCGCGCCCGCGACGCGCGCTACAATTAAGGAATTCTTAAGAGCGGGACGCCTGGGCGGCATGGCAAAGGCGGCAAGGAGGACAGGGGAAGCGCCTGCTTCGGTTTCCTCGTCCGTTGCCCGAGGGCGCTTGCCCGCCTGCAGCCGACCCGCTCGCCGGCTTTGTGGGCAAGCTGTGGGGGAGCGGGGGCGCGCTTGCCCCGGCCTGCGGCTTCGCCTACAATAGGCGGGCTGCGAAAACGCAGGCACTTCCCGCTTGGTCCGCATGTTCACCGCATGCCCACCCAGAGGGGAGCAAGGAGAGCGCGCGTCCGTCCGGTGAGGACGGAAGGCGGCGGAAGGCGGCGCGGGAGCGCCGGGGAAAGGTGGAACCATGGCAGAGAAGCTGAGCATCAGCAAGGAGCGCACCGCGGAACTCATGGCCGAGTTCGGCAAGGACGCGAACGATTCGGGCAGCGCCGAAGTGCAGGTGGCCATCCTGACGGAGCGCATCCGCAACCTGACCGAGCACCTGAAGGTGCACAAGAAGGACAAGCACACGCAGCGCGGGCTCATGATGCTCATCGGCAAGCGCCGCGGCCTTCTGAAGTACATCAAGAACCGCGACATCAACGAATACCGCACGCTCATCAAGAAGCTCGGCATCCGCGACAACATCTAAGCGACAAGGCACAGGCCCGCATGATGCGGGCCTTGTGTTAGAGAGGGGCGAAAAGCCCCGGCGTGCAGCCCTTCCGCAAAGAAGCGCTGCGCCCGCGATCAAGGCAAAGCGGGGGCACGAGGCCCCCTCCGTTGCACAGGGCGGTCGGGCATGCAAGGGCGTGCCCGCTCGCGGCGGCATGGGAACGGTAAGTACCGCGCCGCCGAAGAAGCTTGTCCGCACTAGGGCGGCCAAGGCGAAGAGAAAGAAAGAAGCAGTATGGAAAAGATCGTCGAATCCTTCGAACTGTACGGCAAGCAGTACCGCCTGGAGACGGGCGAACTGGCCAAGCAGGCGACGGGCGCCGTGCTCGTCACGCAGGGAGAAACGACCGTGCTCGTCACGGCCGTGGTGTCGAAGCAGGAGCGCGACTACGACTTCTTCCCGCTCACGGTGGACTTCATCGAGAAGATGTACGCCGTGGGACGCATCCCCGGCGGCTACCTGAAGCGCGAGGCGCGTCCTTCCGACAAGGGCACGCTCACGGCGCGCATGATCGACCGCCCCATCCGCCCGGGCTTCCCGGACGGGTTCAAGCAGGAAGTGCACATCGTCGCCACCACGCTCGTGGTTGACAGCGTGAACCCGCCCGACACCATCTGCGTGGCCGGCGCCTCCGCGGCGCTGCTCGCGGGCGGCGCGCCCTTCGACGGCCCGGCCGCGTGCGTGCGCATCGGACGCGACGTGGAGACGGGCGAGTTCATCGTGAACCCGACGTTCGAGGAGTCCGCGCATTCCGACCTGGAGCTCACCATCGCCGGCACGGCCGACTACATCTCCATGGTGGAGGCGGGCGCCGACGAGATCTCCGAAGAGGACATGCTGGCCGCCATGACCTTCGGCCAGGAGGCCATCGCCGCGTTCTGCGAGAAGCAGGCGGCGTTTCTGGCCAAGGTGAACCCCGAGCCGCTGGAGTACACCATCCGCTCCGCCGACCCCTGCATCGCCGAGCGCGTGGAGCCCTTCTTCGACCGCATGTCGGCCGCCTTGAAAGACGCCGACAAGCTCGCCCGCATGGGCAAGGTGGAGGACCTGAAGGCCGAGATCAAGGAAACCCAGTTCTCCGACGAGGAACGCGCCGCCTGGGGCAGCGACATCGCCGCCGCCTGCAAGGCGCTCGAGAAGAAGGCCATGCGCGCCATGGTCATCGCCACCGGCGAGCGTGCCGACGGCCGTGCGGCCGACGAGATCCGCCCGCTGCACATCGTGCCGGGCTACCTGCCCCGCGTGCACGGCTCGGGCCTGTTCCAGCGCGGCCAGACCCAGGTGCTTTCCGTGGTGACGCTCGGCATGCTGAACGAATGGCAGCGCCTCGACACCATCGACCCGGCCGAGGGCAAGCGCTACATGCACCAGTACAACTTCCCGCCGTACTGCACGGGAGAGGCCGGCCGCATGGGCGCTCCGAAGCGCCGCGAGATCGGCCACGGGGCGCTTGCGGAACGCGCGCTTCTGCCGGTGATCCCCAGCGAGGACGACTTCCCCTACGCCATCCGCGTGGTGTCCGAGGTGCTGGAATCCAACGGTTCGTCGTCCATGGCCTCCACCTGCGGCTCCACGCTTGCGCTCATGGATGCCGGCGTGCCTATCAAGGCGCCCGTGTCCGGTATTGCCATGGGCCTCATCAAGGAGGGCGACGACGTGGTCATCCTCTCCGACATCCAGGGCCTGGAGGACTTCCTGGGCGACATGGACTTCAAGGTGTGCGGCACGGAGAAGGGCATCACGGCCCTGCAGATGGACAACAAGGCGAAGGGCCTTTCGGTGGACATCCTGGCCCG
Source organism: uncultured Gordonibacter sp. (assembly GCA_904420575.1). GTDB lineage: Bacteria > Actinomycetota > Coriobacteriia > Coriobacteriales > Eggerthellaceae > CAJFUR01. The sequence continues at coordinate 21,659 of CAJFVW010000006.1, forward strand.
CGCGCTCAAGCAGGCCCGCGAAGGGCGAGCGTTCATCCTGGACGCCATGCTCCAGACCATCGCCGCGCCGCGCGAGCAGCTGCGCGACACCGCCCCGCGCATCGAGACCATTCACATCCCCGTGGACAAGATCCGCGACGTCATCGGGTCCGGCGGCAAGGTGGTCCGCGGCATCCAGGACGAGACGGGCGCGTCCATCGACATCCAGGAAGACGGCACCATCCACATCGCCGCCGTGGAAGGCCCTGCCGGCGAGGCCGCCAAGGCCATGATCCTGGGCATCGTGAAAGAGCCCGAAGTGGGCGAGGAGTTCGACGGCGAGGTCGTGGGCATCAAGGACTTCGGCGCGTTCGTGAAGCTCACGCCCGGCAAGGACGGCCTGCTCCACATCAGCCGCGTGGCGAACGGCCGTGTGGGCAAGGTGGAGGACGTGCTGGCCTTGGGCGACGTCGTGAAGGTGAAGGTGCTCGAGGTCGACCCGAACTCGGGCAAGATCTCGCTCGACCGCTTGGACAAGCCGGACGCCCCCGAAGGGTCCGCGCCTGCCCGCAGCGAGCGCTCCGACCGCCCGCGCCGCGACGACCACGACAACCGTCCGGGCCGCGGCAGCCGCAGCAGCAACGGGAACGGCGGCGGCAACGCCGGCCGCACCCCGCGCCGCCGCCACGAAGGCTAGGAACCGTCACGGAGGGCCGCGCAAGCGGCCCTCCGCCTTTCGGCGTTCGAGAAGCCGCCAGCGGCCAGTCGGCCGGTGCGAGCCGCCGGAGTTCGTCTCCTTGCGCCCGATGGCAGGCAAAAACCCGGGCGGATGCCCACAGCAGGCGGCCGCGAGACGCTCCCTCCCCCTGTCCATCGCCCTGCCGCTTGGCTGCGTCGCCGATGCCGCTGAGGCAACGTCTGGGCGGAGGCGCGGGCCTGCGTGGTAGGATGACGGAAAGACGGATCGAAAGGAAGGAAGCCCATGATCAAGGTGGCGGTTGCGGGATGCGCGGGGCGCATGGGCACGGCGGTCTCCGACGCAGTGCGCGCGGCGGAGGACCTGGAGCTCGTCTGCGGCGTAGACCCGCAGGGAGAAGGGGGCGGGGACGTGCCCGTGTTCGCCTCCGTGCCCGAAGCGCTTGCAGGCGCGGGCTTCGACGTCCTCGTGGACTTCACGCAACCCGCCGTGGTGGAGGCCAACCTGCGTGCGGCCCTGCCGGCCGGCGTGGACTGCGTGGTGGGAACGACGGGCCTTTCCAACGAGACCCTGGACGAGCTGGCGGCGATCGCGCCCGCGGGCACATGCCTGTTCTACGCACCCAACTTCACGACGGGTGCCGTGCTCATGATGCAGTTCGCGAAGGCGGCCGCCCCGTATTTCCCCGAGGCCGAGGTGCTCGAATTCCATCACGCGCGCAAGCTGGACGCCCCTTCCGGCACCGCGGTGCGCACGGCCCAGATCATCGCCGAGGCGCGCGGCCACCGCGCGAGCGAGGCACCCGGGCGCGAGACCGAGATCCCTGGGGCCGAAGGCGCGCGCGGCGCGCTCGTGGACGGCGTCCCGGTGCACTCCGTGCGCTCGATGGGCTACGTGGCCAGCCAGGAGGTCGTGTTCGGGTCTCTGGGCCAGACGCTCTCCATCCGCCACGACAGCTGGGACCGCGCCTCCTATATGCCTGGCGTGCTTCTGGGCATCCGCAGCGTCGGCGCGGAAGAAGGCCTGATTGTAGGTTTGGAGAACTTCATGGCATGAGGCTCGCGCCCGTGTCATAATGGCAGACGAACAACGAGCAGCAAGGTCTTATCGCAGCACGACCGCACAAGGAGGCACGCCCATGTCGCAAGAACCCCGTTTCGGACGCATGATTCCGGCCATGGTGACGCCGTTCGACCAGGATCGGGAGCTTGACCTGGATCGCACGCAGGAACTGGCCGTGCGCCTGGTGGACGGCGGCAGCGACGCGCTCATCATAAGCGGCACGACGGGCGAGAGCCCCACCGTGTTCTACCCCCAGAAGATGAAGCTGTTCGCCGCCGTGGTGGAGGCCGTGGGCGACCGCGCGCCCGTCATCGCCAACGTGGGCGACAACTGCACGGCCGACACGGCGGACTTCGCCCGCGACGTGGAGAAGCTGGGCGTGGACGGGTTCATGTGCGTGGTCCCGTACTACAGCAAGCCGCCGCAGGAAGGCCTCTACCAGCACTTCCGCACCATCGCGGAAGCGGTGGAGCTGCCCATCGTGCTGTACAACATCCCCGGCCGCTGCGTGGTGAACATGGAGGCGGAAACCACGCTGCGCCTGGCGCGCGACTGCCGCAACATCGTGGCCGTCAAGGAGGCTTCCGGCAAGATGGATCAGATCAAGGCCATCGTAGACGGCGCTCCGGAAGGGTTCGTGGTGTATTCGGGCGACGACGCGGCCACCTACGACATCATGAAGCTCGGCGGCGTGGGCGTCGTGTCCACCATCGGCAACGTGGCGCCGGCGCGCATGAAGGAGATCGTGGATTTGTGCGCGGCGGGCGAGTGGGAGGCTGCCGCAACCGCCAACGAGAGGCTCATGCCGCTCATGAAAGGGCTGTTCGAGACTTCGAACCCCATCCTGGTGAAGGAAGCCCTCAAACTGCTGGGGTTCCCGGTGGGAGGCGTGCGCCTGCCGCTGGTGGATGCGACGCCGGAGCAGTCGGCCCGTCTTGCGCAGACCATGCGCGAGGTCGGCGTCCTGGCCTGACGGCCGGGACCTGCTGCGGGAAAGCCCGTGCGACCGCCTTCGCGGCCGTGCGGAACCGAAGAAGGAAGAGCGCGGCGGGCGCTGTTGCGCCCGCCGCTTGCGAAAGGAAAAGCCGCGTGGGCGGCGACGGACAGGCAGCCTGCAGGAAGGCCCCGCGAAGCGGTGGCCACCGTGCAGGCGAAGGACGCCCTTACGGGGGGCCTGAGCCGGCGCGCCCATGCACGTGACGCAAAGGAAAAGAATGGAAAAACAGAACAACGGCCGCGCTCCTCGCGCGGGCGAGGCGGCGCGGTCGGACCGTGCGGACAAGCGGACGCAGTCCTACAAGCACGTGAAGCTGGAGCGCGAGCGCCCGAAACTCACCAAGGAAGGCAAGGCGCCGCGCCGCGAAGGCGGCGGCCAGCAGAACGCCCGGCGCGACTTCGCCTCGCCGAAGAAGGACCCTTCCGCCACGCTGAAGATCATCCCTCTGGGCGGCCTCGACGCCATCGGCAAGAACATGACCGTCTTCGAATGCAAGGGCGACATGATCCTGGACGACGCTGGGCTCATGTTCCCCGACGACAACCATCCGGGCGTCGACCTCATCCTGCCCGACTACACCTACGTGCTGGAAAACGCCGACAAGCTGCGCGGCATCGTCATCACGCATGGGCATGAGGACCACACGGGCACGCTGCCGTACCTGCTGAAGGACCTCGACCGCCAGGTGCCCATCTACGCGACCAAGCTCACGCTCGGCCTCATCGAGGGCAAGCTGGCCGAGCACCGCATCAAGAACGCCAAGCTGGTGGAGATCAAGCCGGGCGACCAGGTGAAGCTCGGGTGCTTCACGGCCGAGTTCTTCGCCGTGAACCATTCCATCCCGGGCGCGGTGGGCGTGTTCTTCCAGAGTCCGGCCGGAAACGTGCTGCACACGGGCGACTTCAAGCTGGACCAGACGCCCATCGACGGCGTGACCACCGACTTCGGCGCACTCGCCAAGTTCAGCGAGATCGGCGTCGACCTGCTCATGAGCGACTCGACCAACGCGCAGAACGCCAACTTCACGCCGAGCGAGGCCACGGTGGGCGTGGAGCTTTCCAAGATCATCGCGCAGGCCAAGGGCCGCGTCATCATCGCGTCGTTCGCAAGCCACATCCACCGCATGCAGCAGATCTGCGACGCGGCCATCGCCAACGGCCGCAAGGTGGTGGTCACGGGCCGCTCCATGATCCAGAACACCGACATCGCGCGGCGCTTGGGCTACCTGGACATCGACGACTCCGACCTCATCGACGCCTACGACCTCAAGGGCATCCCGCCCGAGCAGGTGGTCATCATGTGCACAGGGTCGCAGGGCGAGCCCCTTTCGGCGCTGGCGCGCATCTCGAACGGCGAGCACCGCACCATCGAGATCGACGAGGGCGACACGGTGATCGTGTCGGCCACGCCGGTGCCTGGCAACGAGAAGGCGGTCACGCGCGTGATCAACTCGCTCGCCAAGATCGGCGCCGACGTGTACGACAAGAACCGCGCGCGCGTGCACGTGTCGGGCCATGCCGGGGCAGAAGAGCTCAAGATCGTGCTTTCCATCGTGCGGCCCAAGGCGTTCATGCCCGTGCACGGCGAGGCGACGCACCTGAGGGCGCATGCGAAGCTGGCCGAGGCCACCGGCGTGCCGCACGAGAACGTGTTCGTCTGCGAGAACGGCGAGTCGCTGGAGCTTTCCGCACGCGGCGTGCGGCGGGGCGAGACGGTGCAGAGCGGCATCGTGTTCGTGGACGGCCTCTCGGTAGGCGACACGTCCCAGGACGTGCTCGACGAACGCAACGCGCTGGGCGCGCAAGGCTTCGCGAGCGTCGCCGTGGCAGTGTCCGGCAAGACCAAGGACGTCGCCGGCGAGGTGCAGATCGAGATGCACGGCATCACGGGAGGCGACGACCCCTACCTGGCACGCGAGGCCGTGCAGACCGTGAAGGGGGCCGTCAAACGCGCGCTTGGCAAGGGCGGCGGCGCCAAGGAGGTCAAGAAGGCCGCGCGCGACGCGTTCCTGTCGCTTCTGTGGGAGCGCACGAAGCAGCGTCCCATGGTCATCGTGAACTTGCTGGAAGTTTAGGCTATAATGGAACGGCGGCGGACGCGCTGCAAGCGCGTCCGCGCCTGACGAGGCGCTGCCGCCGCCGCGAAACACGAACCTGAAACGCACCAGAAACGCAGCATGAAGGAGTGGGGGCGTGGCCCGTCAATCAGCTTCTGCAAACGCATCGAAGTCTAAGAAGCCTTCCTCGGCGAAGGGGCGCGCATCGGCTCCCGCCGGTCGGAAGGCGCCGCTGCGCGGCAAGGCCGCCGCGGCCGAGGAGGCGCGCCTCCTCGACGAGCGCACGCGCCATGACATCGTGGGCGTGGTGTTTGCCGTGCTGGCCGCCGTCCTTCTGGTGGCCGCCGTGCTGCCCACCGACGCCATCGTCACGTCGTTTCTGTCGACCGCCCTGCACCTGACCTTGGGCCTGGGCGCCTACCTGCTGCCGTTTCTGCTCTTGGCCATCGGGGTGAGCTTCCTTGTGCGCTTCGACCGCGAGCGGGTTCCCGCCCGCGTGGCGGTGGGGCTGGCCTTGGTCTTCTTTGCCGTGCTGGTCCTGCTGGCGCTCTTCACGCCCACGCCCGACCCGCACGACCTTTCGGCGCTCTTCGACCACGAGCAGCTGGCCGCACGTGGCGGCTACGTGGGCGCGGGCGTGGCCTGGGTGGGGCTCACTCTGTTCGGCCAGGTGGTTTCGAGCGTCATCATGGCCGGTGTCATCCTGGCGGGGCTCGCCGTCGTCGGGTTCTCGCTCTCCAAGCTCATCGAGCGCGTGCGCGAGAAGCGCGCGGAACGCGAAGGGGGGGACGTGCTTGACGCGCCGCCCTTCGCCCGCGTGCGCCGAGGCCAGGACCTGGCCACCGAAGGCGGGGACGCTGCCCTGGTGAAGCCTGCCCACCCGCTTGCCGACGCGGCCGCCACGAAGGCGCTGCCACGCACGGGGGAGCGCAGACGCCCTCGGCGCGCCTCCGCGCCTCTGGGGGCCTCCGGAGTGGCCGCAGCAGCCGGGACGGCGGCGCCCACGGCCGCCTTCGAGCCCCTGCCGCCTTTGGAAGGGGAGCCGGCGCCGCTGACGCGCAAACTCGGCCGCAAGCATGCCGGCGAGGGTGCGGAGAAGGAGAAGCCTGCCGCGCGTCCGCGTGGCAAGAAGGCCGACGCCGTGGACGCCCCGGGCGAGGAGCGGGGAGACTACGTGGTGCCGCCCCTGTCCATGCTGGCCGCGAACGTGGCCTCGCCCAAGGACAAGGCCACGGATTCCGAACTGCAGGAGACCGCCGCCTGCCTGCAGGAGACGCTGGAAAGCTTCAGCATCTTCGCCCAGGTGGTGGGCTGGGTCGCTGGCCCCACGGTGACGCTCTTCAAGGTCGACCTGCCCGCCGGCGTGCGCGTGAACCGCATCACGGCGCTCGAGCAGGACATCGCGCTCGCGCTCGCTGCGCCGGGCGTGCGCATCTTCGCCCCCATCCCCGGCACGAACTACGTCGGGATAGAGGTGCCGAACCGCACGCGCCAGAGCGTGCTTCTGGGCGACGTGCTCAAAGACGCTCCCGAAGGCCCGCTGCAGATCGCCATCGGCAAGGACGTGGAGGGACGCTGCATCATATCCGATCTGGCCAAGATGCCTCACCTGCTCATCGGCGGCACCACCGGGTCGGGCAAGTCGGTGTCCATCAACGCCATGATCATGTCCATCCTCATGCGGGCCACGCCCGACGAGGTGCGCTTCATCATGATCGACCCCAAGCGGGTGGAGTTCACGCCCTACAACGGCATCCCGCACCTGTACGTTCCCGTGGTCACCGAGGCCAAGGAGGCTGCGAGCGCGCTTTCATGGGGCGTGGCCGAGATGGAGCGGCGCCTGAAGGTGTTCTCCAAGGTGGGGGCCCGCAACATCGCGCAGTACAACGCAAAGGTGCAGGCCGAAAAGGCGGCGGCGCGCGCCGCCGAGGAGGCGGGCGAGGAGCCCCCTGCAGGGGAGCTCGGCGACGAGCTGCCCTACCTCGTCATCATCATCGACGAGCTGGCCGACCTCATGATGAACGTGGGCAAGGAGGTGGAGTTCTCCATCAGCCGCATCGCGCAGCTCGCGCGCGCGGCCGGCATCCACCTCATCGTGGCCACGCAGCGCCCCTCCACGAACGTGGTCACGGGCCTCATCAAGGCGAACATCACGAACCGCATCGCGTTCAACGTTGCCTCCGGCATCGACAGCCGCGTGGTGCTGGACACGCCGGGCGCCGAGCGGCTCATCGGTTTGGGCGATTTGCTGTTCAGCAAGCCCGAGTACGCCAAGCCCCAGCGCATTCAGGGCTGCTACGTGTCCGAGGACGAGATCAACGCCGTGGTGTCAAGGTGGAAGGAACAGGGCGAGCCGGAGTACCATTCGGAAATATTGCAGACGAACCTCATCACGCTGGGCGCGTCCTCTCCCGACGGCTCGGGCGGCGGGTCCACGTCCGACGACCCGCTCGTGTGGGAGGCCGCCGACATCGTGGTCTCCAGCGGATTGGGCTCGACGTCGAACATCCAGCGCCGGCTCAAGGTGGGCTATTCGCGGGCAGGGCGTATAATGGACCTGTTGGAGGAAAAGGGCGTCGTGGGTCCCCCGAACGGCAGCAAGCCGCGCGAGGTCCTGGTCGACGCCATGGAGTTGGAGACGCTGAAGGCGTTCGAAGTGCACGATGCGGCGGAAGGCGCGTCCTTATCTGAGGAGTGACGACGTGGCGACACAGATGAGTTTCGGAGCGATACTGCGCGAGGCGCGCGAGCGGCGCGGCCTCGACCTCACGACGGCGGCCCGGCGCTTGCGCATCCGCCCCGACATCCTGCGCGCCATCGAGGAGAACGACTTCTCGCGCATGCCGCCGCGCGGGTACACGCGCAACATGGTGAACGCCTACGCGCGGCTCGTGGGACTCAATCCCACGGAGCTGACCCGCATGTACTTGGACGAGGCCTATGCCTATCAGGTGGGCCGCGCCCGCAACGAGGCCCAGCCGACCGGCTTCGACATGGGCGGCTCGTCGCGCCGGGGCGCGCGCCCGCAGCGCGAAGGTGCCGGCGACCCACCGCCGCGCCAGAACGCGCTCGGCCGCACCCTCTACGACGACCGCACCGATTCGGGCGGCCGCACCTATGCGCAGGACCGCACGCATCCCTCCCGCCATGCCGCCGTGCCGAGCACCCAGTACACGAACTTCTACGCCGGCCCGAAGGCGCCCGCGCAGGCGCGCTCCAAGCTGCCCTTCGTCATCGCCGCAGCGGTGATACTGGTGGTGCTCGTCGTGGTGCTGGTGCTGGTGTTCGGCAACAAGGGCGCGTCCGAGCAGGACGTTCCCAGCGTGCCCATCACCGGCCTGACCGACACGTCGAACCCCGACGACGGGGCCGGCGACGGCGCCGCGCAGACGCCCCCGACGCCCATCGCCCCCGACAAGGTGGTGTTCTCGTTCTCGGTGGCCTCGGGCACTGAAGCCTACATCGAGGTCTACGAAGGCGACGGCGGGCCGAGCATCGCCGAGGACGTGGCGGGGCCGACCGAGAAGAGCTACGACGTCACCACCACGCTCAAGTTCGTCACGACCAACCCGGAGAACGTGACGCTCATGCTGGCGGGAGAAGCCGTGCCGACCGACCAGATGACCGAGAGCGGCGGCGTGTACACCTACACGGTCGATTTTGCTGCCTATCTGGAGAAATGGAAGGCGGAGAACCTTCCTGCCGACACGGGCGGCGCAGATACCGGCGATGCCGCAGGCGGCTCTGCGGGGGACGGCGGTGCGGCCGCCTAGCCGAAAGCCCGTGCGAGCCTGGGCCGCGCCTTCGTGATTCCGGCGTTTGAGACGGTGCCGGAAACGCGAAGGCGCGGTTTTTCGTGAGGGCGCATGCACGTGCCAGCCGGTCATGGGTCCGCGGCGCCGGCGGCCGTGGGCGAGGCATGCGCAAGCGAGGCCCACAGCCGCAGCGTTCGCCGGCGCGTCGGGCGACCGGCGCGCCGCCTGTTTCCGCCGCAGCCGCGGCTGCGTTCGATCCCAGGACGTCGTGCCCGCTCGCCCCGAATCCTCCGGCTTCCCGCTGTCGGTGCGGCGTCAAATAGGGTATGCTAAACAGTTATGGACAGCAGCGCGCGGCGTGCCGGACGCACGTCGTCACGTTCGAGAAAGGATGTTTCATGGCGAAGGAATCGAGCTTCGACGTGGTGTCCACCGTCGACATGCAGGAAGTGGACAACGCGTTCCAGCAGGCGAAGAAGGAACTCGCGCAGCGCTACGACCTCAAGGACTCCGGCGCCGAGATCGCGCTCGACAAGGCGAAGCAGGCCCTCACCGTGTCGGCGCCCTCCGATTTCGTGGCCAGACAGGTCATCGACGTCATCGGCAGCAAGCTGGTGAAGCGCGGCATCGATCTGGCCGCCGTGAAGTGGGGCGATCCGCAGCCGGCCGCCGGACAGAGCGTGCGGCAGAGCGCGAGCATCGTCGACGGCATCGACAAGGACACGGCCGGCCGCATCAACAAGGACATCAAGGCGACGAAGCTCAAGGTCAAGGTGCAGATCGAGGGCGACAAGCTGCGCGTGAGCTCGGCGTCGCGCGACACGCTGCAGGAGGTCATCGCCTTCCTGAAGGGCCAGGACTACGGCCAGCCGCTGCAGTACGTGAACTACCGGTGACGCAGCGGGAAGGCCACGGACCCATGGAGAAAGCCTGCAACCGCGAGCCCGAGCGCGCCTTGGCGCCGCGCTCGGTCGCGTTTCTGACCCTCGGGTGCGCCAAGAACGAGGTGGACACCGCACACATGCGCGCCCGCGTCCTGGAGGCGGGCTATGCGGTGGTGGACGATCCTGCCTGCGCCGACGCGGTGGTCGTCAACACCTGCTCGTTCATCCAGGCGGCCACCGAGGAAAGCCTGGAGGCAATCTTCGACGTCGCAGGCCTCCCGAACGTGGAGAGCGGGCGGGCGGCCCTCGTGGTCGCCGGCTGCATGCCGGCCCGCTACGGCGCCGACCTGGAAGAGGAGCTTTCCGAGGCGGGCGCGTTCGTGCCGTGCGCCCGCGAGGACGACCTGGCAGCCGTGCTCGAGGGCCTGTTCGCGAAACTGCCCGCACGCGATGAGGCATCGGCGTCCTGCGCGGGCACCGATGCAGCTGGGGACGAGAGCGGCGAGGGGGCCTCCGCGCAGGCGGACGCCGGCACCGGAAGCGAGGGCCTGGCCGGCGCCGCAGGCGTGCAGCAGGCCGAGGCCGAGGCGGTCTCGGCCTACGTGAAGATATCGGACGGGTGCGACCGCTTCTGCTCCTACTGCACCATCCCCTTCATCCGCGGGCGCTACCGCAGCTTTCCCTTGGAGGACGTGTGCGCCGAGGTGGACGCGCACGTGGCGCGCGGCGTGCGGGAGATCGTGCTGATCGCTCAGGACACGGGGCGCTGGGGCGCCGACTTCGAAGAGCCATCGAGTTTGGCCGCGCTGGTGACGGCGCTGGCCGAGCGCCATCCGCGCACGTGGTTCCGCGTCATGTACGTGCAGCCAGAAGGGGTGGACGACGCGCTGCTGGACGCGGTGGCGTCCCACCCCAACGTCTGCCCCTACTTCGACCTGCCGCTGCAGCATGTGGACGCTTCGCTGCTCGCCGCCATGAACCGGAAGGGGTCGCGCGAGGACTTCCTGGCCCTGGCGGAGCGCATCCGCACGAGGGTGCCGCATGCCGTGCTGCGCACGACGCTCATCGCGGGCTTCCCTGGCGAGACGGAGGAGCAGTTCGAGGATCTATGCGACTTCGTGGAGGAGGCGCCCTTCGACTACGTGGGCGTGTTCGCCTACTCCCGCGAAGAGGGCACCCGCGCCTTCGGGCTTCCCGGCCAGCTGGACGCGGACGAGAAGGCCGACCGCGCGCAGCGCCTGCGCGACGTGGCCGACGCCTCCTGCATGCCGCGCATCGCCGCGCGCGTTGGCCAGGAGATGGACGTGCTGGTGGAGGGGCGCGAAGAGGACGGTCAGCTGTTCGGACGCGCCATGTGCCAGGCACCCGAGGTGGACGGCGTGGTGTATCTGGATGCGGGCGAGGTGGGGCAGGTCGTGCGCGTGCGCATCGTGGACACGCTTCTGTACGAGATGGAAGGTGAGCTTGCATGACCGAGTCGGCACCGAACGGCGCCGCGCGCGAGAAGCTGTGGACGCCGGCGAACGTCGTGACGCTTGTGCGCATCTGCTGCGTGCCGGTGTTCGTGGTGGCCATCATCAGCCCCTGGCCGGCGTGGTTCCCCCAGTGGAGCGACGCCGAGACGTGGAAGCCGTGGATCGCGGCGGGCATCTTCGTCCTTCTTGCGGCGACCGACGGCCTGGACGGCTATCTGGCGCGCAGCCGCAACGAGGTGACGAACTTCGGCAAGTTCATGGACCCTCTGGCCGACAAGATACTGGTGGCGGCGGCGCTGCTGGCGCTGGTGGAGCTTTCCATCCTGCCGTCCTGGGTGGCGCTCGTCATCCTCACGCGCGAGTTCATCGTGTCCGGCATCCGCATGGTTGCCGCCAGCCAAGGCGTGGTCATTGCGGCCAGCTGGTACGGCAAGGCGAAGACCGTGACGCAGATCGTGGCCATCGTGCTGTTCATCATCAAGGACAGCGTGGTCATCACCGACCCCGAAGGCGTGCTGCACAACCCGCTGTACCTGGTGTCGTGGGCCGTCATGATCGTGGCGCTGGTGCTGACCATCGTGTCGATGCTCGACTACTTCGTCAAGGCGCGCGAGCTCTTGGGCTTCACTTCGGCGTCGCGCAAGGCCGACCGGGCCGAGGTCGTGCTGGAAGACGCGGTGGACTTGGACGCGTGCCGCGTCTCGGCGGCGGACGTGGTGGCCGCGGCGCGAGAGGCCCGCAAGACGGTGGCCACGGCGGAAAGCCTGACGGGGGGCATGGTGGCCGCCGCGCTCACGGCGATCCCCGGCAGCTCCGCCGTCGTGCGGGGCGGCGTCGTGAGCTACGTGGACGACGTGAAGCATGCCGTGTTGGGCGTGGATGCGGGCACGCTGGCCCGCTGCGGCGCAGTGAGCGGGGAAGTGGCCTGTCAGATGGCTCAGGGCGCCAAGGACGACCTGCAGGCCGACGTCGCCGTGGCGGTGACGGGCATTGCCGGGCCAGGAGGCGCCGAGGAGGGCAAGCCGGTGGGCACCGTATGGCTGGCCGTGGCCGACGCGCAGGGCGTGCGCGCAGAGCTGTGCCGGTTCCCCGGCGACCGCTCCGAAGTGCGCACCCGCACGGTGCTGCGCGCGCTGGCGGCGCTGAAGGCGTCGCTCGACGGGCGGCAGTGACGAGGCCGGCGGCGGCGCGATCGCCAGACGGGTTGCCGCCGGCCCTCGACGTGCCGACGGGCGGCGAGGCGGCTTTCTGCCTCGCTGCCCGTCGGGCCCCTGGAGTTTTGGGGAAGTCCGGCCCCCCCCCCGCGTGCGGTTCCGTCTGCCGGTTGCTGGAGCCGTGCTGGAAACCTGCTGGAGCCGTGCTGGAAACGTGTAGAAGGTGCGCTGGAGGCGAACCGGCGGGTTGCTGGAGCCGTGCTTGGCTCATGCTGGGCGCGCGTGGCGTCCGCAGCGGCGGCGGACAGGGGAGAAGGCGGCGCCTGCCGGGGAAGTTTGCCAGCGGGATGCTGGAGCGCGCCGCTATACTGGGAAGCGAAATTTTCCGGAAATTTCTTGACTGTCAAACATATGTTCGTATAATAAACGGGAACGTATCGATTCCGCAGTCCGTACCTTCGGCGCGGCGCTAAGGAGATGGAATGAACGAAGAGAAATCGAAGATGCTCAAGCTGACGACCGACCAGATAGAGACGAAGTTCGGCAAGGGCTCCATCATGAAGTTCGGCGAAGGCGGGCACGACCTCAACATCGGCGTCATTCCCACCGGTGCGCTGCCGCTCGATGCGGCGCTCGGCATCGGCGGCGTGCCGCGCGGCCGCATCGTGGAGGTGTACGGTCCGGAATCCAGCGGCAAGACGACGCTCGCGCTCCAGATCCTGGCAGAGGCCCAGGCCATGGGCGGCATCGTCGCGTTCATCGACGCCGAACACGCGCTCGACCCGGTCTACGCCGCGCGCCTGGGCGTGGACATCGACGAGGTGCTCATCTCCCAGCCCGACACCGGCGAGCAGGCGCTCGAGATCTGCGACATGCTGGTGCGTTCGGGCGCCATCGACTGCATCGTCATCGACTCGGTTGCCGCACTCGTGCCCCGCGCCGAGATCGAAGGCGAGATTGGCGACACCACCGTGGGCCTGCAGGCGCGCCTCATGTCGCAGGCCTTGCGCAAGCTGGCCGGCTCGCTTTCGAAGTCGAACACCACGTGCATCTTCATTAACCAGCTGCGCGAGAAGATAGGCGTCATGTTCGGCAATCCCGAAACCACCACGGGCGGCCGTGCGCTCAAGTTCTTCTCGAGCGTGCGCATCGACATCCGCCGCATCGACTCCATCAAGAAGGACGGCGAGATCGTGGGCAACCGCGTGCGCGCCAAGGTGGTCAAGAACAAGGTGGCGCCACCGTTCCGGCAGGCGGAGTTCGACCTCATGTACGGCGAGGGCATTTCGCGCGAAGGCTGCATCATCGACATGGCGGTGGAAGCCGGCGTGGCCAAGAAGAGCGGCGCCTGGTACACCTACGGCGAGGAACGTCTAGGCCAGGGCAGGGAAGCGGCGAAGCAGACGCTCAAGGAGAACCCTGACCTGCGCAACGAGTTGGAGACCAAGGTGCGCGAGTCGTTCGAGATCCCCATCGTCACCCGCACGGCCGAAGAGTCCGACGCCATGAGCCCGGTGGCGAAGCCGACGAAGAAGAAGTAGCGACATGCTCCAGGAAGACCCTTCCGCCCATGTGCGGGCACGCTTGCGTGCGCAGATAGCCGCTCTGGAGGCGGGAGGTTCCGGCTTTCCGTTCGCCGAGGGCAAGCGCGGCGACGGCGGCGCCCGCTGCGCCGGAGAGGCCTGCCGTGGCGAGGCCGAAGGCGCTCCGGCTTCCCGACGGCGCGCCTCGCAGGCCCATCGGGGCCGCGACGGCGACGAACGGGCAGGTCTTCCCGACGGCGGCGAGAAAGCTTGCCCAGAAAAGGATGCGGAAAAGGCGTTCCGCAAGATAGAACGGCTCGCCTGCGCCCGCGAACAGGCGAGCGCTGCCCTGCGCCGTCGCCTCGTGCGCGAAGGGTTCTCTGAAGAAGACGCTGCCGTGGCGGTGGCGCGCGCCGTGGCCTGCGGCCTCGTCGACGACCGTCGCTACGCCGACGTGTTGGTGCGCAGCCGCCTTGCACAGGGAAAGGGCCGGCGCGGCATAGCCGCAGAACTGGCCGAACTCGGCATCGACGCGGAAGGCGTCGCAGCGCTTGCAGAGGGCGGGCAAGGCGACGGGGACGACGCCGGCGAGCTTGCCCGGGCGCTCGCCGTGCTCGACCGGCGGCCGCCCCGCGCCAAGAACCTGCGGGACGCCGCCTACCGACGCCTCGTGCAGAAGGGGTATGGCTCTTCGGTCGCCTCGTCCGCCGCGCGCCGATGGTGCGAACGGCAGGCCGGCGAAGACGGGTGATCCTGCATCAGGTCGGTTGTCGGTCTCTCGCTTGCGTTCCCTTTGCGGCCATCCTTTCGTTCCGCGTCCCGCCCAACAGAAGCCGCCCTTCCTCGACGCGCGTCCGCGTCCCGAGGTCGTGCGGCGGGGCCTAAAACCCACCTTTCGGCTGGTCTTTTCCGATTATTTCTTGTCGGGACTTTAACAAAAGCAACGAAAGCCTTATCATATGATGAAGCTTGAGTGATACGCGCCTGATAGGGTGCTTTTAATATACAACCACATACGTTGTCCCGTATCGTGCGTATTCTGCTCATGCCCGGTTGAAGCCGGCATTTTTTATGCCGCGAACCGTGATTGCCTGCCTATTGTTTGACAGAACACCCATCATGAAAGGGGGAGCGTATGCCCGAAGCATTGTGGCTCGTCATCGGGGCCGTCGTCGGCGTCGCTCTCGGCTTCGTCATTGCCCGGTTCTTGGTCAACGCGTCCACGAAGCGTGCGGCGCAGGAGGCCGAAAGCGTGGTAGCCGATGCGAAACGACAAGCCGAGACGTTGCGCCGCGAAGCGCTCATCGAAGCGAAGGACCAGGCCCTGAAGTACAAGCAGGAGGCCGAGGCCGAGAACAAGGAGCGGCTGCGCGAAGTGCGCGCCGCCGAGAACCGCGTTTCCCAACGCGAGGAGTCGCTCGACCGCCGTGTCGAGTCGCTCGATGCGCGAGAGCACCAGATCTCGTCCATGCAGGGGCAGATCGAGCGCCGCGAGCATGACCTGGACGCCGCCGAGAAGGAGGTGGGCCGTCGCCTCGAGCGCGTGGCCGGCATGACGCCCGACGAGGCGAAGGCCGAACTGCTCGACAGCTTGAAGGACCAGGTCGCGCACGAGTCGGCAGCCATCATCCGCGATGCCGAGGCGCGGGCGAAGGCCGAGGCCGACAAGAAGTCGCGCATGATCCTGAGCTTGGCCATCCAGCGCGTCGCGGCCGACCATTCGGCCGAGAACACCGTGTCCACCATCCATATCCCCTCGGACGACCTGAAAGGCCGCATCATCGGCCGCGAAGGACGCAACATCCGCTCGTTCGAGCAGCTGACCGGGACCAACCTCATCATCGACGACACGCCGGAGTGCGTCACCATCTCGTGCTTCGACCCGGTGCGCCGCGAGATCGGCCGCGTCACCATGGAGAACCTCATCGCCGACGGGCGCATCCACCCGGCGCGCATCGAGGAGATGTTCGGCAAGGCCGAGTCGTTCGTGAACCAGCGCGTCCAGGAGGCGGGCGAGCAGGCCGCGTTCGACACGGGCATCCACGACCTGCATCCCGAGCTCGTGCGCACGCTGGGCCGTCTGCGCTACCGCACCTCGTACGGCCAGAACGTGCTGAACCACTCGCTCGAGGTGGCCTACCTTTCGGGCGTCATGGCGTCGGAGCTGGGCCTGGATCCCATTCCCGCCAAGCGTGCGGGGCTCCTGCACGACCTGGGCAAGGCGGTCGACCACGAGGTCGAGGGCAGCCATGCGGTCATCGGCGCCGACCTGGCCCGCCGTTTCGGCGAGCGCCCGGAGATCGTGCATGCCATCGAGGCGCACCACAACGACGTGGAGCCCAACAGCGTGCTCGACGTGCTGGTGCAGGCGGCCGACGCCGTGTCCGCCGCGCGTCCCGGCGCGCGCAAGGAGACGCTCGATGCCTACATCAAGCGTTTGGAGAAGCTGGAAGAGATCGCGAACTCCTACAAGGGCGTGGAGCGTACGTACGCCATCCAGGCCGGCCGCGAGGTGCGGGTCATGGTGGAGCCGGAGATCGTGGACGAGGCAGCCACCACGGTCCTCGCGCACGACATCGCGCACCGCATCGAAAGCGAGATGCAGTATCCCGGCCAGGTGAAGGTCGTGGTCATCCGCGAAAGCCGCGCCGTCGGCATCGCGAAGTGACATGGACGGACAGACGCTGACCACCTTCGTGGAATCAGTGTGCGGCGACAGCCATCTCCGGGTCGAAACCGACCTCGGGGATGGCTTCGTTCGTTTGAGGAGCGCCGAAGCGGAGCGCCGGCAGGCGGCGCACGACATCAGGTCCACCGAGGACATCGTCATCGAGATGCTGCGCAACGCGCGCGACGCGCAGGCCAAGAACGTGTTTCTGGCCGTCACGCGCGAAGGCGGCAGGCGGCGCCTCGTCATGGTGGACGACGGCTGCGGCATTCCCGCCGCGCTGCACGGGCGCGTGTTCGAGCCCCGCGTCACGTCCAAGCTGGACACCATGCACCTGGACAAGTGGGGCGTGCATGGGCGCGGCATGGCCCTGTATTCCATAGCGGTCAACGCCGAGTCCGCACGCGTGGCCGCCTCGGCACCCGGGCTGGGGTCCTCCCTGCTGGTGGAAACCGACCTGGAGCGCGTCGGCGAAAAGACCGACCAGTCCACCTTCCCGACGTTCGAGCAGACCGAATCCGGAGCCTTTGCCATGCGCGGCCCGCGCAACGTCCTGCGCACCGCCTGCGAGTTCGCGTTGGAACACCGCCATGAATGCACCGTCTATTGCGGGTCGGCCTCCGACGTGGCGGCGACGCTCTATGCCTTCGGGTACGCGACGCTTTCCGCGGCCATGCGCGCCTTCTGCCCCGACGTCGGGGCGCTGCCGGTGTGCAAGCGCCTGGCCGTCGCGGCCGATCCTTCCGCGTTCGCCCAGGTGGCGGATTCGTTGGGGCTGGACGTGTCCGAACGCACGGCGCGGCGTATCATGGACGGGTCCATCCCGCCCTTGGACAGCCTGCTCGACCGCATCCGTGCCGAAGGCTTCGAAGACGAGGGTGCGCCGGCCGGCGGGGCCAAGGCGCCCCGCCGGCCGAAGCCGGCGCGCGACGCCCGAGGGCTCAAACTTTCGGCCGAGGACGCCGTCGAACTGAAAGGCCAGGTGCGCTCCGCCTTCGCCGACATCGCCCGGCGCTACTACCTGGAAGAGGACGTGGAGCCCGTGCTGCGCGTCGGCAAGAACGCCCTGCACATTACCATCCCCGTGGAAAAGCTCAGGTGAGTGCAAAGCCGCAGGTTGCACCCCTGATCATTTATGGCTAGAATAACCATCAGCGAAAGACGCATCGAAAGCCCATACGCATCGCGGCATATTGAAACGAAGCATGAAGCGAACACGATACGACCCTGAACCGACGAAGGATATGCGCGTGTCTACCACATCTGAACACCGGCCGGACATCGGCTGCCTCAAGGTTTCCTCCAAGTCGTCGCCGGCTTCGGTGGCGGGCGCCATCGCCGGCATGGTGAAGGACGGCGTGTGCGTCGAGATCCAGGCCGTCGGCGCCGGCGCGGTGAACCAGGCCGTCAAGGCCATCGCCATCTCGCGCGGGTTCCTTTCTCCCATCGGCATCGAGATCGTGTGCGTTCCCTCGTTCGCGGACATCGTGATCGACGGTGAGTACCGCACCGCTATCCGCTTCGCTGTCGAGCCGCGCTATACGCGTGGCGTCGCCACGGCCGAGGCCGCTTCGCCGCTCGACGTTCCCGAGCGCTAGGAAGCCCATGCGCACGGCATTCACCGACCTGACCTTCTGCGTCCGCACGTTCGGATGCCAGATGAACAAGCACGACTCCGAACGCATCTGCGGCATGCTGGAAGGGCTGGGCGCCCTTCCGACCGAGGACATCGAGACGGCCGACATCGTGGTCTTCATGACCTGCTGCGTGCGGGAGGCGGCCGACACGCGCCTTTACGGGCAGGTGGCGTCTCTCAAGAACGTTCCCGTGCGCCCCGGCTCGCCCTTGGAGAAGCGCATCGTGGCCGTGGGCGGCTGCATCGGCCAGCGCGACGGCGAAAAGCTCACCCATGCCCTGCCGCATCTGGACGTCGTCTTCGGCACCTACAACTTGGGGTCACTGCCGCAGTTGCTGGAGGGGGCGCTTTCCGACGGCAAGCATCACGTGGAGGTGCTGGATGCGGCCGCCGACTTCCCGACGGACCTTCCCACGGCGCGCGAGCACGCCTGGGCGGCCTGGCTGCCCATCACCATCGGCTGCGACAACTTCTGCTCGTACTGCATCGTTCCCTACGTGCGGGGGCGCGAGAAGTCACGCCCTCTGGAGGACATCGTGGCCGAGGCCGAGCGGTACGTGGCCGCCGGCGTGCGCGAGATAACGCTGCTTGGCCAGAACGTGAACTCCTACGGACGCGACCTGTACGGCAGTCCGCGCTTCGCTGCGGTGCTCGACGCGCTCGACGCGACGGGCATCGAGCGCCTGCGCTTCGCCACCAGCCATCCGAAGGACCTCACCGACGAGGTCATCGCCAAGTTCGGGTCGCTTCGCTCGCTTATGCCGGCGCTCCACCTGCCGGTCCAATCGGGTTCCGACGCCGTCTTGGCCGCCATGAACCGCCGCTACACGCGCGCGCACTATCGGGACCTGGTGGACAAGCTGCGCGACGCCTGTCCCGACATCGCGCTGTCCACCGACGTCATCGTCGGGTTTCCTGGCGAAGGGGAGGCCGATTTCGAAGACACGTGCCGTCTCGTGGAAGAGGTGGGATACCATCAGGTGTTCACCTTCATCTACTCCAAGCGGGAAGGAACGCCGGCCGCCACGCTCGTGGACGACACGCCCCACGAGGTCGTGCAGCGGCGCTTTGACCGCCTGGTCGAGGTCGTGCAGGACCAGGCGTTCCGTGCGAACCAGCGCGACGTGGACACCACCGTGGACGTGTTGGTGGAAGGCGCCTCCAAGCGCGACGAGGCCATCATGGCTGGCAAGAGCCCGAAGAACCAGACCGTCCATGCGCGCCTGCCCGAAGGCGTTTCGGCGTCCGACCTGGCGGGGCGCATCGTCCAGGTGCGCGTCGACGAGGCCAGGACGTGGTATCTGTCCGGCGAGGTGGTCGGTGGCGAGACGGCGCCTGCCTTCGTGGCCGACGGCCCTGGCGAAGACCGCCCATGACGCCAGGATGCCCCGAACTGTCCGCACCCGTCGTCGTGGTGGTGGGCCCGACGGCGTCCGGCAAGTCCGACCTTGCGCAGGAGCTTGCCTGCCGGCTGGGCGGGGAAGTGGTGAGCGCGGATTCCATGCAGGTGTACCGCGGCATGGACATAGGCACGGGCAAGGTGCCCGTGCTGGAGCGCCGCGTGCCGCACCATGGTCTTGACCTGGTGGATCCCGGCGAGCCGTATTCCGCGGCCCTGTTCCAGGACTACGCTCGCCGCTGCTTCGAGGCCATCGACGCTCGGGGCGGGCGCAGCATCCTGGCGGGAGGCACGGGCCTCTACGTCCGCGCCGCCGTGGACGACTACGACTTTCCCCAAGGCGACCAGACGGAGAACCCCGTGCGGGAACGGTGGACGGCGTTCGCGGAAGAAAACGGCGCGATGGCGCTGTGGGAAGAGCTGCGTGCGTGCGACCCCGAAAGCGCTGCCGAGCTGCATCCCCACAACGTCCGGCGCGTCGTGCGGGCCTTCGAGCTTCTTGACGCGGGCACGACGTATGCCGCGCAGCGCCGCAACCTGGCGACGCTCGGCCAGGCCGTGCCGGCCTGCTTTTTCGGCCTGGCCGTCGATCCTGCGAAGCTGGCCCGCCGCATCGACGCGCGGGTCGATGCCATGTTCGAGGCGGGTCTTGTCAGCGAGGTCGAGAGCCTGTTGGACCTGGGATTCCGCGAAGGCATCACCGCTCCGCAGGCGATAGGGTACAAGGAGGTGGTCGCCGCCTTGGACGGGCAGGCCACCATGGACGAGGCGCGCAAGCGCATCAAGCAGGCCACGCGCCGCTACGCCAAGCGGCAGCGCACCTGGTTCCGCAAGGACGCGCGCATAGCGTGGCTGGATGCGGACAGGGCAGACGCGCGCAAGCTGGCCGATGAGGCCTGCGCCTTGTTGGAGACACGTTTCCCCGCGTCGGATCCGCAGCATCCAGGCATGTGATATGATAGCGAAGGCGTGGCGCGGCCACGCCTTCGTGGCCTTATGACCGGACAGGAGCACTTCCATGCAGAATCGGTAGTCGCCTTTCGTCTCTTTTCACCCGATACCGTACTCAGGAAGGATCGCCATGTCCGAATTCGAATCCGTCATCACGCGGGGCGCGACCCCGCTTGCCGAAGCGCGCCGCGAGCGCGCCGTGCTCGTGGGCGTCGACCGGCCCGGCCTTTCGTGGCCGCTCGCCTCGTCGCTGGCCGAACTGGAGCGCCTGGTGGACACCGCCGGCGCCGACGTGGTGGCCACTACCACGCAGAAACTCGACGCGCCCAACCCGCGCACGTTCGTGGGGTCCGGCAAAGCCGAAGAGATCGCCGAGCTCGCCCGCGCGCACGCCGCCGACCTGGTGGTGTTCGACGACGAGCTGACCCCGTCGCAGCAGTCGAACCTCGAAAAGGCCGTCGGACGCGACGTGAAGGTCATCGACCGCACGGCGCTCATCCTGGACATCTTCGCGCTGCATGCCACCAGCAAGGAAGGTCGCCTGCAAGTGCGTTTGGCCCAGAACCAGTACCTGTTGCCCCGCCTGCGCGGCATGTGGGCGCATCTTGCCTCCAACCGCATGGGCGGCGGCGTGGGGTCACGCTTCGGCGAAGGCGAAAGCCAGCTGGAAGTCGACCGCCGCATGGTGCGCAAGCGCATCACGTCCATCAAGCGCGAGCTGGCCCATCTGGCCGACGTGCGCTCGCTGCAGCGGGAAAGCCGCTATGCGAGCGGCATGTTCAAGGTCGCCTTGGCCGGCTACACGAACGCCGGCAAGTCGAGCCTGCTCAATCGGCTGACGAACGCCGACGTGCTGGCCTACGACAAGCTGTTCGCCACGCTCGACTCCACCACGCGCAAGTTCGAGTTGCCGGAGGGGCGCGAGATCACCGTTTCCGACACGGTCGGCTTCATCCAGAAGCTGCCGACCACCTTGGTGGAGGCGTTCAAGTCGACGCTGGACGAGATCACCGGGGCCGATCTGATCCTGCACGTCATCGACGCGTCGTCGGAAGAACGCGAGGCGCAGCAGGCCGCCGTCGAGGACGTGCTCGGGCAGATTGGAGCGCAAGGCATCGACCGCATCGAGGTCTACAACAAGGTCGACCTGTTGGACGAGGCCGAGCGCCAGGCGCTGGCCTCGCGCTATCCCGATGCGCAGATCGTGTCGGCGGAGACCGGTCAAGGCATTGACAGGCTTATAGAACGCATCGCCCAGGCCGCGTCTTCGCGCGACGAGCGTTTGGAGGTCGTGATCCCCTATGGGCGAGGGGACCTGGTGTCGGTGGCGCACGAGCGTTGCCATATCCTGTCGGAGGAGCACGGGGAAGACGGCACGCGCATCGTGATGCTCGCCGCACCGGCCTACGCCGGGACGTTCAAGCAGTTCGCCGTATAGCCGAGAAAGGGTGCTTAGAGTTACTCTAAGCACCCTTTCGGGGTTCTTGTGCTTGACCAGGGATGGGGGCTTCGCGGACGGGCATTCCATGGATCATGCGCCGAAGCCGCGGTCGCGAATGCCTGCTGCGCGGCGTGCTGGGCTAGAGGCGGCGGAAAACAGCCACCACCTTGCCGGCGATGGAGCAGTCACGCGTGATGATGGGCTCCATGGACGAGTTCTCCGGCTGCAGGCGTATATGGTCCGCCTCTTTGTAAAATCGCTTCACGGTGGCCCCGTCGTCGATGATGGCCACTACGATGTCGCCGTTGTTCGCGACGGGTTGCTCTTTCACGACCACGTAGTCGCCGTCGTTGATGCCCGCCTCGATCATGGACTCGCCGCGGACCGACAGCAAGAACGAAGGCGAATCGCCCACGATGTCGGTCGGCAGCGTGATGGTGTCGGTGATGTTCTCTTCGGCAAGGATGGGCGCGCCGGCGGCGACGTTGCCGACGAGCGGCACGTTCACCAGTTTGCTGAAGCTCGGCTGCACCACGTTGGATTCGAGGGCCGGCAAGCCTTCGAGGGGATAGGTGAGCGCGATGGAGCGCGACTTCAGCGGATCACGTTTGATGAGCCCCTTGTTC
Organism: uncultured Gordonibacter sp.; assembly: GCA_904420575.1. Classification (GTDB taxonomy): domain Bacteria; phylum Actinomycetota; class Coriobacteriia; order Coriobacteriales; family Eggerthellaceae; genus CAJFUR01. Next base: position 43,962 of record CAJFVW010000006.1, read on the forward strand.
TCGAGCGCCTTGAGATGCACGTGCACGGTGGAAGGGGAGGACAAACCCAGGCTTTGGCACACTTCGCGCACCGTGGGACCATAGCCTTTTTCGCGGATGCACTCCTCTATGCAGTCGAGCACCGCCTGCTGACGTTTCGTCACTTTCTCGGCCATGGCTTCTTCCTTTCTTGGAATACGAACATTTGTTATATGAAACAAATGTTTGAAAAATTCCTTGACATGAACCTTTGTTCGATCTATTATATATGCGAACAAAGGTTCTACGCAAGTCTTGGGAGGCAAAAAGATGAAGAATTTCGAGCTGCAGTATCCCATCGAAGGAGCCACCGCTCTCAATCCTCGCTGCGAAGAGATTCCCGCCCGTTGCGGCACCATCATTGCGTTTCCCGGCCAGGAGGGCCTTCGCAGGCCTGCGAAACCGTCCTGCGGCGCCGGTCCCAAGCACGCCCGCCCCGAAGAGGGCTTTCGAAAGGCGGCATCCCCCGAGGCGGCCTCGTTTCTCCCGTTGCAGACATGCTCCGCCCAGGGTCGGCTCATGCATGCCGAACTGGTCTCCAACCTGCGTTATGGCAATGTCCGAGGGGTCGCCTTCGGTCGCGCCGAGCGCTGGCAGGCGGTTGCGGCGGGATGCGTGTTCGCAGCCTTGGCGTTCGCGACGCTCTTCGTCGGGATCTAGGCCCTCTGATCTTCACAGCGCCCCGAGCGGCTGTTCTTGCCCACAGATGCTGCGTTTCTGTGGCTGCGTTGCGCCCCCGCCACCCCGGGGGCGCGCTTTTTCGGGGGATTCCTTTGCGAGAATTGAACCACAATATGTAGTATGCTACGGTGGTTCAAAGCCAAACAAAGGAGTGCTATGCGCTGTCCCTCTTGTGGTTATTCCGAATCCAAAGTGGTCGATTCGCGCCCGTCGGAAGACGACACCACCATCCGCCGCCGCCGCGAATGCCTCGAATGCGGCCATCGGTTCACCACGTACGAGCGTTTGGTGGACAACCCTCTCATCGTCGTCAAGGCTGACGGCTCGTCTGAAGCCTATGACCGGCAGAAGCTCATGCGAGGGCTGCTGATCGCCTGCGCGAAGCGGCCCATATCTCCCGAACAGATTGGCGATCTCATCGACAGCATCGAAACCGAACTGCGCAATGCCTCCAAGAGCGAGATCGGCTCGAAGGAACTCGGCGACATGGCGTTGGTGCGCCTGGCGAAGCTGGACGATGTGGCCTACGTGCGTTTCGCGAGCGTGTACAAGGATTTCCAGAACGTCGAGGAATTCGCCGCCGCGCTCGAGGGGTTGCGCTGACATGGAGACGCTTGCCATACCTCTCGTGCGGCTTGATGCCGACTTGCCGGTTCCTGCATGCGCTTATGTCGGCGACGCCGGCGTCGATTTGCGCGCCACCTGCGACCTGGAGCTGGCTCCTTTCGAGCGGGCGCTCGTGCCTTGCGGCATAGCCGTGGCGATCCCGCTTGGCTGTGCCGGCTTGGTGGTTCCCAGGAGTGGCCTGGCCATCAAGCACGGAATTTCGCTGGTGAACGCTCCCGGCCTCATCGACAGCAACTACCGTGGCGAGATCAAGGCCGTGCTGGTGAACCTCGATCCCAAACAGACGTTCCAGGTCAAGCGCGGCGACCGCATTGCCCAGCTGGTGATCGTGCGCGTGGAGCGGGCAGTGTTCGAACCTTGCAAGGAACTGCCGGCTTCCGAGAGGGGAGAAGGGGGTTTCGGCAGTAGCGGCGTGTCGTCGTGACTTCGCTCGGGCGGTGCAATGTCCTGCAACGTGTCGCCCCCCTGTTCTGCGCCTTCGTCGTTGCGTTCAGGTGAAGGAAAGCCCGTCCGCCAGGGATCGAATGGTTTCGTGTGCGTCTGGACCGACCGGCGTTGCTTCAAGGCACATGCGGCTAGTCCTTTGTACTTAGAGTAACTCTAACTGTGTTATAATTAGAGTTACTCTAAGTAGATCGGCAACACGGCCTGCGTGCCCGTGCACGCAGGGATGGCACCTTGCAGAAAGGAAGCGCCATGCAGATGGGCACAGACGACGAGCATGCCGGCGGCGTCTCGTCCGGCCAGGGCGACCTTCGCCATGGTATCGGCGAAGTCTCCGACATGACCGGCATTTCGGCGTTCACCATACGCTACTACGACAAGTGCGGCTTCTTTCCAGACCTCGCGCGCGACAAGCGCGGCGTGCGTTCCTTTTCCGAGGACGACGTCGCACAGCTGCATCTGATCGAGGCGCTGCGCAAAAGCGGCCTGTCGATCGAGGGCATCCAGTACTATGTCAAGCTGTCGCGGCACGGCGCGTCCACGGTGGCCGAACGGCTGTCCATTCTGCAGGCGCGCGAGACGGTCCTCGAGTACCAACGCGACGAGCTCGACCTGAGTTTGCAGCGATTGCATGCGGCGACCATGGAATTGTCGGCAGAGCATGACGGCGAACGCCCCTGAATGGTATAGTTGTGAAAGATGGCTTCGAAAAACAGCGATTTCCACGACCTAGGAGTCATCCGAAGGCAAAACGGGGCCTTAGAACGGCTCTCAGAGGCTCGTTTATAAAACCGCAGGTCAAATAGCACTTTTTTGGAAAGACAGGAATGAGACGATGACAGAGGGCGAAAATCAGCAGCCTTTGCCTCCGCAAAACTACCGGCCAAGCACCGAAGATCTCCGCCAGGCAAGGACGGCGCGTAATCTGACCATGTTCGCGAGCATCGCCGGGCCGGTGTCCTTGATCATCGGCGGCGTGGTTCTGAGCGGCGCCGGTTTGGTTTGCGGCTTCATAGCATGGCACAAAATCAAGTTCCTCGCAACGCGCGAGACCGAGGTGGCCAAGGCGGCTGCCCAATTGAAGAGGCCTTGCATAGCGTCGCTGGTCATGTGCGGCATTGCGTTCGTTATCAATGCGATCTTTTTCTATTTCAACTTCACCGCATTGCTCGGCATGATGGAAAGCGGCGAATTCGCCGAACTGGTTGCCGGCGCTGGATCAAGCGCCGCAGGCACTTCGACCTGGGGATAGTTTTGCGCTTGCGCACTCAAGGAGCCAGAAGGCCAACCAAGCGCACGCCAGATGTGCACCAGGCGTTTTTTGCGTCTCGCTTCGGCATCTTTATAAATAATTGATAATATATGTTATGTAAACTTAATTAGAGCGTGAATCGCGGGGCCTCTATGGGCAGGCTCGTCGGGACCGTTCCCCCTTTCCGGTGCAGGCCGAAAGACTGAAGCGCCGGCTGATAGGTGATTTCTGGTTTCAAAAGTCGTCGCTTCGGCATCTGGGATCGTGTATGCTTGCCGATGTCGTCGATAAGAGAAATCGCTCTGGTTGGGATGCGAGACGCAAGGAACGAAGACATGATCGAACCCTACTATGCCGCGTGGCTGAATGTCAGAAACGAACAGATGAAGAAAGAGCGCCTGTTCGACGCTATACGTGCTTCCTGGAAGGACATGACCTTTCTCGAAAGGATGGCTTTCGTCTCCTTCGTCGCAGTTTTCGTCATTGCATCGTCGCTTGACTTGGTGGCCCTGTTTCGTCCTTTTTTCGTATCGGCTGCGATGGCCTCATTGATGCTGTTCCTCGTTGTGACGCTCATGGCGATGCGTGCGGCGGACTCTTTTCATAAAAGGATGCCTCAGCGTGCGATCAGGCGCTCGTCCTTGTTCTCAAAAGAGTTTGCGAAGGGCTTGAGGGCGTTGGGGCTCTGCGCCCCGGAACAGGTGCGCCTTGTGAGGGACGAGGCGATCCGGATTCTTGACCTCAAAAAACGTCGGGTCGCAAACATCATGCGATACACGGTCGACCTGGTGATCCTCTGCCTTCTTGCCGCAGGAATCAACTTCGTCGTCGCCTTGCTCGAACATGACGCGCCTCTGGGAACGGCTTTTTTGCTGCTTGCTTGCATGGCTGTTGCGGCGGGCGCCCTCGTGTTCCTCGTGTGGGCGGTGTGTCGGGTTTTCGATCGACTCGCCGTCCTTCCTACGAAGGAGCTCGGTTTGTTCATAGACGACCTGACGGCGCTCTTGGTCAATCGGCCGAAAGCGCTCCCCTCTCGCAGGCGAAGCCGAAGGCACACCCGCATTCGCTGACCCGCGTGCATCCTTGCTTAGAGTTACTCTAAGCAAGGATGCATCCACCCGCGCGTGCTGAAAGACACGCCGCGCGAAACGCCCAGAACGCCGAGGGACCGCTCAACTCCGATGTGAGGACGTCGATGTACGGCGGCGCGATGTGCGCCCTGGGCATCCTGGCCAACGAGCAGCCGCTCCGGTTCGACCTTGGCAAGGACAGGAAGGGCATGCTTCGAACGCGAAGGCCCCAGCCGGTTTCTCGGTGGCACGCCTTCGCGGGTTTCTGCCCATTTAATACTGTCGTCGTTAGACGCTTTAGGCCCCGCAAACAGAAGATGAGACTCCCTACCTGATGCGCTGTACAGGGGAAACCGCTAAAGTGAAGGAAGCAAGGAACCACAGCACTGTCAACCTTGGAAGAAAGGAACCGGCCATGTCATTGCTGGATGACATCTCCAGCGCCGTGCAGCGCGGGAAGAAGAAGGAAGTCACGCCGCTGGTCCAACAGGCGCTCGACGAGGGGATCGACCCGGTGGAGATCCTGAACGAGGGCCTTGTCCCCGCAATGTCGGTGATCGGCGACAAGTTCAGCGCGGGAGAGGTCTTCGTGCCCGAGATGCTGGTCGCGGCGCGCGCCATGTCCGCAGGGACCGAGCTCCTGAAGCCGTACCTCGTCGAGTCCGGCAACGAGCCCGTCGGCAAGGCGGTCATCGGCACGGTGCAGGGCGACATGCACGACATCGGCAAGAACCTCGTGCGCATGATGATCGAGAGCAAGGGCTTCGAGATCGACGACCTCGGGGTCGACGTGGCGCCCGAGACCTTCGTGTCCTATCTGCAAGAACACGAGGACACCGACCTCGTGTGCTGCTCCGCCCTGCTCACCACCACCATGCCCTCCATCGAGGCGACCATCGACGCCATCGAAGAGGCAGGGCTTCGCGACAAGGTCAAGATCATGGTCGGCGGTGCGCCGGTGACCCAGGACTACGCCGACAAGATCGGCGCCGACGCCTACACCCCGGATGCGGGCGCCGCAGCCAACCGGGCTCTCGAGCTGGTCAGCTAGCCTGGCACGACGTATTCGACACCAACCGTGAGGAGCAAGGCGATGAATGTAGCGAAATGGGTGTCGGACACCATCGCGAGCCCCGCCAAGAAGGGGTTCCCTGTGCTGTCCTTCCCCGCGATCCAGAAGATGGACGTGACCGTGAGGGACCTCATCGGGTCGGCCGACCTGCAGGCCGAGGCCATGCGGCTGGTGGCCGAGAGCACGCCTTCGGCGGCCAGCGTCTCGTTCATGGACTTGTCGGTGGAGGCCGAGTCGTTCGGCAGCCGAACGGTGCTCAGCGACGACGAGGTCCCGACGGTCGTGGGATCGGTGGTCGACGAGGACACCGACATGGAAGCGCTCGCCGTGCCCGAGGCCACGGACGGACGGTGCGGCCTGTACGTCGAGGCCATCCGCAAGGTCGTCCCGCTCATCGAGGACCGGCCCGTGTTCGCGGGGATGATCGGTCCCTTCAGCCTGGCCGGCCGCCTCTGCGACGTCAACGAGATCATGCTTCTGTGCTACGACGAGCCGGAGCTCGTGGAGTCCCTGCTCGAAAAGGTCTCGGCCTTCCTGGTCGAGTACGCGAAGGCATTCAAGGAGGCGGGAGCCGACGGCGTGGTCATGGCCGAGCCTCTGGCCGGACTGCTCTCCCCCGACCTCGCGGCCCAGTTCTCCGGCCCCTACGTCAAGGCCATCGTCGAGGCCGTGCAGGACGAGGGCTTCGGCGTCGTGTACCACAACTGCGGCCCAGGCGTGATCAAGCAGATCGATTCCATCGTGTCCAACGGCGCGATGGGCTACCACTTCGGCAACGCCATCGACATGGCCGACGTGCTTCCGCTCATGCCGTCCGACCGCCTGGTGATGGGCAACGTCGACCCGGCCGCCGAGTTCCGCCACGGCACCCCGGAGAGCGTGCGGGCGAAGACGCTCGAAGTGCTCGAGAGCTGCGCCTCCTATCCGAACTTCGTCCCCTCGTCGGGATGCGACATCCCCCCGATGTCGCCTTGGGAGAACATCGACGCGTTCTTCGACGCCGTGGACGAGTTCTACGACAAGAACTAGCGGCAACCGCCCTGTCCGTTCCTCCGGCCGGCACGCGTGCAGCGTGCCGGCCGGAGTCCTTTCAGCTCACGTAGTTGGCCAGGAACGGCTTTTCCTGCGCCACATAAGGCGTCACCAGGCCTGGATCGACGATCCACTCGTTGCAGGCCGGCTCGAAGAACTTGTCGATGTAGCAGAAGTGGAACGGCGTCGTCATGTACTTGCCCAAAAACGACCCCGGCTCGTCGAAGTCGCATTCGTAGACGTACGCCCAGTCGCTCGATCCCGCCGACTCGACCACTTTGGCGAGCTTGCAGTTGCGCAGCCCCGGCACGTGGTCGGTCATGCCATTCATGACCGATTCCATCTTGGCCACCATCTCGGGGTCGGCGTCCTCGATGAGCGCGAACATCAGCACGCGGTGGCACCCTGACCGCTCTTTCTCCTGCAGCGTGAGCTCTCCTTCGCCGTAGGCGCCGAATTCGAAGCGGGACACCACGTCATGGTTCTCGAACAGGCCGTAGAGGGCCTGCCACGTGTCCTTCCCCTTGGCATCGCGGTAGGCCGTCTCGTCCGGGAAGCCCACTTCGCAGAAGTAGTCGCCGCCCGGCATGGGAGGCTCCAGCACCGGCGCTGCCAGGCTCGCGTCGGACACGGCCGCAGCCGCGGCCTTCACGTCCCCGTCGAACGACTGCCGCGCACCCTCGTCCACGCCCTCGGCGAACGTCGCCATGAAAACCGCGCTAAACATTGCACAGCACCTCCAGATAGTCTTCGCTCGCGAAGTACGAACGGTCCCGCGACACCACGCGTTTCCGCACGCTCGAGCACCACTCCACATAGGCGGGGTCATAGCGCGTCGCGGACGACATGGCCCAGGCTGCCTGCGCGATGTCGGGCATGGACCAGACGACCTGCACGACGTTGGAGTCCTTGTCGAGCCACATCGGGGGCGCCACCGTCGTGCTTTCGAGCGCGAGCCCGGCCGCTTCGGCCATGGGGCCGTACGTCTTCAGGTAGTCTTCGAGAAACGCCTTCCCGTCTCCCGGCTTCGGCCGGAAGGTGTCCACTAGGTAGACCTTTTCCTCCGTTGCCGTGCTTGGAGCTTCCGGAGCGGCGGCCTGCGGTTCGGGATCCGTCACCGGCTTCTCCTCCTCTTTCTGCTGCGAACAGCCGGCCAGCATCCCGATCGACGCGACGCCGGCGACCGCCCCTGCCGTCACGAACGCCCTTCGGGAGATGCCCGGCGAACGATTCTCGTGCATGCCCTTTCCCCTTTCCTCGTGTGGCGCCAAGTCCCGTTCTGGCGACACGGCGCCGCCTGCACGTTGCAGGCTTTCCGTCAATACCGAACCGGCCATGCGGCGGGCCTTTGCGGGCCCTTGCACGCCCCCGCCTTGACAAAGAAGGGTGCGGCACCTACTCTGACAAGGGTTTCTCCCAAAACCTGAAAGATCCGTGCTCGCTTCGCGCGCTTCCCACCTGGCCGATCCGGCTTCTGCCACCATACCAAGGAACGGGAAAGCGGTCTGTCTCACGAAAAAGGTTAAAGTCCCTTTTCCTGTCATCCATAAGGTATTATTGAGCGAGGGAGCGAAAGGGGACGTCCATGCAGGTGGATCTGAAGGTGGGGAAGGTCAGGAAAAGGCAGGTGGCGAAGACGGCCGTGCTCGATGCCGTCATCTGGTACTGGCTCCATCAGATGTCGTACGAGAGCCTGTTCACCCAGCAGACGAACGGGCTTCCGGTACCAAGCCTGATCAGCGCCTTGATCACTGCGATCACCGGCGTGGTCGTCCTATTGGCCAAGTGGGACCGGATACCCGTGGCCTTCCGGATGGTCGCCCCTCCCCTCGCCTCCTTCTCCGCCTTGCTCCTCTTCCTTTCGGGCATGGCCTTGCCGCAGGTGGGAACGCTCGAGGGGGCGAGCCTGGTGCTCTTGGCCTTCTCCATCCTGGCCTGCCAGATCCTGCGCATCGAGAACCTGGCGAAATGCGACGACGTGAAGACGCTCACGATGGCCCTGTTCGGCTCGCTGCTGCTGTACTACGTCATCAGCTTCGTCCTGCTGATGCTGCCTTATGCCGTGTACGGCGCGTTCGTCGTCCTCTCCCCTCTCGTGCTGCTCGTCGGCGCGCGCACGCCGCTGCCGCCCACGGAGCGCACGGGCAGGGTTTCCAGGAAGGCGTTCTTGTCCACTCCCAACCTGCTCGTCATCCTGTTCGGGGTCGCAAGCGGGTTCGTGATGCTGATCGGCGACATCTCTTCTGCCGGAACCCTTGACGACCTTCTGACGGCTCCTTCGCCCTCGTATCTGCTCATGCTGTTGCTCTACATGGACCTGGGCGTGATCGTGTCTTTCGGGCTGCGCTTCAGGAAAGCCATGTACTTCGTCGTCATGAACATGGCCTGGACGCTCGGCGCCCTTCTGGGAAGCCTGCTGCTGCGGCTCATCCCGGCCGTTCCCGACTACTTGCCGGCCGTGGTGTCGGTCGCCATCGTGGCGAGCTTCTTCCTTTTCCAAAGCACCTGGCTCGAGGCTCCCAAGCAGGTGGTCTCGCTGTCCGGCGCGGCGCAAGGCCTTGCCCAGGCCAAAGGGCTTTCGAAACGCGAGACCGAGGTCGTGCTGCTTCTTCTGGAAGGAAGAAGCCTGCGCTACATCCAGAGCGCGTTGTTCATTTCCGAAGGCACGGCCCGTACCCACGTGAAGCGCATCTACGCGAAGCTGGAGGTCCATTCCAAGCAGCAACTCATCGACTTCTTCAAAGAGAACGCCTGAGTACGCGCAAAGCCGCGTTTCCCGCCGCTACCGGAGGGCGACCTGCGGGGTCCGGGGCC
>CAJFVW010000007.1 GCA_904420575.1 uncultured Gordonibacter sp.
CGGTCATGTTGGGAAGGATGGCGGAAATGCCGCCCGACTCCTCTTCAGATGCAAACGCGAGCGCGGGAAAAGCAAGGGACATGCTGCTCGCCCCGAGCGCGACGGCGCCCGTGGTGCGAACAAATGCTTTTTTCGCTCCAGCTTTCACGTACTTCCTCCTTAAGCCTTGTTTGGCATGCGTCTTTACAAGGCCCAGGTTAGACGATGAACGCGAGAACGAAGCCGATGAGGCCCAGAGCCTCGGCCAGAGCGGCGCCGATGATGAAGTTGGTGAACAGACGACCCTGCAGTTCGGGCTGACGCGCAGTGGCCATGCAGCAGCCGTAGCACGCAAGGCCGATGCCCAGGCCGGGGCCGAACGTAGCCAAGCCATAGCCCACCAGTTTCAAGGCGTTGATGACGAGTACCGTTTCCAAAGTTTCCTCCTTTTACCGTTTTTGGGCCTGTCCCAAAAAACACCGGTCTACTATGTTCATCCGGCGTCCCCGCCGGTGAAACCCTACGTCGCGGGCATGGCCGAAACCGCGCCCCGCATCCAGCCGCCTGCGGACGCCCGTCCGTGCGGCCAAGCGAGCCCGAAGCCTAGTGGCTCGAGGTGGCCAGCGAGATGTACACCGCCGACAGGATGGTGAACACGTACGCCTGCAGGAAGGCGACCAGCACTTCCAGCGCGTACATGCACAGCAAAAACGCGATCCAGCCGATGGAGGGAGCCGCGGCGAGCAGCCCCGCGCCGTCGATGGCGGAACCGATGAAGAGACTGGTGAGCAGAGCGAAGATGCCGAGCACCATATGGCCGGCGAACATGTTGCCGTAGAGTCGGACGGCCAGGGTGAGCACGCGCAGCACCGTGGAGAACAGCTCCAGGAACCACACGATGGGGATCATGGGAACCGGCAGGCCGGAGGGAGCGAACGACTTCAGGTAGCCGCCGAGCCCCTGGGCCTTGATGCCCCAGTAGATGAAGTACACGAACGAGACGGCCGCCAGGGCCCACGTGATGGAAAGCGAGCCGGTGGGCGTCTTGCAGCCCGGGATGAGGCCGACGAAGTTGCTGATGAGGATGAAGAAGAACAGGGTTGCCAGCAAGGGCACGTGCTTTTCGTATCCATGGCCGATGACGTCCTTGGCGATGCCGCCGCTCACGAAGTCGTAGCCGTATTCCACCATGCTGGCGAACCGGCCTTTCGGCACCAGCGACAGGCGGCGGGACGCCACCAGCACGACGACGAGCGTGATGGCCAAGCAGATGAACATCCAGAACACGAAGTTCGACAGACCGAGCGAAGAATCCCCCACGATGTAGGCGGGCTTGAGCGACTGAACAAGGTGTTCCGCGCCTGCTGCAACCTGACTAAGAGCGTCCACGTATCAACCCTTTCCCTTACTTCCTTGCCAACGTGCTGAAGCCGAAGGCGACGGCCGATACCACCAGGCCGCCCACTTCGGCGAGAACAAACGGCAGCACCAGGTCGCGCGCTACGAAGATGCAGACGATAAACGCCGCGACCAGGATCAAAAACGAAAGGAGCACGCCGAGCAAGAGCGCTCCGGCGTGTCCGAGGTTGCTCGTCGGGGTGGCTTTCCTGGCGAGCCTGAGGCCCATGTACAGGGGCAGGAAGCCGAGTATCCCGCTCACCGCTCCCAGAACTATGGCCGCAATCATGTTTCGCTTTCGTCCTTCTGCGCTTGGCGCGCACCTGTCAAACCGCTACGTATGATAACGGAAGTTCCCGAATCTCTTACGGGGAGGTGACAAATTCCTAGAAAATTCGGGTGAATGGCCGCTTTATCGGGGCAGAAAACGGCTGCTCATTTGGTACTTATGTAGTACCAATTAAGATGAGATGCCGGGGGAACGATGAGCGCGTGGCGAAGCGGGTCGCGAGGGCGCGTAGCCGTGGGCGCGGGCGCGGGTGGAGCGGCGACGCGAGACCGCATGGCGTGGGCGGAGTTGCGGCGTGTGGCAGCTTGACAGCTGATTCGGTGCGGTGCGCAAACGCGCGCCGCCGCTACCCTTCGGAGGGGTCCGAGACGACTTCATAGACGCGCAGCTTCATGCCTGCTTCCTCGAGCATGGACATGGCCAGCTCGTCGGGATAGGGATTCTGGTAGACGATTTCCTGGATGCCCGCGTTGATGAGCATCTTCGCACACACGACGCAGGGCTGCGTGGTGATGTAGATGGAAGCGCCCGTGATGTTGATGCCGTAGCGCGCCGCCTGGATGATGGCGTTCTGCTCGGCGTGCAGGCCGCGACAGATCTCGTGGCGCTGGCCGCTGGGCACGCCCAGCTGCTGGCGCAGGCAGCCGGTTTCGCTGCAGTGCGCCAAGCCGGTGGGCACGCCGTTGTAGCCGGTGGCCAGGATGCGGCGGTCCTTCACGATGAGCGCCCCCACCCCGCGGCGCAGGCAGGTGGTGCGCGTGGCAACCTCGGTCGCCAGCGTCATGAAGTATTCGTCCCAGCTGGGGCGGTGGTCTTTAGCTTCCGTTTCCATGGTTCCTCTTTTCGTTCTTGGAAGTCCGGAGGGCTTCGGCAATGTTCAGTCGCTCAAACGGTCCTGAGGTCGCACAAACACCCCACTGGGGCGTTTGGCTCCTGCGGAACTCGCTTGGTGAACACTGCCGAAGCCCTCCTCCTCCAAGGCAGTTGGACCGAACAAAGGGGATCGCACGTGGTCCGCTCCCCTTTGTTCGGTTCATGAATTGCCTTTTTCGCCGGTCGTTCGTAATGTCAGCGAGAAGCGTCGAGGTGCCCGAGATCGCCCCGTTTCGCGGCCGAGCGTGCTTCGCACGCGAGGGCAAGCGAAAAAGGGGCGAGATCGGGTGCATCGGCGCTTCGCAGCGTCGAACCGTTCCGCCGTTCGGCGGAACGGCGGAACCTATTTGGTGCCGAAGATGCGGTCGCCGGCGTCGCCGAGGCCGGGCACGATGTAGGCGTGGTCGTTCAGGCGCTCGTCGATGGCGCAGGTGTAGATCTGCACGTCGGGGTCGGCGGCGAGAACCGTCTCGATGCCCACCGGCGCAGCCACCAGCACGACGAGCTTGATGTTCTTCACGCCGGCCTTCCGCAAATAGGCAATGGCCGCCGTGGCCGAGCCGCCGGTGGCGAGCATGGGGTCGACGACCAGGACGTTGCGCTGGGAGATGCTGTCGGGCAGCTTCGCGTAGTATTCGTGCGGCTCGTGCGTCTCGGGGTCGCGGTACATGCCCAGATGCCCCACGAACGTGGACGGCATGAGCTCCTGCAGGCCTTCGACCATGCCCAAACCGGCGCGCAGAATAGGCACGATGACCATCTTCTTGCCGGCCACCTGCTTGCACGTGGTCTTGCAGATGGGCGTTTCCACCTCCACGTCTTCCAGCTCGAGGTCGCGCGTGGCCTCGTAGCCCTCGAACATGGCGAGCTCCCGCACGAGGGCGCGGAAGTCCTTCGAGGAAGTTTCCTTGTTGCGCAGCTTCGACAGCTTGTGCTGCACCATGGGGTGGTCGACCACCGTGACGCGTTCGCAGGACATGTTTTTCCTTTCTGGAGAACTACTCTCCAAAGTCGAAATCTCCGGTAATTTTCCGCAAGAGGCACAACAGTTCGTCTGCCTTCAGATCGCACACCTCGTCCTGTGCCGCGGCGGTCCTCTTGATCAACCTGCGCGTGACCGCTTCCGGGTCGGCCGCGTCGGTATGAAGGGCGATGAACTGGACCCAGTCCTGAACGGGAATGCCCAGGATCTCGTCCTTCATGACCTCGGCAATGAAGGATTCCATGAGGGGCTTTGCCCGAGGCAGCCTGCCGAAGTTGCCCCCTGTGTCATATACGGGCACCGCATGTGCCAGATCGGCCTTGGAAGGATAGGGGCTCAGGGCTTCCGGCTGAATAATTGCACGTTTGTTGGAATCCTCGCACTCTCGGACATGTTCCCACCAATAATCCCGCCACTCTGCGGCAAAACGAGCCTGCTCCACCCATGGCGTGAGCACCCTCGGCTCGCCGCTGACCGCATTGTCCAGGTACCAAGGCACGACGCAGATCAGATCCATGGGAGCGCACGCCCCGACCGCGACCTGGTAACGGAACGAGGGAACCTTTTCTTTGGAAAGCACGTACCATCCCTTGAGTTCGATGCCCATGATGACATCGACGCTTTCCAAGGTGCGTCGCACGAGCCTCACGTCAGGGAAGGACTGGGAGCGCCTTATGAACATGCAGTCTTCCCATTCGTGTTCGGGATCCCAGACCGTCCTCGTCCTGTTGAGCGCCGCCACAACCTGATCTTCTATGGTGGCTCCGATAAGCGCGTTCAGATTGAACAGGTCGGCTGCCTTTATCCCGCTGAAGGAATGCGGGAAATCGAAACTCACCGGAAGAGCCTTGAGGGCGGCGATCACTCCGTCGTAAAGCCTCGATTCGCTCTCTCCTACACAGTCGGGCATATAGAGACGCGCAGGACGGCTTACATCGTCATGCATGACGTCTCTCCCTGGTCGGATTCAAGTCGTTTGACCGCATGGCGGTACACGTCCGCGTTTATTTCCGCACAATAGCAGCTTCTTTGCAAGGCGTTGGACGACGCGCCCACGGAGGCCAAGCCGGCAAAGGGATCCCAAACGACATCGCCGGGATCGGTCGTCGACCGGATAAGGAACTCTATTATCCTCAGGGGCTTTTGATTGAGATGGAGCGCTTTGCCCGACCCCTCAACGCGCTTCCGCTCTTTTCCATGAAGGGGAGGAACGCTCCAAACGTTCGTCACCCCATGCTCATGATGCCACTTGGATCGCAGCGAAAGCCACTGCTCTGCCGTCAAGGGCGACATGCCGTCCAAAGAGAAATAAGGGCGTTCGGTTTTTCGCCCGTGCTCTGCCAGATAGCGAGCCATAGACGTCATCATCTCTGCAGGCGGAAAATACCAGAGCCCGTCTTTGGTGAGATATTTCCTTGTAGCCGCGTTCTTGACTCCGCAGGCTTCGTTGGCACGGTAGAGCGGAACGCCCGACCGCTCCCATTCGCACCGAACCCATTGCTTTATCGGCAGCTTCTCGCCCGTGGCTGCCTCGAGGAAGACCCTCTTGGTGTAGCGCGCGCACACTTCGGTGACAACCGGAACTCCCCGTATAGTCTTCGAGTTGACGTTTCCCGCAACATGGGAAAGCCCCTTGTTCCACACGTTCAATTCCTGATAGTCCCAACCGGCCTGATCGAGAAGCGGATGAACCGTCGCCCATCCGAGTTCGGTGCCCCAGAACCACAGGGTAGTGCTCGGTTTGGCCGCCTTCGACCACGCCGCAATATGGTGGTAGTAGGCTTCCGGTAGCTGGTCGTAGGACATCGGATCGCCCGGAAACCCGCCTATGCCGTAAGGGCCATCGACATGTATCATGGTAGGAGCAGGCCAGTGCCCGTAGCAATCCAAGGCATCGGCCTGTTCAATATGGGTCGCGCCCACGGACCTATGCTGACGGCCGCGGGCTTTGCCCGGCAGAGCAATGATTCTTCCCGCCATGACGCCCTTCTCTCATCCTTCCGGTTCACGCTTCATTATACAAACTTATGTTCGTGTTTTCAAGCGGTACCTAATAATCCAACTCCGGATACAGGGGATGCGCTTCCAGAAGGGCGTCCACCTTGCTGCGGACGTCGGCCAGGGCGGCCTCGTCGTCGGCATGGAAGACGGTGCGGGCGATGAGCTGGCCCACTTCATAGAAGTCGTCGGCGGTGAAGCCGCGTGTGGTGGCCGCGGCCGAACCCACGCGGATGCCGCTGGTAACGAAGGGGCTGCGCGGCTCGTTGGGGATGGAGTTCTTGTTCACCGTGAGCCCGACGCCCTCCAGCAGCTTCTCGGCGTCCTTGCCGGTGACGTCGGCGGGCGTGAGGTCCACCAGGCACAGATGGTTGTCGGTGCCGCCGGACACGAGGCGCAGCCCGCCGTCCATCATGCCCTGTCCCAACGTGCGGGCGTTCTCCACCACGTGGTCGATGTACTCCTTGTAGGCGGGCTGCTGGGCCTCGCCGAACGCGACGGCCTTGCCGGCGATGACGTGCATGAGCGGGCCGCCCTGTGCGCCAGGGAACACGGCCTTGTCGATCCTCTTCGCTATCTCCTCGTCGTTCGAGAGGATGAAGCCGCCGCGCGGGCCGCGCAGCGTCTTGTGACTGGTGGACGTCACCACGTCGGCATGCGGCACGGGGCTGGGATGCGCGCCCGTGGCCACCAGGCCGGCGATGTGGGCCATGTCCACCATGAAGTACGCGCCCACTTCCTTGGCAATGGCGGCCATGCGCTCGAAGTCGATGATGCGTGGATAGGCGCTCGCGCCGCCGACGACGAGCTTCGGGCGGATGTCCTTGGCGATGCGCTCCAACTCGTCGTAGTCGATGGTTTCCGTCTGGGGGTCAAGGCCGTAGGCGGCGAACCGGTAGAAGCGGCCCGAGAAGTTGACCGGCGAGCCGTGCGTGAGATGCCCGCCCTGGTCCAGGCTCATGCCCAGCACGGTGTCGCCCAGCTCGAGCAGTGCCGTGTACGCGCCGAAGTTGGCGTTCGCGCCGCAGTGGGGCTGCACGTTCGCGAAGCCTGCGCCGAAAAGCTGGCAGGTGCGTTCGCGTGCCAGGTCTTCCACGAGGTCCACCTTCTCGCAGCCGCCGTAGTAGCGCTTGCGCGGGTATCCTTCGGCGTACTTGTTCGTGAGCACGCTGCCCACCGCCTCCATGACCGCCGGCGACGTGAAGTTCTCCGACGCGATGAGCTCGATGCTGTCCCGCTCTCGCGCCAGCTCCTGACGCAACGCGTCGGCGACGAGGGGATCGGCTTGGGGAAGGTGGTTCAACGGCATGGTCGTCCGCCCTTTCTGAGAACGCGGTTTTTGCTGACGCCTATGCTAGCACAATCGGTGCGCCCCGGATTGCCGCTGCGGAAAATGAGCGCTTGAAAAGGCAGGCGAAGACGCCGGGCGCACGTTCGGAAGACCCTTGGCGCACGAAAATCGGCGATGTGAGGCGCCGATCGCCGCATTCTTCCTCGACCCGGCAGTGGCTCGCGATAAAACCCCTGACGGGACGACTACCCTAAGCCCGGTTCCGCATCGGCCTCGAAAAACATCCGTGCTTCCGTTCCCAAACTCGTGCATAGCGTCATTTTTTGTGTCACAACGGCCTGGACACGTACCGTGCCGAAGCAATGCTCCGGCACGGTACGTGTCCGTATGTCGAATATTGCCCGCCCGCTGTGCGTCGCGCGCCTGCTGCGCGTGGCTTAGCGCGCCGCTTTCTCGAGCGCGGCGATCTTCTCGACGCGGCCCGCATGGCGCCCGCCGCCGAAGTCGGTGGAGAGGAACGCGTCCAGGATGCGGCGGTTCGTCTCCTCGTCCACGAAGCGGCCGGAAAGCGCGACCACGTTCGCGTCGTTGTGCTCGCGGGCGAGGGCGGCGAACTCCGGAGTGACGACGTTGGCGGCGCGGATGCCCTGCACCTTGTTGGCGGCCACGGCCATGCCGATGCCCGTGCCGCACACTAGCACGCCGCGCTCGGCCGCCCCGGCGGCCACGTCGCGCGCCACCAGAGCGGCGAAGTCGGGATAGTCCACGCGCTCGTCGTTGTCGGGGCCGAGGTCGGTCACCCGATGGCCGAGTTCCCGCAGATAGGCGGCGAGCGCCGTCTTCTGCTCGAAACCTGCGTGGTCGCTTGCGATGCTGATGTTCATGTAGCCCTTCTCCTTCTTGTAAGCTCCTTCGGCTCCGCGCTTTTGGCGCTACGCTCAGGACGACAGTCCCCCGCGCTCTCCAGCGCGGCGTCATGCGCGTGGCCCGTAGCCGCTCGGCAGGCCAGGGCGGCGGCTGCAGCGCCCTCGACAGCCAGGCCCAGCGCCCAGCACAGGAGCCCGGATGCCTCCCGGCCTTCAGGCCCTGCGCGAGGCGGCCTCGACGATGCCGGCCGCGCACCGGCACCGCGTCCTTCGGCCAGGCCCGAAGCGCCGCCTACGACATGGTGCGGGCGACGGCGCGGGCCCAGCCGGCGAGCAGGCGGGCACGCTCGCCTTCGCCCATGCGGGGCGCGAACACCGTGTCGGTGGCGCGCAGGTCGCACAGACGGTCCGCGTCCTTCCAGAATCCCGAGGCCAGACCGGACAGAAACGCCGCGCCAAGCGCCGTCGTCTCGGTATTCTGAGGACGGCGCAGGGTGCGGTGCAAGACGTCGCTCTGGAACTGCATGAGAAAATCGTTCGCGGAGGCACCGCCGTCCACGTTGAGCGCGCTGATGGGCACGCCGGCATCGGCCTCCATGGCCACAGCCAGGTCGCTCACCTGGTACGCGAGCGACTCCAGCGCGGCGCGCACCACGTGCGCCCGGGTGGTGCCGCGCGTGAGCCCGTAGATGGCGCCGCGCGCTTCCGCGTCCCAGTACGGCGCGCCCAACCCGGTGAACGCCGGCACCACGTAGACGCCGCCCGTGTCGGGCACGCTTTTCGCCACCGCCTCGGTTTCCGCCGCCGTCTCCACCAGGCCCAGCTCGTCGCGCAGCCACTGCACCAGCGCCCCGGCCACGAACACGCTGCCTTCAAGCGCGTATTCGGTGGCCACGCCCGGAGCCGATGCGGCAATGGTGGTCACCAGGTTGTGCTTCGACGCGCACACCTCGTGCCCCGTGTGCATGAGCAGGAAGCAGCCGGTGCCGTACGTGTTCTTGGCCTCGCCGGCGTTGAAGCAGCACTGCCCGAACAGCGCCGCCTGCTGGTCGCCGGCGACGCCGCAGATGGGCACGCCCTGCGCGGTGCCGGGATTGGCGGTGCGTCCGAAGTCGCCTGCCGACGGGCGCACCTCGGGCATGAGGGACGCGGGGATGCCGAAGAGGTCGAGCAGCCAGGGGTCCCACCGCCCCTCGTGGATGTTGTAGAGCATGGTGCGGCTCGCGTTCGTCACGTCGGTGGCGTGGACCTGCCCGTACGTGAGGGTCCAGACGAGCCAGCTGTCCACCGTGCCGAAGGCGAGCTCCCCCCTCTCCGCCTGCTCCCGTGCCCCCGGCACGTTGTCGAGGATCCACTTGATCTTGCTCGCCGAGAAGTACGCGTCGGGCACGAGCCCCGTCTTCTCGCGGATGGCGCGCACGACGTCCGGGTCGGCGGCGAGCTCTTCGATGATGGGCGCGGTGCGGCGGCACTGCCACACGATGGCGTTGAAGACCGGCTCGCCCGTCTCGCGGTTCCAGACGACCGTGGTCTCGCGTTGGTTCGTGATGCCGATGCTGTCGATGTCGGCCGGCGTGAGGCTGTTCGAAACCAGAAGCTCGGTGAGGGCTCCCAGCTGGGAAGACAGGATGTCCTGCGGGTTGTGCTCCACCCAGCCGGGATGCGGGTAGATCTGCGGGAACGGCCGCTGCACCGAAGACACCGCGCGGCCTTGCGCATCGATGAGCATGGCGCGCGAAGACGTGGTGCCCTGGTCGAGCGCTATGACGTACTGCTTGTGCATGGAGATGTCCTTTCCGCGTCCTCCGCGCGTGTGGTCGGACGAACTGCCGAGCCGCCGGCCAACGCGGGCTTGCCCTTTGCGCGTCTGAGACGGGCAGGCGTTTCGTCCCGCCGCCTTCGCATTGCGAGCGCCTAGCCCTGATGCTTCCGTATCCAGTCCAAGACGTCGCCGTACACCTGGGCGTGTTCCGGCTCGTTCAGGATCTCGTGGCGCATGCCCTCGTAGAGCTTCACCTCCACGTCGCTCACGCCGGCATGCCGGAGGAGGTCGGCGGCGGCCTGGACGCCCTTGCCGCAAGCTCCCACCGGGTCCTCGGCGCCGGACACGAAGAGCACGGGCAGGTCCTTGGGCACCTTGGCGGCGCAGGACGGAGAGGCGACCTCGCCGGTGAGGTCGGTCAGCGTCGCATAGCCGCCTGCGGAGAACATGGCGCCGCACATCTCGTCTTCGATGTAGGCGTCCACGACCGCCGGGTCGGTCGACAGCCAGTCGAAGGGCGTGCGGGGGTTCTCGATCTGCTTGGAGAAGGCGCCGGCACCCATGCCGTCGAGCCTGTCGCTGCGCGTGTCCTCCCCTTTGGACGCGGCGATGCGACGCGCGAGGAGGTTCCCCGCTTTCGAGAGGGCGCGCGACTGGTTGCCCGTGCCGCACAGGACGGCGCCGGCAAGCCCCTCGGCGTGGCGCGCCAGATAGGCGCGGGTCACGAAACTGCCCATGGAATGGCCGAACAGGAAATAAGGCGTCTGCCGGGCGTAGCGCGCCGCCACCGTCTTGCGCAGCTCGTGCACATCGTCGATGAGGATGTCCTTGCCGCCCTCTGCCGGCAGGCATCCCCATTCCTTCGGGTCGGACACGCTCTTGCCGTGGCCCACATGGTCGTGAGCGCACACCACGTAGCCCTGCGCGGCCAAAAACCGCGCGAAGTCGTCGTAGCGGCCAACGTGTTCGGACATGCCGTGGACGATCTGCACGATGCCCACGGGCGACGTGGCGCAACCGCCCGCCTTCACGCGCTCGGGGCACCAGACCAATCCTTTTATCTGGGTTTTCCCGTCATGCGACTTGAAACCGACCGACGTGCGCGTGACTGGCTGATCCATGTGCGCTCCCTCCCCTGCCGATTGCTCCCGCTCCATTATAGCCGAAACCGCAAGACACGGCCGTTCGCGAAACCCTCTCAGGACAGGGCCCGGACGTCGGCCTGGGTGAGCGCCCCTTCGCGCAGCACGACGGGGCCTTCTCCCGTGCAGTCCACGACGGTGGAGGCCACGCCGCTCTTCCGGGCGTCGTCGCGCACGGCCGCGGCCGCAGCCGCGACGAGCGCGGGGTCGAGCTCTTCGAACGTGCGCGGAGCGGGCCCGCCGGACAGGTTGGCCGACGTGGTGGCCACAGGGCCGCCCGCCGCGCGCACGAGTGCGAGCGCCGTCTCGCTGTCGGGCATGCGCAGGCCGATGGTGCCTTCGGCGGACCGGAACGCCGGCGGCACTGCCTGGGAGGCCTTCACCACCAGCGTGAGCGGGCCGGGCCAGTGCGCACGCGCCAGCGCGCACGCGACGTCCGGCACCTCCCGGCCGTACCGCTCCAGATCGGAGGCGTCGCCCACCAGCCAGGCAACCGGCTTGCCCCGGTCGCGCCGCTTGATGTCGAACAGGACCTGCGGGCTGCGCGCCGCCTCCACGGCCACGCCAAGGCCGTACACCGTGTCGGTGGGGAACACGACCGCCTGACCACGCCGGAGCGCTTCCGCCGCCTCGTCCACCGTGCTTTCCCGTATCTCCATGGTCCCGCCTCGTCTCGCGAAGAATCGTTTTCTGCGTCGCCTGCGCGTCGAGGCGCAACCGCATGAGCGGCATTGTATCACGCGCCGCCGCCGGCCCGAAAGCCGCCTTGTGCGGGCGCGGGGCGTGCGGACGCAGGGCGTCCAGGCGCGGGCGGCGTGCGGGCGCGGGGCGGCGTGCGGGCGCGGGGCGGGCGGGCGTAGGGCGTGCGGGCGCGGGGCGTCTTGCGGGCTAGTTCGAGGCAGCAGGCGCGCCCGATGCGTCCTGCGGGCCGGTGGGCGCCTTTCGCGCCCCCCCCCGACTACACGAGGGCGTACTTGCGCTTGATGCGCTCGAGCTTCTTGCGCCACGGCACGTAGAGCGCGGCGAGGAACGCCACGGTGGCCGCGCCGTGGGTCGCGTCGAACGGCAGAGCCGCGCCGAAGGCGAGAAGCGCGGCCGGCCAGGAGAAGGGCTGCACGAACCCGATGACGTACCACCCGTTCAGCAAAAGGCCGTACAGCAGGGCCGACGAGAACCCGAACGCAAACAGCACCGGCAGACGGTCGAGCCAGCCTCGATCGGCCAGCACACCGGCAAGGTAACCGACGAGCCCCCAGGCGTACATCTGCCACGGCGTCCAAGGCCCCTGCCCCAGGAAGAAGTTGGACACGAGCGCCGCGAGCGCGCCCACCAGAAAGCCGCTGCGCCGGCCGAACACGGCGCCCGCGAGGATGCACACGGCCGACACCGGCTTGAAGCTGGGGACAGGCGCGAACAGCAGGCGGCCGGCTGCGGCAAGGGCGGCCAGCACCACGGTGGGCATGATCTGGCGCAGCGCCGGGCGCGACGCCTCGAAGCCGGCGAAGAACACGCCCACGGCCACCAGCGCCACGGCCACGGCGAGGAGCGCCCCCTGCTCTACTTGGAAGTACGCGCAGGCGGCCAGCACGGCGGGCACGGCGACGAGCGCCGGCACCTCGAGCGCGGCCAGAACCCGCGCGGACGGGCGCCGGGAAGCCTGCCCCTCGTCGGGTACCTCGAGCGCGCCCGCAGGCCGAACTGCGTCAGGAGGGCAGGAACCGGCACCGGGCTCGCGGGCTGCTCGCCGACCAGGCCGTGCCGAGCGGGAGCCAGGGCTCATGACGCCCCCTGCCCGTCGCCACCATCGAGCCAACGGCGCGCGAAGGCGTCTTCGACCGGGCGGTAGAACAGGTTGTCCGCGAAGAACGCGGCAGCGGGTTCGGTGCAGATGGCCTCGCCGTCGAACAGCATGGTGACGCGATCCGCCACGAGCGCGGCGAACGCCAGGTCGTGCGTCGCAAGCACGACGGCGGCCCCTGTGGCGGCCCGTTCGCGGAGAGCGTCGGCCACCAGCAGCTTCGAGGGCGCGTCGAGGCCCTTCGTGGGCTCGTCGAGCAGCAGCAGGGCGGGGTCGGTGAGCAGCAGCTTCGCAAGCGCGAGCAGCTGCTGCTGGCCGCCCGAGAGGTCGTAGGGATGGTTGGCCGCGCGGCCGGCCAGGCCGAAGCCTTCGAGCATCGCCGCCACCGCATCGTCGCCGTAGCCGCAGCCCCGCTGCCACTCGCGCAGCTCGTCCTCGACGGTGTCGCACACGAACAGGGCCTTCGGATCCTGCGGCAGAAACGCCTGGCAGGAAGCCAGGCGGTTGTCGATGCGGCCGCGCTCCGGCTTCAGCACGCCGGCGGCCGCGCGCAAGAGCGTCGACTTGCCGCAGCCGTTGCCGCCGACGACGGCATGGACGGCGCCGGCCGGCACGTCGAGGTCGCAGCCGCGCAGCACCCAGGCCGCGTCGCGCGCGTAGCGCACATGGACATCGCGGAAGACGACAGGCGATCCGCTGCCGGAAACGCGTCCCGCCCCGCAGCGCAGGGCCGACGGCCGCGCTCCTCCGCCGATACGCCGCAGATCCAAAGGCCGCGCGGCGAAGCGCGCGAGCGGCACCGCGTCCGCGCGTCCGTCACGCAGTTCCACGGCGTCGGTGGCGTAGGCGGCCATCGCCTCCGGAGCGTGCGTCGCCACCACCACGGTGATGCCAAGCTCGCGGTTCACGCGGAAAAGCGCATGCAGGAAGTTCTTCTCGGCCACTGGGTCCAGCTGGGAGGTGGGTTCGTCGAGCAGCAGCAGGCGCGGCTGCATCGCCAGCGTGCCGGCCAGCGTGACCATCTGCTTCTGGCCGCCCGAAAGCCCGTCGATGGAACGGCGGAACCACGGCTCGATGCCGAAGAAGTGCGCCACCTCGGCCACGCGCCGGCGCATCGCATCCTGCGGCACGCCGAGGTTCTCCAGGCCGAAGGCCAGCTCGTGCCACACGGAATCGCACACGATCTGGTTCTCAGGGCTCTGCGCCACGTAACCCGCGGTGGCGGCCGCCTCGCGCACGTCGAGACCGTCCACGGGGCGGCCGAACAGGGAGAGCGATCCCGCGCGCTCGCCTGCCGGCGCGACGGCCGGCGTGCAGCACCGCAAAAGCGTGGTCTTGCCACTGCCGGTAGCCCCCACGATCAGCTGGAACGCGCCCTCCTCAACGCGCCAGTCGAGCGGCCCGATGCCCGCAGACGACCCCGGGTAAGCGAACGAGAAGCCGCGCGCCTCCACGGCGGGCGCGCCCGAGGGCGGCGCCGACGCTGCGGGCGCGGCCGACGCCACATCCGCCTGCACGCCGCCCACTGCGCACTCCGCAGCGCTTCGCGGCGCGTCCTCGGCCGCGCTATCCCTCGCGCTTTCTGACCCCAGTGCCATCGTTCGACCTTCCTCCCTCATGCCCGCCACCGCAGGCGCTCCCTTGCCGCCATCGACAGCGGCAGCGCCGCGTACAACGCATAGGGCAGGTAGTTCCACCACGGTGCAAGGCCATCGATGACCGGGTAGAACCGGAACTGCGCACACGCCGCCCAGGCGGCGACGGCGGCCAGCAGCGCAAGCGCGCCGCCCACCGCGAGCGCTGCGGCGTCAAGGCGCCGGAAACGGTGCCGCGCGTACGTCGTGCGCCGCACGGCCGCTCCCCAGCCGCGCGCCTTCATGGCGCTCGCGGTCTCGAGCGAGTCCTCCATGCTCCAGCCCATGAGCACCGACGACAGGCGCAGGTTGTCGCGCAGCGCGGCGCCGCGGGGGGCGCGGGGGGCGTCGTCTCCCCCGCTTTCGCCGACGGATGACCGCGCCGCCGTGCACGCGCGTTGCACGCCGCCGATGTCCGTGCCTCGCCGCACGAACTGCGGCACGAGGCGCGCCGTCATGGACAGCATGAGCCCGACGGTGGGCGCAGCGTTGCCGAAGAGCGCCATCACCTTGTCGGACGTGAGCACCCGCGAGGCGCTTTCCAGGGTGAGCAGCACGGTTGCCAGCATGAGGCCCATGCACGCCCCGAACGCGAAGCTCTCCAGATAGAACGCACGCACGCCGAGGCGGAAGATCTCGGTGGAACCCGATGCCGAGAAAAGCGGGTTCGCCAGCGCGATCACCGCCACCAGCGGCAACTGCCACGCGAGCGTCCGGCCCGTCGCCCGCGCGCCGCGCAGCGAAACGGAGCACGCCAGCGCCGCCGAGAACGAGATGGTCAAATACACCGGCTGCATCGCCGCCATCTCCACCACGAGCAGCACGACGAAGTAGCAGAACGCCACGACGGGATGGTAACGGTCGAACGCAGTGGGGGCCATGGCACGCACGCCCGTCACACGACGTAGAACCACTGCACGTCGTCGCCATCGCGCAGCACGTAGTTGTCGCAAGCGGTCATGGGCACCTGGCCGTTCACGGAATACATCCAGCCGCTCTTCCCGCCATGCTCCTTCTGAGCCAGCCCGCCGATGGCCGTCACGTACACCCCCGAGCCCGACTCGGCATTCACCGACAGGCCGCAAGCCATGAGCGCATCGTACGCGGTGGCACCCGACGAGAACGTGACGGTCGTGCCGCCCGACACCGGATCGCCCACCGCCGACGAGCTCACGCCCACCGATACGGTGACGGTGGAAGGTTCCGCAGCGCTCGACCCGCTGCCCGAGGGCGCCGGCGTGGGATCGGGTTCGGGCAGGCCCTCGTGCGCACCCGCCCCGCCAGCCCTGCTCGCGCCGTCGGCACCCGCGTCAAAGGGCGCGGCCGAAGCCGCTCCTTCTGACGCCGCGCCGCCATCCGGCGAGGACGCGGCATCGTCGGAGGCAGGCTCCGCGCCATCGGCCTCGCCTGCTTCTCCTTGCGACGAGACCGACGAGCCGCTCGGAAGCGGCGCCGCAGGAGCCGCGCCCGTCAGTGCCGGCTGCTCGGCCGACGGCAGCAGGAACGCCGCCGAAACGGCGATGAGCGCCACCGACAGCACGCCGACCGCCACCGCGAGCCTTTGCCGCGCCGCGAGCCTGCGGCGCGGCGCCACGGCAAGCTCAGGCGATGACGCGGCAGCGCCTTCCGTTCGCGCCGCCGTCGTCGCGCGGCGAGCCTCGCTCTCGCACGCCATCTCCCGGTTGGCCTCGCCTCCGGCCACTACGACGCCCCTCCGCTGCGGCGGCGAGAGCGCACCACGTACCCGGTCGCGCCGATCAGCCCCACCACGCCGAGCGCGATGCCGCCCACGGCCCATGGGTTCACGCCGGCCGATGTTCCGCCGGCCGGCGTGCCGGAACCTGCATCTGCACCCGTGCCCGCCGCCGGGGCAGCCGAGGAGTCTTTCGACCGTGCGGCCTTGTCGGCCTTTGCCATGGCCTCCTTCTCGGCCTCCTGCCCTGCATCGCCCGCCTTGTCCGCCCCCTGCGTCAACGGGGAATGCGCCGCTGCGGGCGCGCCGCCCTTCGACGCCGGGTTGGCATGGTTTTCATGCTGTCCGTCCGGCCCGCCCTGCCCATGGTTGCCGTTTTCAGGCTGCTCGGGTTTCACCGAAGTGCGGTGCCCGAGGGCGATCAGATGGCCGGAATCGTTGATATAGTACAGGTTGCCCTGGGCGTCGGCCACCACAGGGGAGTCGCACAGGTTGTGGTATCCGGCGGCGTCGTAGAGCATCGTCGCCTCGTCGTCGCCCAGCTTGTACAGGTACACCCCGCCGCCCGACGTGTAGTTCGGCCAGTCGCCGTCCGCGCCGTTCGTGGTGAAGTACACGTACGTCTGCCCGTTCTGCACGGACACGAGCGGAGCGGCTTTGACGCCGCCGCCCGAGAAGCTGGCGGCCGGCAGCACGGCGCCGTCGGCCTGCGTGACCAGCTTCACACCGCCCGTCTGCAGATCGACGACAGCAAGCGCCCCGTGGTCGCCGGCGACTGCGCCTCCCACGATCATGGTGCCTCCCACGACGGTCGGCGTGCTCTTGCTCGTTTCCAGTCCCAAGTCGAGGGCGGGTTCAGGTTCGGTGATCTGGCCGTCCTCGCCCACTGCGAACGTATGGAGCTTGCCGTCGGACGACACGAGGTAGACGCGCGAACCGTCTTCAGAGGCAACGCAATCGGAATTCACCACCACGCCCAGCGACCAGCTTGAAACAAGCTTCCCCGTCTTCGAATCGATGACCTCTACCGTTCCCGCGCTCGTCGCTATCACGGCATAATCGCCGCTGAACGCCGCCCCGCCCCAATAGTATCCTTCGGCAGAATTCGTGTAGCGCCATGAGATCGCGCCCGTCAGCAGGTTGATGCGCGTGAACGTGCCGTTGTTGTACGTGGTGTTCCTGTTCTCGTCGCTCACGACGTCGACAGTCCCCACGTACACGTAGCCGTCGCGTACGGTCAGCGTTGAAGACGATTGGGCGAAATCGCTCACCTCGTCCGTAAGCCACCTCGTCTTCAGCGAATCGGCGGCCAGCGCCTGCACCCTGCCTCCATCGAGCGCGATGACGATCAACCCTTGCGCGTACACCGGCCGGCTCGTATAGCTAATGGAGGAGGCGAGAGGCGCTTCTTCGAGCACCTTGCCGGTCTGCGCGTCGATCTTGAGCAAGGTGCGGTTGACGGCCAGGTACACGAATCCGTTAACGATGACCGGCTCGCTTGCCGATGCCATGCCGTACTCGCCATACGACGAATAGTCGAACGCCCACGAGAGTTCGGCCCCGTCGTCGGCGGGCGTAGGCGCCGTGGTGACGGCGCTGCCGCTGCCGCCATTCCCGTAGCCGGGCCAGTCCGCATCCCAATCGGGAAGCGCGACGTCGGGATCGACCTCGATGTCGCCCGAGGGCACCTCAGTGCTCGAAGCGTCGAAGTAGCGCAGCTCTATCGTGTCGCCGTCCTTGAGCACGTAGCTGCTCGCCATCGTGCTCGCGTACGCGCCGTTGACGTAGAACGACCAGTAGCTCCAAGGCGCGCTTGCGCTCATGGCCAGCGTGTACGCCTTGTCGGGCGTGGTGATGGAGTACGGAGTGCCGCCCGTCAGATCATAGTGGTAGCCCGCGTCGTCGAGCAGTTTCGCGAACACGTCCCATGCGGTCGTCCTCACGTCGCTCGACCACGTGTACTCGGAAAGGGGAATCCACGCCTCGGCGGAGTACGACTCCCCCACCTTGTGCCGCGTCGTGCCGATCACCTGCGCGTTCACCGTCAAGTGCTGAGCGGCCGCGCTTTCCACGAGAAAGGGCTTGCTGCGCACCGTGTTCGCCCCGGCGTTCGCCTCCACGTACAGGTACGCACCCTGCAGGTCTTCCGTCAGGAGAAGGGCACCGGACGCCGCATCGGCGCCGGAAACCGCACGTGCGTTGGCGCCTGCCGCGTCATCGGCCGCATACCAGGTGTATGCCACAACCGCATCGCTCGGCAGGGCATCCTCGTATGCCCACTCGCCGCTGCCGACCTGCCGCAGAGGCTCGGGCGTGACCGTGTCGCCCACCTGTGTCAGCTGCCCGCTGGACGCCACGCCGAGCGAGGAGAGCTCGTAAACGGGAGCGGGAACCGCAGAAACAACAACTGCAGAAACGCCTTTGACCTTCTTCTTGTCGCCCGTGACGGACTCGTTCGAGACCTGGGCCACGACGTACTTCCCAATGACGTTCGCATTGTCGGGCACGGCCGTGAGCACGTTCGCCTCGTAGCTGCCTTTGAGGAACGTGACGTTGACCGCACCGGCGCTCGGCTCCGTCGCCGTTCCCCACGACCAGCGGTCGGCGGTAATCTGATCGGTCACGTCCTCGCCCGCAGCGTCGTATGCGCGCGCAATGATCTTGTCGCCGGGAACGAGCGAGTTCGCTGCGCCCGAACCGGCAAGCTCCACCCTTGCGACGGCCACGGCGGTCTGCTCGGGCGCCTCGACGATGGCGTTCGACATGCCCACCGATTCCGTGTTGAAACCAGCCGATACGTTGCACTTGAGATATTTGCCCGCGTAAGAAGCGGGAATGACGAAAGAGGGCTTGTGGACGTTCTCGTCGGCCAGCTCCCTGTAGTCGCCGAACCGGGAGTCGCTTACCATCCATGTACAGGTGATCTGGTCGTCGGTCAGGTACTCGCCCGCGGTTCCGGACGCGCTGGTGGCACGCGCGGTCACTCCCACCGTCTCGCCTGCTTTGTAGACAAAGCGCTCGGTCATGTCGCCGAGGCGCTTTTCCATGCCCACCGTGTACAGCTCAAAGGTTCCCGGCTTCTTGAACGGGCCGGCGGCGTAATCGTCGGGGGACGAGACCACGTTGTCGCCCGCGTAGGCCGAAACGGACACCCAGCGTCCCTCGAACCCTTCGGGGACCGTGAACGAGTCGCCGGTCACGCCGCCGACCACGTGCCAGCCGGTCTCCCCGTCGAAGTCGTACGACGACGGATCTTCGTCGGCCCAGCGCCACGTGTAGGTCACGCCCTCCGTCACGGCCGTCTGATCCCAGTAATCGCCTCGGTAGGCCATGGCCTCGAGCGTGGTGCCGGTGTCCAGAGCGGCACGGCTGGTGTTCAGGATGGACACGGAATACAGCGTCGTGACGCCCTTGGCCAGAATGCGGCCGGGCTCGGTGGCATGGGCGTCGTGACCGGGCACGCCGTTTCTGGCCGTGGCCACCACGCGCAGATACTTGCCCGCATGCTTGTCCTCGACGGTGTAGGTGTCGCCGGTCGCGACTTCCGCGAAGGCACCGTCGGCGGACGAGGCCACCTGCCACGAGAAGTCGACCTTGTCGCCGCGGTAGAGGTCGGTCGGCGTGTACCCGTCCAGATAGTAGGCAGCGGCGGCTATCGTGTCGCCGACGTTGGCGCTGGGCACGCTTTCGTCTTCGTTTCCGAAATCGGCTCCGTTGTAGGCGAGCACCACATGGTTGAGCATGATCTGGTCGGCGGCAACGACGGGACCAGGCGTGTCGCCTTCGTTCGAGCCAGGACGGTCGAACACTCCGCTGGGTCCGTACAGCTCCTGCCCGTCGCCCGTGACCTTCACGCGGATGTACTTGCCCGCAAGTTTTTCTGCGAGCGCTTCCGTGATGGTCAGGGTCTGGCCGGTCTGGCCGTCGATGGGCCGGTATTCGGAATCGGGCGCGTCGCGGCTGTCCCCGGCCAGCCACTGGTAGGCCCAACTGCTCTGGGCGACGATGCGCTTGCTCGGCGAGGCTTCGCTGTCGTAGGCGTTGGCACTGAGGCTTTGCCCCGCGTGGAGCGAAGCGGCCTCGACGCTCGCATAGGGGGAATCGTCGCTGGTGGAATCCTGGACGAGGATGTAGGAGTGCTCGTCCAGGGCGGTCTTGGCGGGAATGGCCTTCTTGATGAGGCCGACGCCGTAGAGCTTGCCGGTCGGCCTGTTGGCTTGGCGCGGCCCCGACACCGTGATTCCGTCGCCGGAGGTTATCTCGACGAACAGATACGAGCCGGCCATCTCGTCCGTCAGGGTCAAGGCCGAGCCGTGCTGGCCTTCGATCAGGTTGGCGGAAGCGAGGGAGCTCGGGCTACGCGTGGAAGACGTGTACCAGTTGTACGTCCACGTGCCATCGTCGCCCACCTTCGACGAGCTGGATTTCCAGGCGCTCGCATACAGGGTGGTTCCCGCATATTGGAATCCGGCAGGAATCTGAGGGCTCGACGTGGACGGCGAGGACGTGATCGAGGCGAAGCAGCTTGCCGTGAGCGACGAGGCGGCACGACCCGCGAGGGACGATGCGTTCTGGGAGACGACCGCGTCGAGCGTCCGCGCGTTTTCGGCAGATGCCGCCGAACCTTCCCGCCCGTCGGCGACGTCGGGAGCGCCCGATCCCTCGCCGGGGCCGCCTGCGGCCTCGGTGCCGGCCACGCTTCCTCCCGCAACGCTTCCGGACGGGCTCTCGTCTGCCGAAGGGGGCACCGCGTCGAGCGTCCCATCCGCAGAAGAATCAGGGGCAGGGTCGTCGGGAGCGGGGGATTCGTCCGCCTGGGCAGCCGGCTGCCCGTCGGAGGGCACGGCGGGCGCAGGGACGTCGCCGACCGCAGCGTCGCCGACCTCGCCAGACGCCGCCCAAGCGGCGCTCGGCGCCAAGGACAGCGCGAGCGCGCAGCTCAAAAGCAGCGACAGCAGGGTACGCAGAATGTTCGCCCCGTCCCGCCAGGGACGTGCGAACGGAGAACCGATGGTCATCGGAACCTCTCTTTCCAGGGCTTGACGCGATGGATGGGCGCTCCGACTTTGCCTTGGCGGCCGGCCCGCATGCCTGCGAGGTTCTCCGGCCATCGGCGTTTACGGTTACTGGTATAGCGCAGGATTCGCACCCGCATTCCCCCAGGCAAGCGCGATCCGCGCGCCCGCCCGTGCCGCCTCCGACACAACCATCTCTGCCATTTGTCGATCAAGTATAGCATGGTTGGGGCGGATGCCATGGAGCCCACAGCACGAAATCCGCCCGAAACGGCGTTGCGCCCGCCATCTTCGCGAGCAAAGCGCGACCACCCTCCGTCCGAAGAAAGCATCGGGACGAAGCGCTCCGCATTGCGCTAGACTGAGGTTGAATGAAAGGAGAGTCGAATGGCGAAACCCGAGGAAAGGCGCGTCCCCGACGAACGCGGCGCACGTGCGGAAGCGGTCGGAGGAGCAAAGCGCGGGGATTCTGCCGGCGCGGCGACGGGCGATGCCGCGCATGGGGATTCCGACGGGAGGGATCCGGCGGTTTCCACCTGCGCGGAAGCCGATGAGAGGGAGGTCGAGGGAGCGACCTTCTTCGCGAACACGGCCTGCCGTTGGTTCCCCTGCCACGAGACGCAGGATCCCGAACGGTTCAACTGCCTTTTCTGCTTCTGCCCCCTGTATCCCTTGGGGGAGGCGTGCGGCGGC
>CAJFVW010000008.1 GCA_904420575.1 uncultured Gordonibacter sp.
GAGCATGTCGCCGGCGTGGTTGAGCACGATGTAGAGCACGCCCTTGCCCTTGTCGGCCAGCTTGATGGCGTCGACGCAGGCCTGCGGCCCGGGTGCGGCGAAGATGTCGCCCACCACGTCGATGTCCACCATGCCCTCGCCCACGAAGCCTTCGATGGCGGGCTCGTGTCCGCTGCCGCCCTGCGTGACGATGGTCACGCGGTCGGCCTCGGCCAGCTTCTTGTTGATGACCATGTTGTCTTCGCCCAGTTCGAGGATGTCCGGGTTGGCCATTGCCAGACCCTCCAGCAGCTCGGCGGTGAGGTTGTCGGGGTCGTTGATGAACTTCTTCATCTGCATGGTGGCTCCTCCTTGGTAGGTGGACGGTTGGCGGCCGCCGCACGCGGGACGCGCGACGGCCCGAAACGCGACCTGCCGCGCAGGGGCGGCAGGATGTTCCCGTAGGCTAGGGACGTGCGGCGTTCGCGAGGCCGCGGAAGAAGAGCGAGGTGGACACGGCGCCCGCGTCGGGCGTGCCGATGGTCTGCTCGCCGTAGCTGCGCGCACGGCCGAACTTCGAGGCGAACTGCTCGGAGGCCGCAGCGCCCGCCTCGGCGGCGTCGGCCGCAGCGGCGAACACGTCGGCCGGGTCGTCAGAGGCGCATGCCTGGGCGGCCTCGACTGCGGGGACGACGGCGTCCATCATGGTCTTGTCCCCCACCTGCGCCGTCGTTATGTCGCGCAGTTCGGACAGGCAGCCGGCGAACATGCGCCGCGCGGCGTCGCCCGTGACGACGGTCTCGTCGTCGGCAAGCTCCACGCCCAGGCCGCCCACGAGCGTGCCGTACAGCGGACCGGCCGAACCGCCGCGCACGGCCATGACGTCCATGCCGAGGTCTTCCAGGAAGTCTTTCAGAGGCTGGCCCTCGTCCCAGGCCGCAACCTGCTGCTGGATCACTTTCGCGATCTTCGTGACGGTGATGCCATGGTCGCCGTCGCCGAACTTGGAGTCGATCTCGCTCAAGGCGTCGGCCTCTTCCAGCATGAGCCGCGCGCTTTCCTCCAGCATCCGCGAGAAACGTTCCCTGTCAATCATGTCGACCTCCCGATCTGCCGATTGCCGTCGAGCAAACTCTACACGGAGCGGTCATCAAAATCAATGCGTTGCCTTTCTATTTAAGCTTTCCCGACAGGAGCTGCGGCTCCGCCTTCCCGCAGCGGCACCGGGCGAGCCGCCAGGCATGGGGAGCGTGCCCGTGCCCCAGCCCGATGGGCGTGCCTCTTGGCAGCCGGTCGCCCTATACTGCGCGTCGCATGACGCTCGTCCGCGCACGGCGGCGGCACATCGGCTATACTGGTACCCACCATCAGCCGCAAGCCTGCGGCGTCGGCGAACCGACGACCCTCCCGAAGGAAGGACCGCCCCGTGAACCGTCTCGCCCGCCTCGCCATGCTCGTGGGAGCATGGACCGCCTGCATCCTGGGATGCATCGGCGTGTTCGTGCCCGTGCTGCCCACCACGCCGCTTTTGCTTCTGGCCACGTTCCTGTTCGCGAAATCGTCCCCGCGCTGCCATGCGTGGATCTGCTCGACCCGCGTGTACAAGACCTACGTGGAGGCGTTCAAGCAGGCTGGAGGCATCCCCGCCGCCACGAAGGCCCGCATCCTGGCCGTGTCGTTCGCCCTCTTGGGGGCAAGCGCGTACTTCGTGCAGAAACCCGCCGTCTGGGCGGTGCTGGGGTGCGTGGCCGTGTTTTTGCTCTACCTGATGATCGTGCGCATCCCCACCGTACCGGCCAAACCCCGCCCCGCACGCGAGACCGAGCAGGCGGAATAAGGCGAGCAAGGAAGCAGCTGCGGAGGGAATGCTCCCCCACAGGCACATTGTCGCCCCGAAAGTGCGCCTCGATTCCTGAGGAGCATTCTCGGGGCGACAATCGGTCGAGAGGCGGGGGTTCGGCCGCTTTCGCGGCCGAAAGCGGCCGTTTCGGGCGGCAGCGGGTCTGGCCCGCTGCCGGGTTCCCTACGCGTTGATGTAGACGTAGATGATGCGGATGGTGTCGGCCAGGTTGCCGGAGGTGTTCGCGGTGGAGTAGTCGTAGGACAGCACGGCCGACCACTCGTGGGGCGCGCCGTCGATGTCCACCGAACCGGAGAACGAGCAGCTTTCCTTGACGAGCGTCTTGCCGTCGCTGGCGTACGTGGAGTACGCCGCCTTGTCCTCGGGCAGCTGCGCCGAACCTTCGGGAACGGCGATGCCGGCCTCCTGCAGCGTCTTCTCCACGATGTTCTCGTTCTTCACCGCTTCCGAGAAGCTGAAGTCGCCATAGCCGAGCGCGGCCACCGAAGCCGAATACCCTGCCTGGATAACGGCCCCCGCCTCGTCCATGCCCAGATAGACCGTGGGCGTGCCGGTGCGGTTGTCGGCGGGCTCGGACGTGAGCGCCACCGTGGCAGTCGACTTGATGGGGTTGCCTTCCTCGTTCACCTCGCGCGAGCTGGTGACGGTCGCCCCGCGCTGCAGCGCCTCGACGGCCTGGTCCTGCGTGAGCCCCAGAAGCGCCGTCAGCTCTGGAGCCTCGGTCTTCTTCACCGCCTGGGTCTCGGCGTCCTTCGCGTCGTCGTCCTGGAGGGCGTCGACCTCTTCCACGCTCTTCAGCTCCTGCGCCTGCTGCGTCGCCAGCATCTGGCTTTCCTCGATCAGCTTGAAGGTGAAGTAGCCCAAGGCCGCGATCAGCAGGACCAGCAGCACCACCACCACGATGAGCAAGCGGCGCATGCGGCGCGACTTGCGCAGGTAGGCAGGGATCTCGTCCTTCTTCGCCTTACGCTCTTCCTTGCCATGGCGTGCGGCGGGCGCCTCGGGCGCCACGTCCACGACGTCGTCGAACAGCACGGGAGGCTCGGGATGGGGCTCCAGGCTCTCGAAGGCGTCGGGGTATTCGTCGTCGTTGTCGCCGCGGTAGCTGAATCCGCCCGCATGGGCGCCCGCACCCGCGCTCGCAGACGCAGAAGAGGGATCCACCGGCGCGAACGCCTGGGTGAGGCCGATGGGCTCGTCCCCGTCTGCGGAAGCGGCGGGAACGCCGGGCTCGCCGTCGGCGGCTACAGGGGA
The DNA here is from genome assembly GCA_904420575.1 of uncultured Gordonibacter sp. GTDB lineage: Bacteria > Actinomycetota > Coriobacteriia > Coriobacteriales > Eggerthellaceae > CAJFUR01. The sequence continues at coordinate 3,095 of CAJFVW010000008.1, forward strand.
GAACGCCTCCGTCAGGCCGATCCGCTCGTCGCGTTCGGCGCGCTGGGCCGTCGGTGGCTGCCGACGGCTGGCCGGATTGGTGCCTTGGGATTCGTTTGCTGCGTGTTTGGGCATCGTATGTCGACCTAGCCTTCCAAAAGGACCGTGCCGCCCTGCGGGCGCGGCGTACGTCAGCGCAAGAAAAGGAAGTAGTACACGACGGCCACGACGACGAGCAGCAGCGCCAGCGCGATGATGACCTTCTGGGTCAGGGACATGGGCGTGGCTTCCAGGTCCTCCATCGTCGTCTCGCGGTAGGCGTCCTTCTTCTTTCCCGACCGCGCAGAGGCGCTGCGGCCGGCATCCGGAAGGGGCCCGTCCGCTTCCTCGTCGGCGATGGCTTCGTCGGCTCTTTCGACGCCGTCGGCCTCGGCGGCCGCGTCGTCTTCCCGTCCTGCTTCGTTGCCTGCCTCCCCGCCTTGGGCGGACGCCTCCCCTGCGGCCTCGTCCTCGCAAGCAGCCTGCGCTTCGTCGGGCGCGGCGCTGCGGGAGCCGGCGGGCACGCCGGCCTGTATGACGAAGTCGTCGTCCTCGTCCGAGGTCACCGTTATGTGGGAAAACTTCTTTTCGCCCTGCGCCACGGGGTTTTTCCTTTCCTGCGGGATACAGGCGATTATAAAGGATTATCGTCCCGGATGCCTTTGTCCACATAATATCCGCTCGCCGAGAAGCGCTTGCGGTACGTCAGATAGCAGGCCATGACGATGGCCACGGTGTTGGCCGCCGAAAGCATGAGCATGACCACGATCTGGTACTTCGCCGCGGCCAGCGGGTCGGCGCCGGCCAGCAGCTGGCCCGACATCATGCCGGGTATGGTGACGATGCCCGCCGCCGACATCGACGCCAGGATGGGCGTCATGCCCGCGCCGATGGCCGCCTTGAGCGAGGGGAACGCCGCCTCCTTGGCCGTGGCGCCCAGGGCCACCAGCGTGAACATCTCGTCGGAGCGCGATTCCAGGTCGGCGAACAGCCGGTCGATGGCCACGGCCGTGGCCGACATGGCGTTGCCGATTATCATGCCCGCTATGGGGATGACCTGGCGCGCGTTGTACCACGGATCGGCATGGATGACGCCCTCCACCACCACGAAGCCCACCGCCACCGACGAGGCGAACAGCGACACGAACACGGCCGGCCACAAACCCTTGAGGGAGCTCTTGACGCGCGACGTGGCTATCTGCGTGGCCGCCAGCACCATGGCGCCCAGCGCCAGCAGCACGAGCCACCACGTCTGGTACTCGAACAGGTACATGAGCACGAAGCCCGCGGCCAGAAGCTGCACGAACGTGCGCACCGACGACACGACGATGCGCTTGGTCTGCCCCAGCTCCAGCTTCCACGACACCAGCCCCGCCACCAGCATGAGGGCGCTCGCCGCGAACAGCTCCACATAGCCGATGTCCACCACGCCGCCGTTCACGCGCGCCGCACCCCTTCGGCCGGGGAGGCCTCTGCGGCCGCAGGCGCGCCAAGCGGGGCGGAAAGCCGCCCGAGGGCCGCGTAGTCGGCCGGGTCGAAGCTTTCGGTGCAGGCCGTGCCGCCGGAATGGGGCGGGTTGTCGGCGTACGAAAGCGCGCCGCCGCGCAGGGAGAACGTGCCGGAGGCGAACCCGTCGGCGGCCCGGTGCCGGATGCGCAGGCACGTCATGCGGGTGCCGACCAGGGCCTTGGTCAGCCGCCCGACGGCGCAGGCGGACTCGTCGTCGAGCGCGGCGTCCACCTCGTCGAGCAGCAGCACCGCGGGGCGCGTGGCGAACGCGCGCAAAAGGGCGACACGCGCCTGCTGGCCGCCGGAGAGCTGCGACACGTCGCGGTCGAGCCCCACGTCGTCCAGCTCGGCGTAGCGCACCAGCTCGCGCAGGGCGTCGTCGGCCGGGGGCGCCTCGCCGGCGCGGACCTTGAGCCTCCAGGGAAGCAGCAGGTTGTCGCGCACCGTGCCTGCCACCAGCGACGGCTTCTGCGGCACCAGGCACACGCGCCGCCGCCATTCGCACGGCTTGAAGCCGGAAGACGGCTCGCCGTCCAGGTACAGCTCGCCCGCGTCGCGCGCCATCATGAGCGCGCAGGCGCGCAGCAACGTCGACTTGCCGGCACCCGACGGCCCCACCAGGTCGTAGACGGTCCCTTCGCGCAGCGCGAACGACACGTCCCCGAACAGGGGCCGGTCCTTGCCGCCCACCCGGTACGACACGGCGATATGTTCTGCCTGGAAAAGCTCCATGCCCGCATGGTACCACGCCAGGCGCGGCCATGGCAGGGGCACGACCCGCGCGTTCGGCGTCCGTTGCTGCAAGCGGGCAGTCCTGCCCTAGCACCGAAACGGGTTCCTCGGCGGCAGCGACACCCGGTCGGTCACGATGGCGCGGCGACAAGCTTCGTCGAGCGCCTTTTCGCAGAACGCCAGATGGCGCATGCGCCCCAGGTCGCCCCCACCCCGCACGAACCGCTCCCGAGACGCGGCCTGCTGTTCGGGAGTCTTGCCGGGAAACATGTCGTCGACGTCGGCGTCGTCCACCTGCACGCCCATGTGCCTGCCGTACAGTTCCGCAGCCATTCCTTCACGAACGGCCTGAAGGGCCTGCTCCTGCTGTCGCGCCGCCAAGCCGCCCTCGTCAATCCCCTGTTCGTCCAGGTATTCCGCAACGGTCTGCCCGCGACGCGACAGCTCTTCCTCAAAGGCCTTCTCCACGCCTCCCAACGCGCGCGCCACATCCTTTTCGGTCACGCCTCCCACCAGGCGGCCCGCCAGCTCCGCAGAGCAGAGCAGACGCTTGCGGCGCTCGCGCTCTGCAACCAGCTGTTCCGCGAGCCGGCCTCGTATGGTCTCCCGCAGCTCGGCGACCGTCGAGGCGCCCTTCACGTGGTCGGCCACCCATGCGTCGTCTATGACCGCGTCCCTGCGGCGCCGGACGGCGGACACCTTTACGCAGGCACGCATCGTCGACAGGCCTTCGGAACCGACGCTGGGCAGCTCGAAGGAGAACTCGCGCTCGTCACCGGCCTTCATGCCCACGACGCCCCGGGTGAACGGCTCCGGCATGAACCCGTCGCCCAGCGTCATGACGCGCTCGGCGCCGTCGAAGCCCGGCAGGAGCGCGCCGTTCTCGAACAGCTTGACGGACGCCACCACCTTGTCGTTCAGACGGGCGGGCACGTCGCACACGTCCTCGTAGGCAGGCAGCCGGCTGGCCATGGATCGCAGTTCGTCGTCTATGTCCTGCTCGCGCACCGCCACAAAGGGCAACTCCATCCTGACCGGCTCGTAGGTCGTCAGCGTCGGTTCGGTCATGGATCCCCTCCTTCGTCGCATGGGCTTTGCCGCGCCGCGACGGCATCGGCCCTCCCTTTCACATCCTTGCGCCGCGCGACAGCAGCCTCGCGCCTCGCTGGCCGGTGCGCCCCGCACGCAGGGCGCCGGCCTCGCGTCGCATCGACGTTGCACCAGGCAAGCCGCAAGCGCCTTGTCGGCTCCAGGCCCCGCCTGTCCGACGCGCCTCCCAAGCGCTCGACCGGAAGACGGGGCCTGCCGGCGCGGCCCTCACGCTTCGGACGGCCCGTGGCGCAGCGTCTTGGCGAACTGCGCCGCCGAAAGGGGCGGCGTGCGCCGGTCGCAATGCCGGAACCTCCCGTCTTCGGGCCGCTCCTTGCTGCGGCCACACGGGTCGGAGCACAGCTCGCCGCTGTAACGGCAGCGGACGGTGGGCTGCGTGCGCATCTTCGGCAGCTCGGCACCGCAGAAGCTGCAGCAGCCGCCTTGCCCTTCGCCGCGGTCGAAATCGTTCATGCGCCCGCATGCAGTGCAGCGCGCAGGCCGACGCTTGCGCGGCGGATGACAGCGGCCGCAGTATGGATTGCATGTCAGGCACATGGCCGCGTCATCTCGCATCCGGAGACGCCGCACCGCCCGGTGCCGCCGCGGCCACGGCCGGCATTTCCCCTTCGGCGGACCGCTCGTCGCCGCCGTCGAGACGATGCAGCGCACGATACGCCGCTCCGGAGACCAGTCCGATGGCCGCCACCAGGCAGAACACGATCATTATCGTGACCAGCGGCTCTACGCTGCCGCCGGCAAGCAGGGACGTCACGTCCGTGCACACCGTCGACCCGGCGGCGAGAACCGTGACGACGATCCCCGTCTCCCCGCATGCGGTGAGCGCCGCTATCATGCCCGTGGGCACCAGCAGCGCACCCACGGCCTGCACGGCCAGAAACAGCGTCGGGCCGGGAACCTGCGGCAGCAACTCGCTGGCCAGCTGCACCATCAGGCACAGGAACCCGCATACCAGAAACGCTCCCAGAAACTCCATTGCTACCTCCTCACAGCGAAAGGAAGAACACGGCGCCCGCAGCCGCAGCCACCAACGACCCCAAGCCCAGCACGTACAGAAAGATGCCGAGACCCTTGGCCACCCCGCGGCGCGGCCCGCCTTCTTTCTCGCCGTCCAGATACTGTCCGGCAACGGCAGAAACCAGGCCGCTGAACGGCAACGCGGCGCCGAAAAAGCCGACCTTCTCGATCTTCTGGTACAGGCCCGCCACGTACAGAACGCCGCCGGCCACGCCGAGCGAGACGAGCGCCGCCGGCACGGCGTAGGCCGAATCAGCGCCAAGCGCCATCCTCCACAGAGAAGCGAACAGCTGGCAGGCCAAACCCAAGCAACCGCCAACGAAGAACGCCCCGAAAAGCCGCTTCGCGACATCCATGGCAACAACCCCCTTGCATTAGAGCCGGCCGCACGGCGCGAACCGCCGTCACAGGCGACCGCGCGGCTCGGTGATCTGCTTCTTTATACTCTTCTGCTCCTTTTCGACCTGGTCTATCAACGCTTGCTGGGAATCTACCCCCACCTTTCGGTAGATGTTGTAGGCATGCGATTTCACCGTGTATATGGACAGGCTGAACTCGCGGGCGATCACCTGCGCGTTCCTCCCATGAGCCAGCATGTGGAACACGTCGCACTCGCGCGGAGTAAGCTCGTATTTCTCGGCCACCTTCTCGCACGCCGCCCGCCAAAGCCCGCTTGAGCGCACTTCCTGGGATACGCCCATGTCGGCCGACGTCGTGGGCATGGTGAGCGGATCGGCCCCGTACGGCGCCACCGTGATCCCCACCGACAGCATCACGACGAGCAGGATGGAGCAGGACACGGCCGCCACGTCGGGAAGAAACGCCACGGACGCGAAAGACAACAGCCGACCAGCCACCAGCCCCACGAGCACGGGCATGGTGGCACGCACGTACAGGTAGCATTGCTGCACGGTGAACTCCGTGGACAGCACCGAACGGTTGACGATGCGAGCCAGATCGCGCAGAAACAACACCGACAGCAGCACGGCAACGCACGCCGCCTCCGCGAAACCGCCCACGTAGGGCTCCACCAAAAGCCCCACGACCAGCAAGGGGAACGTGAAGCGCTCGACCGGACCGAGAAGAAGGAACGATCCGTCCTTTACCTTCATGACCAGCGCAGCTACCAGCACAGCGCCCAGTATGCCCACGCCAAGCGTCGCAAGCTGTCCCGAAGACCCTTTCCACGAACCCGCCATTTCCGAAACCAGGTAGCCTATGGCCAGACCCGTGAAACAGTAGGAAAGGGAAGAACGCACGTCCAGGTGCAAGTTCTCCAGCGAGTCGCGCTTGGAAACGTAGAGCCGCACGTTCAGGTTGCGCGCCACGGCCATGAAGAAGACCGACGACAGCAGCACCAGCATAACCACGGCCAGCATCCGCGTCCAGGCATCGACGAAAGCAAGCAGGAGACATGCCGCGCCCATAGTCACGAACGCCACGATCGAAGAACGCAGGATGGCAGCCTTTTCGATGGAGCAGAGGTAGTTCGACCAGGCGATGCACAAAAGCGTCGTGCAGACGCCCGCGAACGCCCACGCTGCATACATGAAGGGGGTGCGGGCGAGAAAGTCGCCGAGCAGGCAGAACGAGCCCGCGAACGCCGCGAGCCCCGCTGTCGCCGGCCACAGAAGCCTGTGCGTGCCCATCTTGGCCAATCGGTCGGAAAACACCTGGGCGAACACGAAACACGCCGCAAGCGACACGGAGCCTACCACGTCCGGAAAGCGTCCGGCCACGTCCGTCGACGCGTCGCCCGCTCCGTGCGCGGCCGCAAAGAACAGCAGGTAGACGGTCGCGAGCACCATGCCGTACCCGATGCCCCCTATGAGCGTTTCGGCCGATGGCCAGCGCTTAACCAAAGCCTCAGCCACCCTGTACCCCCCCCCCGATTCGCAACGTCAGCATGTCCGCCGAACGAACGTCCCGAACGGGTTTCGCTCGACACGGAAAGCCAAATGGCCTGTAGTGCTGGGTTTCAGGATGGCGCTCTAGAAGCGGTCTTCCGAAACCCGATACGGACCCTTGCAGGCGAGAGCCTCGTCGGCCAGGGTTCGCAGGACATCGTGAATGCGGGGGCCTTGCTCCGTCTGCGGCGTCGTATCCACCAGTTCGGCTTCGGAAGCCACCCGTTTCAAGCGGCCGATGCCGCCCTCGCGCTCCTCCTCGCTCTTGTACACGGGGCTGGTGCCCAGCACATGAGCGTCCTTCGCCCGCACATTGTACCAGCAGCCGTTCTCGTCTTCCAGGCGCTCGTACAGGCTGTCCTTGAGCGCGGCCCGGCGCAGCAGCCGTATCTCGTTGAGACACATGGGCTTGAGCTCGCGGTACTGGCTCTTCAGCAGCACTTCGCCCGTGTCGTCCTTGACAAGCACCTGGTAGCGCATGCCCATGCCGGTCTGTACGATCTCGTAGGTTCCTTCAGCCATGGAACGCCCCTTTCGTCGATACGAACCCTTCAGGCAAGGCAATCAGGCGCTTGGCGGCTTCGGCGCTCCGGGCGCGGCGGGAGCGCCGGGCGCTTTCGGCGCAGGAGCGCTGGGAGCCGCAGGAGCGGGAGGGGCACCGGGGCCGGAGGAACCCGCTGCCTTATTCAGCTTCATAGGGGGAAACTTCGCTCCGCATTCGGAACACGTCTTCGCCGTTACCGGCTGGCTTGCCCCACAGGAAGGGCACTCCTTGGTCTTGGGGCCCGCCGCTTCGGCAGCCTCGATCTCGGCTTGCGGTGGTCTGTAGCACATCTCCTGAACCTCGTTTCTTTTTCACTTTCGGACGGCACGGCCAGCCGGGGGCGCATCGGCACAGGCCGCACGCCCCCAAGCGTCGCTACTCGCCCGTCTGGTCTTCCACAGTGGCACCCTTGGCTGCGGCGACGATGCGATCCTTGGTGGCAAGGACTTCTTCCTTGTCGCCCACCAGCACGCCGAAGCCCAAGGGGATGGCGTCGCCCACGCGGCCCTGCTCGCCTTCGCGCGCCGAATGCTCTTCGCCGCGAATGACCCACGTGTTGCCGATGCGCCCTTCGACTGCCTGGAAATGGTTAGGCAGGTCGTCGCCGAATTCGGCGATCAGCTTGAGTTGGCGCTCGACGGCAGCCTTCGTCGTGTTGACGCTGCCCTTGAAGACGACCTCGCCCGTTTCGTCCAGCAGCTCGAACCGATAGCGCGTGCGTTCTTTCTTGATGACAAACTTGCCGCTCATTTCGGCCTCCTTTCCCTGTAAAGAGGCGGGCAAACGCACATGCCGACGTCCACCCGCCCTTTGCAGACGCTGCGCCCGCCATCCCGGGCACAGCGGCCGCCACCCTTAGTAGATAGCCTTCTTGCGAGGCTCGTCGTTGGTGTGGTTGAACAGGACCATCTTCTTCTTGGTCATCTTCTTGGCCAACTCGTCGAGCGGCCCCACCGTGATGACGAGCGCCTGGCAGTGCTGCTCGCACAAGGCCTTCTTCCCGGCGGCAAGCCGGTCGGCGCACAGGTCGCATTCCTCGGTGGGGATGGGCACGTGGTTCCATTCCCAGTCGGTCTCGCTGTAACGCCATGGGCCGTTGTCGGCCAGCTTGATGCCCCACTCGTCCTCGGCCATGTCGAAGCGTTCCTTGCAGCTCACTTCGCATGAATGGCAACCCGTGCAGTAGTCGTAGTCAACGAGCATGCCCATTGCCTTGTCTGCCATGATACTCACCCCTTTTCTCTGGAAGTCTCTAGCGCTCGAGGTACGCAGGCGCCTTGTCCCATGCCTTGGCCGGCCAACCCGTCTCGAAATCAGGACCGCCCTCGGCCTTCTCAACGCCGCAGATCATGCATTTGAACGGAGAACCGAAGCCCAGCTTGCCGTACAGACCATGCGGAACCAGCTGGTTGATGTTGGCATCGAACACGCCGAAGGGGCCGTGCCCGGTGTCGTCCGGGCCCTTCTCCGGATACCACCAGCCATGCTTGGCCATGAGGGTGCCTTCCTTGATGATGGGCGTGACGCGCACCTTCTGGCGGCACTTGCCGAACATGTTGGTCAGATACACCCAATCGCCGTCCGTCAGTCCCAAGCGCTTGGCGTCGGCAGGGTTCATCTCCACCGTGGGCCACGGATCCAGATCGCGCAGACGCTTGATGTGGCGCTGCTCGGAGTGGAAGTACGACCACGAGCGGGCACCCGTGGTGAGCACGAACGGATACTTCTCGAACAGGTCGGGGGTGCTCACGGGGCTGTACGGCGGCTCTTCGTAGTACGGCATCGGGTCGTCGCCCCAGTCGGCGAAGCGCTGGCAGTAAGCCTCGACCATGCCGGACTCCGTGCCGAAGCCGGGCTCGCCGTTCCAGGTCTGCAGGCCGTAGGCGTACTTCTCGAACTCGTAAGGAGGCGTCACGAAACCCAGTTCGGAGTCGCGCAGCTCCTCCCACGTGCCTTCCACGCCGTATCCGTTCAGCTCCCAGGTGAGGAACTCGTAGAGGTCCTTCCAGGGGAACTTGGACGGGTTCAGGCGCCAGCCGAGGTCGAGCATGATCTCGTCGTCGGACTTGCACTCGCCCACCTGGTTGCCTTTGACGCAGGCCGCCACGAACAGCGTGAGCGCGCCGTAGTGGGTGGCCACCAGGCCGTCCTTCTCGCCGGTGGAAGCCACGGGCAGGAACAGGTCGCCATAGGACGCGCAGGACGGGGTCATGACGAGGTCGGCAAACACGTTGAAGTCGGGGCGCTGCATGGCCTCGTTCACCATCTGCGGGTCGGCAGAGGGGCAGGCGATGGGGTTCGAACTCATGGTGAACGTCATCTTGATGGGATAGGGCTTGTCGGTGCGGATGGCGTCCATGGCCACGTCGCACTGCGTCGTGGAGCATGCGGTGGACACGCATGGATACTCGGCCGCGCCGAGACGCTTCGCCTTGATGTCGTCGTCGAGCTCGTCCCAGCCCCACCAAGAAGTGGGAGCCTCGCGGTCGGAGCCGCCCAGGAGCACGCCGCCGGGCACGTCCAGGTTGCCCGCGATGGCGCACAGCAGCAGCACCAGGTGAGCCGTCTGGATGCCGTTGACCTTCTCGTCGACGGCCAGGCCCCACGTCATGGAACCAGGCTTCTCGGTAGCCCAATAGCGAGCCGCCTCGACGATCAGCTCTTCGGGAACGCCCGTGATGGACGACGCCAGCGCAGGCGGATACTCGGCGCAGCGTTCGGTGAATTCCTTGAAGCCGTACACCCAGTTGTCGCAGAAGTCGTGATCGTACAGGTCTTCGCTGATGATGACGTGGCACATGGACAGATACAGCGCCGCGTCGGTGCCGGGACGCAGCTGAAGGAAGTACTTGGCGCGCGTGGCCAGCCACGTGGCGCGCGGATCCACCACGATGAGCTCGGTGCCGCGCTTCATCATGTCAACGAGCGCATGGCCGAACAGACCGTCGGGGTTGGACACCAGCGGGTCCTTGCCGATGATGAGCGCCACCTTGGGCAGCACGTAGTCCGGATCGTCGTAGCGCTTCTCGGGGAACTCGGTGGCGTAGTCGAGCTCGGGATAGCCGGCGCCCAGCACGTACACGCAGATGGACGAACGCGGCCCATAGCACGACCAGCCGTTGTGCGGATAGTTGAAGTTCGGGGACTCGAAAGCCGAGAACGTGATCTTCGGGACGGTATGCCACACGTCGCGGCCCGTGCCGATGAACGTCATGATGGATTCGGGGCCGTACTCCTTCTGAATGCGGCGCGTCTCCTTCTCGATCATGTCGTAGGCTTCGTCCCAGCTGATGCGCTCCCATTTGCTGTTGTCGCCACGGAACTTGGGATCGCGCTTCATGGGATAGATGACGCGCTCCGGGCTGTTGTTGTACGCCGGAAGCTCAAGGAACTTGATGGATACGCGGCCTTGCGTGATGGGATTCGTCGGATCGCCCTCGACGTGATGCAGCTTGTCGTCCTTGTAGTACAGGCGAAGACCCCAGCCTACCGGATGCTCCCCCGGAGGCGACCACGCGCAGGTACGAACCACGGTATAGTCGCCCTCTTGCCACTTCCAGTTGCTCATAGCAGGTACCCCTTTCTGACGGAATGCGCTTCCGATCCATCTGCGCGCACGCTGTCTTCCGGACGAGGCCTCGTCTGACTCCCGGACGGCGTGCGTGACACGGTGTGTCGGCAGCTGCTTGCGGTTATACGCGGGTCTTTTCTCGGAGGCCAGATTCGATGAGCATGGAACTTGGGCCAAAGTTTGGTTCGGCAAGCATCAAAAGCCGTCTCATGCCGGCAGCATGAGACGGCTCACGTGGCCTTACTGCAACACCGCGCTTTGCTGTGACGCCGAAGCTCCCGGCCTCGACCGACACGGGAGAACGGGGCTCTCGCTTTCTGCAATGCGCAGGAAGGCCGAAAGTCGCGCGCCGGCACGAATCAAAAGGCGGCGCATGCCGCCTTCCCGCCTGCCGTTCACGACCCGCAATGGAACGAAAACGCCACAATCGCGCGAAAAAGGGCATGGCGGGCGCTCCGTTGTACTAAAGTATACGGGCATGCATAGCGTGGACCGAACGGGTCGCCTATGAGCCAGAGCGAGCAGGCGCTCGCTGGAGGGCCCCGGAAAAGCGGGGTTTGAGGGAAGGAGAACACATGGAAGCAAGCAAGCAGGCGTTCAGCAGACGCCGGTTCGTCGAGCTGCTCGGCGTTTCGGCCGCCAGCTTCGGCCTCGTCAACATGGCAGGCTGCGGCGGCGGTGGCGGCGAGAAGCCGGCCGAGGGCCAGGGCGGCGGCGACGCGCCCAGCGGAATGTCCGACACCATCACGTACAGCCTCACGGCCGACCCGCGTGCAGTCGACCCGGCGTACTTCGACGACGGCGAATCGGCCGTGGTGTCCTGCAACATCCACGAAGGCCTGTACCAGTACGGCAAGACGGACGCCAAGGTGTCCCCCTGCCTGGCCGCCGACCTGCCCGAAATCTCGGACGACGGCCTCACGTACACCATCAAGCTGCGCGAAGGCGTCAAGTTCCACGACGGCACCGAGTTCAACGCCGACGCCGTGAAGGCGTCCATCGAGCGCCAGCTGGAGCCTAACCGCAACTCCGACATGCCGTACGCGTCCTTCGTGTTCGGCGAAGAGGCCGCCAACAACGGCGTGAAGAGCGTGGAAGCAGTCGATCCCACCACTGTGAAGATCACCTTGCGCTCGGCTTCGGCCCCGTTCTTGAAGAACCTGGCCATGGCCCTTGCCGCCCCCATCGTGTCCCCCACGGCCGCAGCAGCCGCACCGGCGGGGCAGCCCATCGACAAGCCTGCCGGCACGGGCCCCTACAAGTTCGTCGACTGGACGAAGGGCGCTTCGGTCACCTTGGTGGCCAACGACGAGTACTGGGACACGGCCAACGCCCCCAAGACGAAGAACCTCGTCTTCCGCATCATCGCAGAGGGCAACACCCGCATCACGTCGCTGCTCAACAACGAATGCGACATCGTGTCGAGCGTCGATCCCTCTTCGGTGAACCAGATTACCGACGGCGGCTTCGAGCTGTTCGCCGAAGACGGCATGACCATCAACTACATGGCGTTCAACACCGAGACGGGCGCGTGCACCGACCAGGAGGTCCGCAAGGCCATCGCCCAGGCCATCAACGTCGAAGAGCTGGTACAGACCATCTACGGCGACTACGCGACGCTGGCGAACTCCGTCATGCCCGTGTGGATGGCCCCGTACTGCAAGGACGTCAAGCAGACCGCCTACGACCCCGAAGCTGCCAAGGCCACGCTGGCCGCCAAGGGCGTCACGTCGCTGCAGTGCATCACGTACACCACTGCCCGCCCCTACAACCAGAAGGGCGGCAGCGAGCTCGCCCGCCTCATCCAGGGCTACCTGGCCGAGGTCGGCGTGGACGTGAGCATCGTCGAGTACGACTGGACCACCTACAAGACCAAGCTGCAGACCGATCCGTACGACATCTGCTTCTATGGCTGGACCGGCGACAACGGCGACCCAGACAATTTCATGAACCTGCTGGCCGACACCAACTGGTCCATGAACGTCGCCCACTGGCAGGACGAGGAATACAAGGCACTCATCGCAGAAGGCCTTGCAACCCCCGATGGGGACGAGCGCGACGCCATCTACCTGAAGTGCGAGGAAATGGTGGCCGAGAAGCAGCCGTGGATGCTCATCTCCCACTCGCAGAACCTGCTCGGCGTCAACCCGAAGGTCAAGGACTTCTACTACCATCCGACGGGAGTCGCGTTCTTCAAGGGCGTGTCCAAGGAGGCATAAGGCACTCCTTTGCGGCATGACGCCACGTTCCGTGCGCGAAGCAAGACCATGAAGTTGGGCCGGAAACGCTGTTTCCGGCCCAACTGCTTGCAAGGCGTGCTTTGAGCCCGTTCGGAACAGGCCGGCCCTAGGCGTCCGTGGCACCGACGGCCCGAGGGCCGTCGGTGCGGTCAAAGCCGCGACAACCCGTGCCTTTCGCCCTTTTTGCGCGGAACCGATGCACCGGCCCCATTTCTCGCGCCCACTCGGGCAGGGTTGTTCTATACTGTCACCCGATCGTTTTCGAGCGGACGGCGACATGCCATCATGCGTGATCGCATGTCGTTTCCCGATCGTCTCCGATCGGCTTGGTTTCGTGCCGCGAGGAACGCGGCGCTCGAATCCGGGTGGCTGCGGGCCTCCGGCTTCATTCCTGCCTTCGCAGGAGCATGCATGAAAGGACGAGCAAGTGCTCAAGTACATCCTCAAACGAATCCTCATGGTGATTCCCGTCTTGCTGGGTGTAACCGTCATCATCTTCC
>CAJFVW010000009.1 GCA_904420575.1 uncultured Gordonibacter sp.
GTACATCGTGCTGTGGGGCAAGGACCCGCTGTTCTCCAACCCCGACGGCTTCTTCGGCCACACGCTCATCGACCTCATGAAGCGCGGCTCCAGGTACATCGTCGTCGATCCCCGCGTCACCTGGATGGCCGCCCATGCGGACTACCACTTGCAGCTGCGCCCCGGCACCGACGCCGCGCTGGGCCTGGGCATGATCAACCTCGTCATCCAGGAAGACCTGTACGACCACGATTTCGTGGAGAACTGGTGCTATGGCTTTGACGAGCTCAAGGAGCGTGCGGCCGAGTACCCGCTGGACAAGGTGGAGGAGATCACCTGGGTGCCCGCCGAGACCATCGCGGCCGCCACGCGCGCGGTGGCCACCAGCCATCCCTCGTCGTTCATGTGGGGCCTTGCCATCGACACGAACGCCAACGGCGTGCAGGCCGGCCACTGCGTGCTCATCCTGGCCGCCATTCTGGGAGACCTGGACGTGCCGGGCGGCGTGACGCTGGCCGTGCCCGCCTCGTTCATGGGCAAGTGGCGCTACGAATGCGCCCAGCAGCTGCCTCCCGGCATGCTGGAGAAGCAGATCACCAACCCGAAGTACAAGGGCTTCCGCGCGGCGCACCTCATCGCGCACCCCGACGAGATCCTGAACACGCTGGAGACCGACCAGCCCTATCCGTTGAAGATGGCCTGGTTCTACGCCACCAACGGCATCGCCAACACCACCAACGCCCAGGGCAAGCGCTGGTACAAGGCCTTGCAGAAGATGGAATTCAACGTCGTGCAGGACGTGTTCATGACGCCCACGGCCATGGGCCTGTGCGACCTGTTCCTGCCGGTGACGACGTTCGCCGAACACGACGGCATGGTGCTGCCCCACTTCGGCCGGAACACCCACATGGTCATGGCCATGAACAAGTGCGTGGAAGTGGGCGACTGCCACTCCGACCTGGAAATCGACTTCCTGGTGGGCAAGCGCCTCAACCCGAAGGCGTGGCCTTGGGACAACGTGGCCGACTTCTTCACCGAGCAGCTGCACAACGGCGGCGTCGACATGACGTTCGAGGACCTGCAGGACCAGGGCTGGCTGCAGATGGACTTCGAGTACCGCAAGTACGAGAAAGGCCTGCTGCGCCCCGACGGCGAGCCGGGCTTCAACACCCCCACCGGCCTGGTGGAGCTGTGCTCGAGTCTGTACGAGGACTGGGGAGAGGACCCGCTGCCCTACTTCGAGGAGAACGCGCTCACCCCTTACAGCCGTCCCGACCTGGCCGAGGAATACCCGCTCATCATGACCACGGGCGGCCGCGAGACCACCTCGTTCCATTCCGAGCATCGCCAGGTGGCGTCGCTGCGTGCGATCATGCCCAACCCGCTGGTGCAGATCAACCCCGAAACGGCGGCTCGTTACGGCATAGAAGACGGCGACTGGGTGTGCATCGAGAACCCGCTGGGCAAAGCCATCGAGAAGGCGCAGGTGACCCCCACCGTCGACCCACGCGTCATCCACGCGCAGCACGGCTGGTGGTATCCCGAGCAGGACGCGGAGACGCCCAACCTGAACGGCGTGTGGAAGTCCAACATCAACAGCCTCGTCCCGCACTACGCCATCGGGCGCATCGGTTTCGGCGCGCCGTTCAAGAACGTGCTTTGCAAGATATACAAGGTCGACGGCCTTGACGCGCTCGGCACGCTGGACCCCGACAGCCCGGAGGGCGCCATCGGAACCGACCCGTCGAGCTTCGTCGCCGAAGCCGTCGCGACCGGACAGGAGGCCTGACATGGGCGAATACGCTTTGTTGATCGACTACAAGTACTGCACCGGCTGCCACGTGTGCGAAGTCTCGTGCCGCAAGGAGCACGACATCCCGCTTGACGAGTGGGGCATCAAGCTGAGCCAGATGGGCCCCGTGAAGATGCGCGGCGAATGGCTGTGGGACTACGTCCCGGTGCCTTCCGACCTGTGCGACCTGTGCGAGGATCGGGTGGCGCAGGGCAAGAAGCCCGCGTGCGTCCACCACTGCCTGGCGCAATGCATGGAGCTCGTGCCCGTGGAGGGGCTTTCTGCCGCCATGGCCGCTCACGGCAAGAAGGTCACCTGCTACATCCCGTAGGCCCACGGACGCAAGCCGCGTGGCCGGCAGTCGGCCCGGTGCCGGCCGCCGGCCACTCCAGGCAGCGCTGGCGCTCCGGCGTGCTGGGGCGGCTTTGCTGGCGCTTCGGCCGAGGCCGTCACGGCTTGCCCGTCACCTCCAGCCCTGGCTTCCGGCAGCGTCGTCCACCAGCTTCGCCTCCCCGGGGAGCGCGGCGTCGGCCGCGCTCCCTCCGGCACGCCCGGGCGGCATGCCTCGCCCGAGCCTAATTCTCCATCGATCAGATCAAGGACCCTTCGACGAAGCGCCTCCCCATCAGGAGGCGCTTTCCCCGCCCTTCCTCTCCTTCGCTGACCTGCTGCTTGTTTACCTAGGCCACCCGTCGGCCAAGTTTTGTTGAAAAGGGAGAACTTCTTTGGACAAACGCGCGGGTTTCCCTTTATAATACTCAACAGTATTAGTCTTGAAGGAGAGCCTGACCGCCATGAAAGAAAGCGAATCGAAAGTGCTGGAAGCCGCCGCCCTGCTGTACAACGCCATTCCGGGCTACCTGGCCGCGACCGAGACCAAACAGCAGATGGGTCGCCTGCTGGTCGACCTCATCGACGCCCTGGACGACATCGAGTACACCCGCTCCGGCACGCCCTTGTACGACATCATCGGAGGCAACGCGCCCGGACGGCGCAAGAAGGCCATCCTCGCCATCGAGCAGGAGTTCGGCCTGACCGAACGCGAGAGCCACATCCTGCGCTACCTGGCCAACGAGCGCAACCCCACCTACATCGCCAACGCCTTGGGCATCTCGCCCTCCACGGCCAAGGCGCACAAGTACTCCATCTTCAAAAAGCTGGGCGTCCACACCTCCGAAGAACTCAGAGCTATGTTGGAGCACCACGAGGCCCATCCCGAGGCTATCCCCGACGCAGGGCAGGAGTAGCCTTCCTCCATTCCTTACCTGCGGA
>CAJFVW010000010.1 GCA_904420575.1 uncultured Gordonibacter sp.
AAGCACGGGGTGTTAGCTCAGTTGGTTAGAGCGCCGGCCTGTCACGTCGGAGGTCGCGAGTTCGAGTCTCGTACATCCCGCCATCGAAATCCTCGTCACCGCCTCATGGCGGTGATTTTGTTTTCGGACCGCCGGCTCCGGCCCTGCCTTCCGTCCCCGCTCTCCAAACGCTGCCCATTGCGGCAGGGGCTCGAATCGGATACCCTGACAAACAGGCTTGCAACACGAAGAAGCCGCATCGCGAAACAAGGAGGGTATCGTGACCGACCGGCAACTCCCCCCATCGTCCCCCGGACAGCCAGGTGGCCCGCCGCCGTTTGGCGGCACGTCGTCCTCCGCCGACCCCACGGCGCCCTCCGGAACCTTCCCTCCCCCATCGTCCCCCGGACGACCAGGCGGCCAGCCGCCGATGCCGGCCGGGGTCTTCGGCCCGCCCCCGGTTCCCGGGCAGAATGGCGGCACCGACCCGTATCCGGCTCCGTGGGAGCCCTCCCCGAAGAAGACGCCGAAGGCCGTTGCCGTTGCCATCGCCGTGGGCGGCTGCCTGGTCGTCGCGGCGGCGGTGTTCTGCATGGTCGCGGTCGGCGCGGACGTCCTCGCGCGCGCGGCCGACGGCTTCGCGCAGCTGCGCCAGGAAGCGGCCGCTCCCCCGGCTGCGGGCGGGGGCGGCGCGGCCGCGCCGATCGGTCCTCCCTCGATTCCGGACGTCGGCCAAGGTGGGGACGCGGACGCGAAGGGCTCGGATGCACCCGCCGTGGATGCGGCGGCCACGGACGAGACGGGCGCGAAAGGGCTTCCTCATGGATGGGACCCGTCGGCGGGCTACGCGGTAGCGGAAGAGACGTTCTCCCAGCAGTTCGACGAGGACATGGGCGCCTACGGCCTGCGGGTGCATATGGACTTCGACGTGGCCTACCCCCGGTTCGAAGGCGATTTCGACCATCTGGACGCCGTCAACGGAGCCATCCGCGACGCAGCCATGACCGTTCCCGACCGCTACTACTTCGAACCGGACAAGGATGCGCGGACGAACATGCGCCACGCCGCAAAGGTTGCCGAAGGGGCTCCGTTCTCCGGCGTGCCGGCGGGCTGCGACGCGCTGCTGTCAAGCGAAGTGGACTATGCCGTCACGTACAACGACGACGGCTTCGCGAGCATCGCCTTCGCCGACCATTACCTGATCGGCAGCGCATATTCCGAATACGAGGCGCTGCGGTGCGTGAACGTCGATTTGTCCACCGGCGAGTCCTTCGAGCTTGATTCGGTCCTGACCTTGACCGAAGACATGGCGAACGCATGGGCGGACGACTTCTTGGCCTCGGACGAGAACGCCGAGTTCACGCTCGGCCTGTGGGGACGCGACGAATTCGTGCGCGCCCTCAGGGGCGAGGGAGCACAGGACCACGGCGACCGCGTGTCCGCGACGTTCTATGTCGACCCGCAAGGAAGGATCGTGCTGGGCGTGACCTTCGCCGTCAGCGACGGCGAAGGCAGCATCTCGCGCGGGTGGCACGACGCCGTCGTCCCGGCCGACGTGCTGGAGAAGGCGAAGAAGCAGTCGGCCTTCTGGGACCTTGTGACGCCGGAGGCCTGAGCCTCCGGCGTCCTCAGGCGCGCGTGCGGCCGTCCGCAGCCTTCTGGTCGATGCGCGTGACGGACACGACGCTCAGCCGTTCGCACTCTTCGCAGGGCGCGGCTTCCATGACCGAGGGCGTGGCTTGCGCAACCAGCGAGAACCCTTCGGCGTCGCGCGCATGAGGATCCTCGTTGTAGGCGTCCATGCACGCCGAGAGCAGCACGTCGGGGCGCAGGGACCCCGTGGGCTTCGCCTCCAGCGTGAACGTGACCACGGCGCCGGCCAGCTCCATCTCCCCCACCAGGAAGTCGTCCACCACGAGCGTCTTGCGCTTCTTCTTGCGCACGACCTCGAGCGAGCGCGGCACGGGCAGTTCCAGCGGCGAGCACGAGAGCAGCGCGCGGTACGTGCTCACGGGAAACGCCACCGAGGCGGCCGGGGCCGTCGGCTCCAGGTACGCGCACGACTTCGCCATGAGGTCCGGGGCGCTGGCCGCCTGCAGGGCCTCGAGCGCGCGCTCGGGCGACACGTAGCGTTCGAGCAGCAGATCGAAGCATTCGCGCGTGCCGCCCACCCCCACGGGCAGCGCGGCGCCGAAGGCGATCCTCATGTGCGGAGAGAACCCTTGGCTCACGGCGTAGGGCAGGCCCGCACGCCGCACGGCACGTTCGAGCGCGCGCGCCACCTCCAGGTGGGAAAGCAGCGCGAGGCGTCCCTGCTTGCAGAACGTCACGCGTAGCCGGAACAGGCGGGGATCAGCCATGGCGCACCTCCACGAGCTCGTTTTCGGCATCGAGTGCCGGGCAGGCGCCGCAGCCGGTGCAGTCCCCGAAGGTGCAGTCGGGCGTGACGGCGCCTTCGGCGGCGCGGCGGCGCTCCAGCGCCAGGAAACGCGTGGACACGCCGGTGGACACGTGCGCCCACGGCATGACGCGGGACGGGTCGAAGGACGTTTCGGCCAAGGCCGCCACGTCGATGCCCACCTCCTGAGCCGCATCGCGCCAGGCCTCTTCGCGGAACAGTTCCGACCAGGCGTCGAACCGCGCGCCACGGCGCCAGGCAGCCTCCACCCAGTCGGCGGCCTCGCGGCCTGCACGGCTCATGACGGCCTCGATGAAGCTGGTCTCCGGGTCGTGCCAATGCACGTCGACGGCCTTGTACTTCACGCTGCGCCGCAGAAGCCCCACGCGCCGCAGGGCCTCCTCACGCGGTATCTGGCCGTCCCATTGGAACGGCGTCTGCGCCTTCGGCACGAACAGCGCGCACGACACGCCCACGCGCACGTTGCCGCGCTGCTCGGGCGGCACGGCGGCCTTCGCTCGGTCGTAGGCGCGCTGCGCGAGCGAGGCGATGCCCTTGATGTCGTCGTCGGTCTCGGTGGGCAGGCCGATCATGAAGTACAGCTTGCAGCGCCGCCATCCCGCCGCGAAGGCCGCGTCGATGGCGCCGAACAGGTCGTCCTCCGTGACGTTCTTGTTGATGACGTCGCGCAGGCGCTGCGTTCCGGCTTCGGGCGCGAACGTGAGCCCACCCTTCTTCTGTCCAGCCACGAGCCCCGCCATGTCCACGCCGAACGCGTCGAGACGCTGCGAGGGCACCGATATGCGTATGCCCTTGCCGTCGCAGGAGCGGTTCAGCCGCGTGAGGATCTCGGCGATCTGCGAATGGTCGGTGGACGAGAGCGAGGTCAGGCTCACCTCGTCGTAGCCGGTTTCAGCCAGGCCCTGCATCACGGAGGCCACCACGTTGTCGGCCGAGCGCTCGCGCACGGGGCGGTACATCATGCCCGCCTGGCAGAAGCGGCAGCCGCGTGCGCAGCCGCGCAGCACCTCCACGTTCAGCCGGTCGTGCACCACCTCGGTGTACGGCACGATGCACGGCTCCCACCCGGGACTTTCGGCAAAACCTGCGAACAGGCGCTTCTCGATGCGCGTCGGCAGGCCCGCCTCCAGAGGCTCGATCCACACGCCCGCTTCCTGCGCCCACGCCTCGTCGCGCCAACGATAGAGCGACGGCACGTAGCAGCCGGGAAGCAGCGCCAGCGCGCGCAGGACGTCATGGCGGGAGGCGCCTTGCGCGCGCAGGCGGCGCACCTCCAGCAGCGCCTCGGGCACCGATTCCTCGCCTTCGCCCACGAGCACGGCGTCGAAGAACGGAGCGTAGGGTTCCGGGTTGAAGGCGCACGGGCCGCCGCCGAGCACGAAGGGGTCGTCCTCGCCACGGTCTTCGGCGCGCAGCGGGATGCCCGCCAGGTCCAGCGTCTCCAGCACGTTGGTGGCCGCCAGCTCGTGCGGCAGCGTGATGCCGACGACGTCGAACTCGCGCACCGGCGCGCAGCTTTCGAGCGAGAACAGCGGAAGCCCGTCCTCGCGCATGAGGTCGATGAGGTCAACGGCGGGCAGGAAGGCGCGCTCGGCGCGCAGGTGCTCGGTCGCGTCGACGACGTTCGTCAAAATGCGCACGGCCTGGTTCGCCTGGCCGAGCTCGTAGGTGTCGGGATACACCATGCAGAACGCGAAGTCGGCCTGCGCCTTGCGCACGCAGCCCCATTCGTGGTCCAGATAGCGTGCCGGACGTTCGACATGCGCAAGCAGCCGCTCGAGGCGCGGCCATAGATCGGTCATGAGTCCCTCGCTTCCCCGTCGGTGCGCCGTGATCCTTGCCGCACGCTCAGCGACGGCCGCGCAGCCGCGACTTCGCGGCGCCGAACGCCGCCGCGGCGGGCGTGGTCGCCACGGCGCCGGCATCCGCCCCGGCGGCCTCCACGCCCGCGCCCACCACCGACTTGGCGAGCGGCACGGCGTTGCGCGCGACGTCCTGCACGCGGCCCGCTGCGGTGCGCGCGGCGTTCGCGACGCGGCGGGCAGGCGGCTCGGGCGCGGCCGCGGCGGGCGCGGCCTGCCCGCCCGCAGGCTCGTTCAGGCACGTGCGCGCGGCCGCTGCGGCGTCCACCACCTTGTCGCGCGCGGCGGACACGACGCCCACGAGGCCGGACACGTTGCCGCCGTCCTCGAAGTACTCGATGGCCGCGCGGCCCATGGCAAGGGTGCCCGCATATCCGATGGCCGCCTTGACGGCCCAGCCCAGCGCCGGCACGAAGGCCACGATCTGGCGCGCGACGCTGCGGCAGGCGAACGCGCCTCCCACGACGGCCGCCAGCTCCTTCACGCGCTCCTTGCCCAAAGGCTCGCCGTAGGCGGCCGCGATCTGGAGCAGCATCTTCGCCTGGTTGAGGGTCATGATGGGCAGGTCGGCGCCCGGGATGAACACCACCAGGCCCACGCCCGCGTTCTGCACGGCGGTGGCGTTCACGGCGTCGACCGACAGCGGCCGGCGCACGAAGGGGAACGCCAAGGCGAACGCGAGGCGCTTGTCGCGGCAGGCATCGATGATCCACTCCCCCATGCGGCGGTCGAGCAGCGCGGCGGCCCGCTGGTCGAGCAGCACGGGTTCCGCGGCGTCGCCCGCAGCGTCGGCCTCCGCGCCGACGGCCACGGCCTGAGCATCGCGCCCGCAGCCGAGCAGCCGTCCGTGCGGAGCCTCCGGCGCCACCACGTCTCCGTGAGGAATGGGGGCGCCGGCCGCCTCGGCGATGCTCTCCACCAGGCGGGGCAGCGTGGTCGCCACCATGACGGGCACGCCCGCCGCGCGCAGGGCGGCCGCCTGCTCGCCGATGCGCTCGGACAGCCCGGCCACCAGGACCGCCATGTCGTCGCCCGGGAACGGGGCCACGGGACGCTCGTCCAGATAGCCGATGGTCACGCGCGTGTGGGCGCTCGCGCTCGCGAACGCGCTGCGCACGTGCCCGATCAGGTCGCCTGGCGCCGAGTCGTCGATGTAGACGCTCACCGAAAGCGGCGTCGTGCGCGCGCCCTCGATGTCCATGGCCTCGTCGATGACCGCCTTCACGTCAATGGGGAGTTGCATAGCCGCCCTTCTTTCCGCTCGCGTTGTTGTGGGACCATACCGACCCGATGAGCCCGAGCATCATGAAGTTCACGACCATGAACGACGACCCGTAGCTCACAAACGGCAGCGGTATGCCGGTAATGGGCATGAGCCCGCAGGTCATGCCGATGTTCTCAAGTATTTGGAACAGCCACATCCCCACGATGCACATGACGATGAGCATGCCGAACAGATCGTTGGATGAGCTTGCGATCCGAAAGCATATCAGAATGAGCGACACGTACAGGGCCAGCAGGGCCGCTACACCGAAAAACCCGAGTTCTTCGGCCAGCACGCAGAAGATGAAGTCGGTGGGCGCCTCCGGCAAAAAGCCGTGCGTGGATTGCGTGGCGTTCAAAAGCCCTTTGCCGAACAGCCCGCCCGACCCGATGGCGATCTGGGCCTGCTTGAGGTTCCAGCCTTCGCTCGTCACGTCGGAATCGGGGTTCAGGAACACGAGCAGGCGGTTGCGCTGATAGTTCTTGAGCAGCTTGTACTCGTAGACGCCCGGCGACTTCTCGTACTTGAACACGAACTCGTCCACCAGGAACACGGCCACGATGGCCAGAATGCCCACCACCAGCGTGACGAGCAGGAACTTCGGGCGCGCGCCGCCCATGATGAGCGCCATCGCCGAAATGAACAGGTAGACGAGCCCCGTCCCCAGGTCGGGCTGCGTCATGATGCACAGAAACGGGATCAGCAGGACGCCCAGCACCTTCAGATATTCGCGTGCCTGGTCCAGCTGGCCGCCATAGCGGGCCACCAGGCTCGCCGCCAACAGCACGACGGTCACCTTCGCGAACTCGCCGGGCTGCACCTGGATGCCCACCTTGATCCACGACATGGCGCCCATGCCGGCGTCGGTGCCGAGCCCTGGGATATGGGGCGAGAGGATGAGCGCGACGTTCACCACCAGGAAGACGACCCACAGATCGCCCAGGCGCCGGTAATCCACCTGCCACAGCAAAAGCATGCACACCGCGCCCACCGCCGCGCCGGAAAGCTGTCGCGAGAAGCGGTAGTCCGGGTCGTTCGCGACGGCCGACCACACCACCAAAAGCCCATAGCCCACCAGCAGGGCCACGACGACCAAGAACGGCAGGTTGAAGCGGGAGGCCTTGCGCGGCCGCGTGGCTTCCGCGACGGCCGCGTCCGGCATCTTCACGGAATTGATCTGGGGCGGCAATGCCATATGTCCTTCGCCTCCTTAGTCCGTGCGTCCGCTGGCGGCGGCCGTGTCCAGTTTTTCGACCTGCTTGCCCGTTGATCCGGCGATACGGCCCATGACCCCGTCGCCCGTCCCCGCGTCGTCGGCCATGGTGGCGGCCATGATCTCGGCCGCCAGGGGCGCCGCGACCGCGCTGCCGCCGCCGCCATGCTCAACCACGCAGACGACGACGTATTTCGGGTCGTCGTAGGGTGCATAGCAGGCGAACCAGGCGTCGTCGCCCGAATCGTCGGCATGTTCGGCCGTGCCGGTCTTGCCGGCCGCGTCGATGCCGTTCACGGAGAACAGAGGCGAAAGGGTGCCGCTGTCCTGCACCACGCCATGCAGCGCGTCCCGCACGATGGCCAGGTGCGCGGGGTCGACGTCAGGTTCGGCCACCACTTCGGGCTCGAACTGGAGCACGACGTCACCGGTCTCGTTGCGCACCTCCTTGAGCAGGTGCGGCCTCATGATGCGCCCCGTGGCGATGCCGCCGTAGGCCACCGCCATCTGCAGCGGCGTCACGAGCACGTCGCCCTGGCCGATCACGAGGTTCGTCAGGTCGCCGCCCTGCCACTTTGCGTCGGCGGGGCGGTTGCGGAACGCCTCGGCCTTCCAGGCGGGCGTCGGCACGCGCCCCGCCGACTCGCTCGGCAGGTCGATGCCTGTCGGCTCCCCGAAGCGGTAGCGCATGATGGCGTCCTGCAGCGCCGTGTCGGCCAGCGAGCCGCCCTGCGACTCGCCGGCGAAGAAGAAGTCCTTCGCGATTTCGTAGAACACCACGTCGCACGAGTTCACGATTCCTTCGCGGAAGTCGAGCACGCCATGGCCCGAGTGCAGCCAGCATTTCTGGGGGGCGCCCGTGTCGAAGCCGTCCCACGAGCCGGTGCAGTCCCAGGTGCGCTTGGTGTCGGCGAAGCCGTGCTTGAGCGCGGCAAGGCCGCTGAACGCCTTGAACGTGGACGCTGCGGCGTACAGGCCGTCCGTCGCGCGGTTGAGCAGCGGCGTGTGCGCCTCTTCTGTCCGATAGAGCTCCCAGATGTCGTCGGGAACGGAGCCGACGAACGAAGAAGGATCGTAGGTGGGATAGCTGCCCATGGCCACGATGGAGCCGTCGCGAACGTCCATGACCACGGCGGCGGCGGCCACGCCCTTGCCCGTGCCGATGGTGCCGTCCTTGGGCGCCACGAGCGCGGCGAGCGCGCGGTCGACCGCGTACTGCACGGGGCCCTTGATGGTCAGGTACACGTCGGAGCCCTGGGCAGCCTGCGTCTCGCTGACCACGTCCACCACGTTGCCCTGGGCGTCCACGATGACCCGGCGCTGGCCGTGGTCGCCTGCGAGCAGGCGGTCGTAGCGGTACTCGATGCCGCTTTGGCCCACGTCGTCGCCCGATTCCAGGGAACTGCCCTCCGCCACGTTCTCAAGCTGCTCGGCGGAGACCGACCCCACGTATCCCAGCACGTGGGACGCCAACGCCCCATAAGGATAGTCGCGCACGGTGCGCTTCGCGTCCACCGTGATGCCGGGGAACGCGTCGGCATGCTCCGCGATGAACGCCACGTCGCGCTGGCGGACGTCGGAGGCCACCACGCGCTGGCTCTGCGCGCCGCCCGTCGCGTCCTTCATGCGCGCGCGCACCACGTTCGCCGGCACGCCCAGCACGGCCGAGAGCCTCTGCACCACGTCGCGGTCGTCGGCCGCGTCCGGATCGGCCAGCACCGTGAGGCTCAGGCGGTTCTTCACGAGCGCCCTGCCGTCGGCGTCGCAGATGAAGCCGCGCGGGGCGGGCGTGGACACGGTGGTGTACAGGTTCTCCTGCGCTTCGGCGGCGTACATGCTGCTGGAGAGGATCTGCATGCTCCACAGTTTGGCGGCCAGGGTGCCGAACACGGCGGCGGAGAACACGCCCACGGCCGTGAAGCGCCCCTTCAGGCCTTCGGAGGGCTTCTTCGCGGGCGCATGGTCGGACGAGACGCGCACGTCGGAAGACGCCCCGCCGCGCGGCTTGCCGGCGAACTGCGACCCCACGCCTACGGTGTCCAGCTGGCGCACTTCCTTCTTCTGCCCGGCGTACGGGGTGCTCGTGCGGCTGCGCACGGCGAAGACGACCGCGACGATCACGATGACGGCGACGGCGGCGCCGAGCGCCGCGAGTATGGCTGCTACCATGGGCGCCACCTCCTCAGCGCAGGCGCGGCTTGCCGGGCTGCTGGGGGTCGCGCGATGCCAGGAAACGCAGGGCCAGCGGGAACATGACGAGCGCCACCACGCAGTCGTACAGCGCGCAGGGCAGGGCGCGGTACAGAAAGACGTCGAGGGGACCGGCGGAGAATCCCGTCCCCATCAGGAACACCGCATAGAAAAGCTCGACGACCAGCGTGGACACCACCAGGATGACCAAGGGCATGAACAGCGTGTCGTTGTCGAGCACCGAGAAGGCGCGCGATGCCAAAAACGTGACCAGCACGAGCAGGAACGCCATCGCGCCCACGGGTCCGCTTCCCAACAGGTCGAAGACGAGCCCCAGCACGAAAGCGAGCACGGGGCCGGTGCGGTCGGGCCGCACGACGGCCAGGACGAGCGCGTAGGCGAGCACGAAGTTCGGCAGCGCCGAGGCGAGCGCGATGTTCGGCGCGACCACCACCTGCAAGAGCACGGCGATCACGGCGCCGAGCCCTGCGGCCACGACGCCGCGTCCCTCCCCCATCACTGATCGCCTCCTTGCGCATCGTCCGCGACCGGGCTCTTCACGACGAACACCTCTTCCAGGGCGCCCGCCGTGCCGTTGGGCGACACGACGATGCGGCGCGTGGCGTCGCCGGGCGACCCCTCCACCTTGACGACGCGGCCGATCAGCAGGCCGCGCGTGTAACTGCCGCCCAAACCCGACGTGACCACCAGGTCGTCGACGTTCACCACCACGTCGGCGTCGACGGCTTCCAGGTACAGCAGGCCGTCCAAGGAGCCGCGCACGACGCCTTCGGCGCGCGACGACTGGATGATCGCGCCGGCGCCGCTTCCGGGATCGGTGAGCAGGCGCACGGTGGCCGTGGAGCCGGTGGTGGCGATGACCTGGCCCACCACGCCGGTGGAGCCCATGACCGTGAGGCCCGTGTCCACGCCGTCGTTCTCGCCCACGTCGATGGTGACGGTCTGGCTGTACGCATTGGAGCTGCGGCCCACCACGCGCGCCGCCACGCCGTCGAGGTCGTACGTGCCTTTGAGGTCGAGCAGGCCGCGCAGCCGCTCGTTCTCCTGGCGGAGCTCCTCGTCCTGGGCGAGCTGCTCGGTCAGTTCCGCGTTGCGCTGGCGCAGGCCGGAAAGCGTGGACTCGTCGGCCGTGGCGTTCCCGAGCGACTCCCCCGCCGCATCCGCGCCGGCCGCCGCGCTGGTGCCGACGAACTTGAGCGGCGCGACCGCCGACGCGACCGCGTTCTGCACCGCGTGCAAGGGGCCGTCCGCGCCTTCGCGCGCGTACACCGTCACCATGACGAGGGAGACGACCAGCAACAAAACGAGAAGCACCCTGCGCAGAGGGGTTGCATCGCTGTTTTGGAAGTTGAGGGCCATGAACGGGTGCGCGGCCTATTTCGATCGCATGAGCGTCTGCTTGAGCGCGGTGGGCGTCTCGAGCACCTTGAGGCAGCCCGTCACCACGTTGGTCAGCGCCGTCTCGCTCACCCACACCGGGATTTCCAGCTTGTCCGTCAGGTAGCGGTCCAGGCCGGAAAGCAGGCCGCCGCCGCCCGTGAGCAGGATGCCGTTCTGGATGATGTCGCTCGCCAGGTCGGGATTCGTCTTCTTGAACGTCTCCTTGATGTGCAGCACCATCTCCTCGCAAGGGGCCACGAGCGCCGCGCGCACGTCCTCGGACTGGATGGTGACCTCCTTGGGCTGCTCGGTGATCACGTCCTGGCCCGAAATGATCATGTCGCGTTCGCGACCGTCCTCGAACGGCAGGATGGAGCCGATCTTGATCTTGATGACCTCGGCCGTGCGCTCGCCGATCTTGATGCCCAGAAGGTCGCGCAGGTGCATGGCGATGGCCTCGTCCATGCGGTTGCCGGCCAGACGCAAAGACGACGACGTGACGATGCCGCCGAGCGAGATGACGGCCACCTCCGTGGTGCCGCCACCGATGTCCACCACCATGGAGCCCGTGGGCTCGGTGACGGGCAGGTCGGCTCCCATGGCGGCCGCCATGGGCTCCTCGATGAGGTACGCCTGGCGCGCGCCCGCCTGGATGGCGGCCTCGAACACGGCGCGCTTCTCCACCGAGGTGGCGCCGCACGGGATGCAGATGACGATGCGCGGCTTGGCCTGCCATGGATACTTGCGCACGGCGGCCTTGTTGATGAACGCCGAGAGCATGGCCTCCGTCACGTCGTAGTCGGCGATGACGCCGTCCTTGAGCGGATGTTCGGCCGAAAACGCCTCCGGCGTGTGGTTGATCATGTTCTTCGCCTCGTGGCCGACCGCGAGCACGCGGTGCGTGCTCTTCTCGATGGCGACGACGGACGGCTCGTTGATGACGATGCCCTCGCCCGTGACGGCGACCAAGGTATTGGCAGTCCCGAGGTCGATCGCCATGTCCGTGGACATCTGGCCGGTCAGACCCGAGAACGCGTCTAAGAACGACATAAAGGCAAACCCCTCGAATCCTAGGTTTCAAGTAAAACCAGATTCTAACACAGGCGTTGCCGACCCGTTGAAAATCCACGAGGGGCACACCCTGCCCGGCAGACAGGCAACGACCTCGCAGGTTGGCGGCGGAACCTAATGCACGCTGCAGCTGAGGCAGGGGTCGTAGGCGCGCACGAGCTTTTCCACTTCCAGGCGGATGACGTCTTCCCCGCAGCCTTCGTCCACCAGCATCTCGGCCAGAAGGCGCATGTCGGCCTCCAGGTTCGCGACGTTCTGGGCCGTGGGCGTGAGGATGGAGGCGCGCGCCACGCGGCCTTCGCCGTCCAGCTCCAGCTCGTGGAACAGCGCGCCGCGCGGAGCCTCGGTGAAGCCCACCGCGTGGCCGGCCCGCACGTCGAACGCCACGGGCGCGCTCGTGCCCTCGATGCCGCCGGGCTCGGCCAGGCGCCGGCAGAGCGCGGCGCAGCGGTCGAGCGCGTCCACCAGCTCCACGGCCTGCGCCACGTTGTTCATGAAGGGGTTGCGCTCGGGCGGGCGCAGGCCCGCCTTTGCGGCAGCCACCTTGGCGTTCTGCCCCAGGTGCTGCCACGAGGCGTTCACGCGCGCGAGCGCCCCCGTGAAGTACGGCGTGCCCGTGGCGCGCACGCGCGCGAGCAGCGCGGCCGAATGCCCCACGGCGTATTCCTCCACCTGCGCGCCCACCTCGTTCGCGTCGAACTCGATGCCGGCGTCCAAGAACCGCGCCGTGTCCGAGCACTCCACCGGATAGTACCCGTCCTCCACCATGGCCAGCAGGTCGCCCCGCGTCTCGATGGGCGGCACCCCGAAGTCGTGGAAAAGGTCGACGGCACGTGCCGCGAACGCGGCGGCCTCGTCCATGCGCTCCGCCAGGCGGCGGTACTCGTCGGCGGCGATCTCGTCGGTGAAGCCGCCGACCACGGCCGTGATGGGATGCACGCTGCGGCCGCCCACCTTCGTGCACAGCTCGTTGCCCAGCGCCTTCAGGCCAAGCGCCTGGTCGAACAGCGCCGGGTCGATGTCGGCCAGGGGAAAGACGCTTTTCTGGCCCAGGAAGTCGGGGGCGGCGAACACGAACAGGTGCGTGGCGTGGTTCTGCAGGTACGAGCCGTACACCAGAAGCTCGCGCAGGGCACGCGTGCGGTCGGACACCTGCACGCCGAAGACGCGCTCGATGGCCTTGAGGTCGGTCACCACGTGGCTGGCCGAGCAGATGCCGCAGATGCGCGAGGCGATGTAGGGCACCTCGTGGAAGATGCGGCCACGCACCATGCTCTCGAACAGGCGCGCGGGCTCGACGACGTTCATCTCGACGGTCTTCACCACGCCGTCTTCTATGACCACGTGCACGTTGCCGTGGCCCTCGATGCGGGCGATGTGGTCCACGTGGATGGCGGTTTTCGTCATGGCAGTTCCTTACCGAGCGCCCTCGAGGGCGGGGTCCGTCTGGTTGAACAGTTCGAGCGCGCGGTCGAAGTCCTCGACCGGCACGCCGTAGCGCCCGCAGGCCGCGCGCGCCGAGGCCAGGTTCGCGTCCGGGGACAGCCCCCGGCAGCCGTTGCACGGGCGCCCCAGGCTCACGCAGCGCGCACCGCAGCCGGCCGTGGTCACCAGCCCCAGGCAGAGCGTCCCCTCGCCGAAGAAGCAGTTGGTCTCGTTGCGCTTGCAGTCGCCGCACATGGTGGCGGTGCGGCGCATCCTGTTCGACCCGAACAGCGCCGCCTGCAGCACGTCCACGAAGTCCAGCGTGTCGATGGGGCAGCACCGCACCTCGTAGTCCACGTCCACTACGGCGCTCACCGGGCGCGGCGATATCATCTCGCCGCAGGCCGCGGGCACCTGTCCTTCCCCGTACACCTCCACGGGGCGCGACAGGAAGCCGACGGAGGCCATGCCGGGGATGCCGGCCGTCGTGGCGCACGCGCCGATGGCGATGAGCTTGGCCGCCCGCGCGCGCAGGGCGCGCACCAGGTTTTCGGACTCCTCGGTGGTCACGGCGCCTTCGATGACGGCGACGTCGAAGTCCTCGGGCATGGGGTCGCTCGAGGCCAGCTGCCAGTAGCGCAGGTCTATCTGGCCCAGCACGTCCAGCAGGTGGGACTCGGCGTTCGTGATCTGCAGCTGGCAACCGAAGCAGCTGGCCAGGCCCACCACGACGACGCGCGGGGGGGCGGGCTTCTCCTCGCAGGCTATGCAGCGTCCGCTCATGTTCAGGCCACCCATCCTACATCGACCCCTGGATGTTCTTCGCTTCCCAATAGTTGAACACGGGCCCGTCGATGCACACGTACTGGTGCCCGATCTGGCAGTGCCCGCACTTGCCCATGCCGCACTTCATGTGACGTTCGAAGCTCACGTAGATGCGGTCGTAGCTGATGTTCTTCTTGCGCATCTCGTCGATGACGAAGCGGTACATGACCGGGGGGCCGCACACGGCGCCGAACGTGTTGGAGGCATCTATCTCCAAGTGCTCGAACGGCTTGGTGACCAGCCCCACCTCGCCGTCCCACGTGTCGTCCGGATGGTCGACCGTCAGATACAGGTCGAAGTCGCGGCGGTGCCGCCACATCTCGAACTGGTCGCGGAACATCACCTCGGCGGGCGTCTTGGAACCGTAGATGATGGTGACCTTGCCGAACTCGCTGCGCTCGTCATGGATGTTGTTGATGAGCGAGCGCAGGGGCGCGATCCCCAGGCCGCCCGCCACCAGCAGGATGTCGTGGCCCTTCATGTCCTCGAAGGGGAAGCCGCGGCCGAACGGCCCGCGCAGGCCCACGATGTCGCCGCACTGCATCCGGTGCAGCGCCTCGGTGAAGGCGCCTGCGCGCCGGACCGTGAGCTCGATGAACCCGCGCTTGGACGGCGAGCTGGAAATGGAGATGGGCGCCTCGCCCACGCCGAAGATGCTCACTTCGACGAACTGCCCCGGCTCGTGCGAGAACGCGTTGCGGATGCGCTCGTCTACGAGGCGGAACTCGAACAGCTTCTCGGTGTCCGTCAGGTCGGTGATGGACGTGATGCGGGCCGGCCAGGGGCGGTACGGGTTCGCCGCCATCATCTGGGCGCCCGAGAGCGGGGCGGGCTCGTCGGAGAACGGCCGCACCTGGACGGTGGAGACCGCGCAGCTACTGGGCATCTTGCGCCCCCTTCCTCTCGAAGAACTTCAGCACCTCGATGGGGTTGATGTCCGCCTTGCAGGCGGTCACGCAGCGCCCGCATCCCACGCAGAGCATCCGGTCGTGGTTGGCCAGAAAGCCGTTGAGCTTGTGGTACATGCGGTGGCGCACGCGGCCTCTCCCGTCGGGACGGAAGTTGTGGCCGCCCGCCACAAGCGCGAACTGGGGCGACGTGCAGGCGTCCTGCACGCGCTCGCGCCGCCCGGCCGTGCCGTCAGGGTCGCGCACGTCCTGGATGTCGAAGCAGAAGCAGGTGGGGCACACCGCCGAGCACGCCGTGCAGGAAAGGCACCGTTCCCCCAGCTCGTCCCAGAACGGGTCCTTGTGGAACGCGTCCGTGAGCATGGCGACTTCCTGGATGTCGGGGATGTCGGGGTTGAAGGCCGCCTGACGGCGGCGCGTGGCGTGGCGGAACTCGATGCGGTCCTCGTCGGTGGCGACGCGGGGGTCGCAGGCCGCCTCCAGGATGTTCGCCGCCTCGACGCTGGAGATGCTGACGAGGTACTTGCCGCCGATGTCCTGCAGGAACAGGTCGTAACCGTAGCGCGCCTCGTCGCTTCCCCACAGATGACAGAAGCACGTCTCGGTGGGCAGGCAGCTCACGCCCACCACGAGCGTGGCGCCGCGGCGCGCCACGTAGTAGGGGTCCGGGTAGCGGCCGTCCTTGAACACCAGGTCCAGCCGGTTGAGCGCGTTGATGTCGCACGCGTGCGCGCCGAAGATGACGCGGGGCGTGATCTCGGCCGCGAAGTCCGTCACCTGGTTGCCGCACGCGTCGAATTCCAGCAGCGTCTCTTTCGGCGGCAGGAAGTACTTCTTGGGCGACACGATGGTCGTGGGATAGTCGAGCTCGATCTCGTCGAACGATTCGATGGCCTGAAAGGCGTAGCTCCGGCCGCGCTTGACCGGAGCCACCACCTCGTAGGTTTCCATGAACGCCGACACGAGCGCGGGAAGTTCGCCTGCATCGATGACTCGATAGAGCATGCTTGCGTCCTTTGCTTCTCGTCTTCCAGGTTGGCGCGGTTCGCCCCGCCCGCACGCCGCTTATCGGCTCGCTGGTTGGCGCAGTAAGTCAGCGAGAGGCGTTCTGGTGCCGAAGATTGCCCCGGTGCGCGGCTGGCGAACAAGCCAGTGACTTGTTCGCTCCCCAACTATGCGACCGAGCGGTCGCGTCCTGCGCAGCTTGCCTGAGCAGGACTACGCGGGCGCAAGCGCACAAGGGGCAAGATTCGGTGCCAGATCGCTTCGCAGCGTCGGCTTTTCCGATGGCCGTTAGGCCGTCGGAAAGAATATCCCGATCTCCCGCTCGGCGGATTCGGGGGAATCCGAACCATGGATGACATTCTCGTCCATGACGAGGCCGAAATCGCCGCGAATCGTGCCGGGGGCGGCATCGGCGGGGTTAGTGGCTCCCATGAGCGACCGGCACTTGGCCACGGCGCCTTCGCCGGACACGACCATCTTCACCACCGGGCCGGACGTGATGTAGGACACGAGTCCCTCGTAGAACGGCTTGCCCTCGTGCTCGGCGTAGTTGGCGGCCGCCTGCTCGGGAGTCACCATGCCCATCTCCATGCGCTCGACGACGAGCCCCGCCCGCTCGAAACGGTTGACGATCTCGCCGATGTGGCCGTTGCGCACGCCGTCGGGCTTGATCATGGTGTAGGTCTTCTGCACTGCCATGGGATGTCCTTTCCTCTTTGCCTTTACGTCGCCTGCGCCCGTCGCGTGGGACGCGGGCCTCGAAACACGAAAGAAGACGCGCCGCGCGGCGCGTCTTCCGTGGATCCGCACTCAGTACTGGCTGGAAGCGTAGTAGTCGACGTTCGCCACTTTCCACCCGATCATGTCGCGCACGAGCGACACCTTGTACTTCATCTGGCCCCCTTCGGGCAGGTCTGCCGTCACGTAGGCGGTCGAGTCGCTCATGGACTTGTCCATGCCGTCGATGGTCACGTCGTTGTCCTGGGGCACCAGCTCGAGCATGGCTGCGGCCTTGTCGTCGCCCACGTCCTTGGCGATGACGTTCTCCTTGGCCGCGGAGGGGTCGGCGAACAGCTGCTTGACCACCGTCTCCTGGCTCGGATAGCCGTAACCCTGCGTGTAGGCGAACACGGCGGCGCCGAACGCCAGAAGGATCAGCAGCACGAACACGACCAACACCTTGAGGCCGACGTTCTTGCGCTTGCGCTCCTGCTTCGCCAGGCCGCGCGACCACTGCTCCAGCTCCTCGTCGCTCGCGGTGAAGAAGCGCTCGTCCGCACCCTGATAGCCGGCCTGGTCGTAGCCGTCGACGTAGAAGTACGGGTCCTGGTCGGGATAGGCGTACGGGTCCTGCTCGGGATACACGGCAATGCCGTCGGCCGTCACGTCCAGCCCCGACATGTCGGCCGTGGCCGGCATGACCTGCGTGAGCTCGGCCGTGCCCTGGGCGACGGCGGCGACCGCGCGCTGGTAGTCGACGCTCGCCGAATCCGACAGGAAGTAGGTCTTGTCGGAAATGGCCTGCTCGAAGGCGTTCACGGCCTTCTGCATCTGGCCGGAGGCCACGTAGGCCTGCCCCAGGTTCGCGTAGAGCTTGTGGCGGATGTCGGGCACCATGTCGAACTGCAGGGCGCTTTCGTAGGAGGCCACGGCGTCGACCGGGCGGTTGAGCGCCATGAAGCACACGCCAAGGTTCAGAAGCGCCTTGGTGGGATCGGGGTTCCCCTCGTCGAGCGCGGCCTCGCGGAACGCCACGCCCGCCTCGGCGGACTTGCCCAGCTTCATGAGGGCGTTGCCCATGCCGATGTAGGCCTTGTAGGGCGTGTCGTACTTGGCGTCGGACACGGATATCTCGAAGTGGCGCACCGCGTTCTCGTAGTCGTGCAGCGCGGCGTAGGCCATGCCCAGGTTGTAGTTCACCGAGCCGCAGGCGTCGTAGGACGCGTCGGCGGTGGCCTGCGTGTAGGCGTGGATGGCCTCGCCCGGGTCCTTGAGCTTGATGAGGCAGTTGCCTATCTGGTGGTACAGAAGGCCCATCTCGCCCGGGGCGAGCCGCGCGCCGTCCTGCAGGCACTGCGAGAACGCGGAGAGGGCTCCTTGGTAGTCCCTCGCCTGGTACAGCGCGCGTGCCCGGTTGAATAGCTCGTTGTTCATCTGGATCCTTTGGGTTGAATGCGCGGCGCGGGGCTACTCCGCCGCGTTCTCGATCTCGACGTGTTCGATCACGTCGCCGACGCGCAGCTGTCCGATGACGTCCATGCCTTCGATCGTCTGGCCGAACACCGTGTAGCCCGAGTCGAGCATGTGCTGGGCGCCCAGGCAGAAGTAGAACTGCGAGCCCGCCGAGTCGGGGTTCTGGGAGCGCGCCATGGCGAGCGCGCCGTCCTCGTGGCTGTTGTGCGGGTTCGTGGAGTAC
This sequence comes from uncultured Gordonibacter sp., assembly GCA_904420575.1. Classification (GTDB taxonomy): domain Bacteria; phylum Actinomycetota; class Coriobacteriia; order Coriobacteriales; family Eggerthellaceae; genus CAJFUR01. Next base: position 17,979 of record CAJFVW010000010.1, read on the forward strand.
TCCTCCTTGATGGAATAGCCCGGACCGCCCGTGCCCAGTCCCGCATAGGGGTTGCCGGCGGACTTGGCCACGTCCTCGGGGGACAGGTCGCGCGTGTTCGGGCAGCCGCCCTGGATGACGAATCCCGGAACGTAGCGGTGGAACTTCAGGTTGTCGTAGAAGCCTTTGCGCGCCAATTCGACGAAGTTGCCCACGTGGATGGGGGCGTCCTTGCCTGCGAGCTGCACGCGGATGGTGCCCTTGGACGTGGTGATGACGGCCACTTCGTCGCCGGTCGGCTGGTATTCGGGGGTGTACAGCGCCATGTTCTCGGCTCCTTATCGCTCTTGGTTGTCCGTGGTTGCCGTCCTGCCGCCAGACGAGCCCCAGGCTCGCCCGCCTGCGGGACAGGCTGCCGCTGGCAGGCCCGCCTCTCAAGCCCTGCACGTCCGCCGACGGCTTCGAATCACATGCGAGAGAAAAGTGTATCAGGTTGCAAAGCGGCCCGTGGAAAAACCTTACAACATCCATGCGAGGTGCGGAAAAGCGCTGCGCGGCGCGGCGCCGCACCCGCCGCGCGCGGGTCGTCATGCGCGCACGAACGTGCTGGACACCTCGACGTGTGTCTCGTCATCTCGGAAATTCCCGTCCGCATCAAACGAGTCGGGCGTCACCACCGTATACCCATCCGCCTCGCCGGGAACCTCCTCCCAGAAGAAGCGCACCGGGCACTTGAACGTAACGCTCTGCACCACGCGCTCCTTGCGCGGGTTCCTACCCGCCAGGATGCGGACCTCGCTCACCGCCTCGTGCACGATGTCGAAGCGC
>CAJFVW010000011.1 GCA_904420575.1 uncultured Gordonibacter sp.
CCCTCCTTTTCTGTTGTGACTCGTTCTTGTAGGCGATCATGCAGAAACAACCTTAGGCCGAGCCCCAAGGGCCCAGTCAAGAGGGGATATTCTGGTTGAGGCCGCGCTCAGTCGACGTTCAGCAGGTCCATGAGCTGTTTGCGGGAATTGATGCCCGTTTTCGCGTAGATGTGTTCGGTGTGGGCCTTGACGGTGCCTTTCGCTATGCACAGGCGCTCGCCGATCTGCTTCGTGGTCTTCCCGTCGCTCAGAAGCAGCAGGATCTCGCGCTCGCGGGCCGTCAGCCCGTAGTCCTCGGCGACGCGTGCGCAGGCGGCTTCCACCAGCTCCCGGCGTTCCTTTCCCTGCTGTATCTTGCCCGGTCCGAACAGCGAGACTTTCCACTGCGACGAAAGCTCGCGGTCGTTGAACAGCAGGAGCGTGGCTGCAATGACAAGCGCGATGCCCACGGCAATGACGATGGAGGGGGAAACTCCCAGGGCCGCCAGCCCGTCGAGGCGGGACCCGACGCCCACGCCTGCCGACCGGAAGATGATCACGGCCTCCTCGATGCCGAACAGCAGCACGGCGGGCAGGGCGAAGTTCTTCGATATGTCGCAGATGAGCAGGAAGATGGTGATCTCGAAGAAGCGCAGCCCCAGCGAAAGGCTCAAAGCCACCACGTTGCTGCTGCCGTCGCCCAGGAAAGGCAGGAACAGCAAGGCGCTTATCAGCAGGACCACGGGCGTGCGGTAGATGAAGGAAAGGTCGAACCGTTCCGAGAAGAACACGATGGCCGTCAGCAGCAGCGCCGCCACCACCACGGCGGCCATGCCCGAATACAGGCCTGCCTGCGACCCTTCTATCCCCAGGCACACGCCTTGTGCGAAGTCGTAGATGGCGAACAGGCCGATGATCTTCCAGGGTATATGCGTCTTGCCCGAGGTGACGCGCGGGCGGCTGTCAGCCGGGACGTGCGCATAGGCGCGGGCCAGCAAGAGCAACGTGAGGACCGGCAGGACCAACAACGCGCCCAGGCGATAGGCGGGCACGAACCCCTCCAAGAGGAACTTGAGCGCTTCGGTGGCCAAGAGCGCCAGCGCCAGGCTCATCGCGGTCTTCACGATGCTCAGGCAGCTGTACAGTTCGCACCAGAACAAGATGAAGAACGCCGACGCCACGGCGGCGAAGGCCATGGCCGCGTATTCGATGGCAAGGGGGCGAACGCCTGCTGCCGAAGCGATGACCAAAAGAGAGGCCATCAAGGCCGCCACGGCGCACACCGTGTATGCCCAGCGCCGCTCGCAAAGGGGAACGATCTTGCGGGCGAAGAACGCGAGCGCCAGCAGGCTGACGGTCAGGATGCAGTCGTGCAGCGGCTCGGCGAACCCTCCCAAGGGCGACGTGCTGGTAAGCAGGGCGATCCACGAGCGGAAGCAGCTCAGGCCCAAGAAGGATACGGGCAGCGAGAGCAGCATGCCCATGCCCCCTTGCTGGCCGTTCTGTTTCGCTGTCTTTTCCAAGCCTCTCCCGTTCCTAGCCCCGCGACTGGCCGGTCGTGTTGCCGGCGCTTGGCGGGTGTTCCTGGCCTTGCGTTCGGGGCGCGGCGTCGGTCGCTCCGCCCGACGGACTGCTCTCCCGGCGCCGAGCGCCCGTTCCCGCCCATTCGCATCTCCGGGCTCTCGTTCGCCCCGCCTGCCTTGCATCAGCGCTTCCGCCAGGCACTCGCTTGACGGGTGTTCTCGCGATGTGATTATGCCTTTGCGGGAGGGGTTTAGTAAGGGGTTAGAAAGATAAACTTTTCATTTCTGCATGCCCGATGGCCGAAATCCGCGACGCTCCTACGATGCAGGACGTCCTGTTTAACCGGCTGCCTTGCCAAAGAGGGCAGGGGCCGACACGTTCTTGTAGGAGGGAACATGGGAAAGAAAGTCTTGTCAGGCTCGATGAGCCGCCGCGACGTTTTCAAGCTGGGATCGCTCGCGGCCGTGGGCGTTGCGGGAGCCAGCATGTTGGGCGGGTGTGCGCCCAGCGCGCCGGCATCTTCCGCGCCTGCGTCCGGGACGGGGGAGGCTGCAGCGGGCGAAAACGCCAGTGGGCTGCCGTCTTTCTTGGTGAAGCCGGCCGAGATCACCGACTTCGCGGAAACGAAGGACTACGACGTGGTGGTAGTGGGTGCCGGCGCCGCCGGCTTGGCCGCCGCCATCAAGGCCGCGGAAGAAGGCGCGAAGGTGGCCGTGGTGCAGAAGGAGAGCGTGCCGTCTTCCCAGGGCTTCCGCGCCACGGGCCTGGATTTGGACAAGAACGACAAGGCCACCCAGGAGGCCGTCGTCAGCTACATGATGCGCAACTCCGACTACCGTCCTGACCGCAGCCTGCTGCGCGCCTGGACGTCGAACAGCGGCGAGGCCATCAAGTGGTACCGCGACATCCTTCACGAAAGCGGCGTGCAGGACGACCCCGATTCGTACAGCACCTTCGAGCTCGACTGCAACGGGTACACGGCCAGCTTCATTTCCGCCATTCCCGAAACCACGTTCGTGAACGCCATTTCCAACGTCGCCGAGTACGCGACGTCGCATGGCGTGGACCTGCACTACAGCATGCCCGGCGTCCAGCTGGTGGTGGAAGACGGCAACGTCACGGGCGTCGTTGCCGGCGAAGAGGGCAAGTACGTGCGCTTCAACGCCGCCAAGGGCGTGGTGCTGGCCACGGGCGATTACCAGTGCAACAATGAGATGATCGCCTACTACTGCCCCGACGTGCTGGGCTATCCTCCACTGGAGATCGGGCGCGACGGCGACGGCCACCGCATGGGCGTGTGGGCCGGCGGCCACGTGGAGCCGGTGGGGCACACCAAGATGATCCACGACATCTGGATGAACAGCGCCCCGTACCTGATGGTGGGTCCCGACGGCGCCCGTCTGACCGACGAGCACATGCCGTGGTGGAAGATCAACACCATCATGCGTCCCATCATGAAGGCCAATGCCGATTCGCCCGACGATGCGCGGGTATGGAGCATCATGGACGCGCAGTACCTCGCGCAGGCCGAATCGTGGGCACAGCACGACTCTGCGCTGAAAGCGAAGGAGGTTCCGTCGGAGAAGTCCGGCGTCATGTTCACGGCCGACACGCTTGAGGGGCTGGCCGAAGCCATCGGCATCGAGCCGGCGGCGTTGAAGAAGACGGTCGACCGCTACAACGAAGTGGTGGCGAAGGGCGTCGACGAGGATTTCGGCAAAGACGCCGTGTATTTGGCTCCCGTTGCCGAAGGGCCGTTCTATGCCGTGCAGCGCGACTTCAACTGGGGCTTGTCCGCGACGCTGGGCGGCCTGGTGGTCAACGCCGAAAACCAGGTGCTGAACGATGACGCCGAACCCATCAAGGGGCTGTATGCGGCGGGCAACACGTCGGGCCCCTTCTTCGGCAGCATCGACTACCCCATGGAGATAGGCGGCCTGTCGGTCGGCCGCGCCATCACCACCGGCTACATAGCCGGCCGCGCCGCCGCGAAAGCATAAAACGCCACAAGCAATCATGCGGGGGCTTCCGAATGGAAGCCCCCTTTTTGGTGTCTCAGATAGCTCTTGAATGAAGCTGTGCATCAAGAGAACAGATTCTTCATTAAGCTTGACGATAGTAACGTTTAGCGTTACCATTCATCTATGATAGCATCCTTCAAAGACAAGGACACCGAATTGCTGGCTTCGGGCTTTCGCGTCCGACGCTTTGAAGCGTTCGAGAAAATTGCGCGAAGGAAATTGAGGCAACTGGAAATTGCGGGCGACGTGCAAGATTTGCGTGTTCCGCCTGGAAACAGACTCGAATCGCTAAAAGGATCACGAGCGGGTCAGTACAGCATTCGAATCAACGATCAATACCGCATCTGCTTTGTCTGGACATCGGCCGGAGCGGAGGACGTCGAGATCGTTGACTACCATTGAGCATGAGCGAGGTGAACGGCATGGAAAGACTTGACCCTATAACCCCCGGCGAACTTCTCAAGGAAGAGTTCTTGGAGCCGTTGGGATTGTCCCAGTATCGTCTGGCGAAAGAGATTGGCGTTCCGGCCCAGCGCATCGGCCAGATAGTCTTGGGCCGTCGCAGCATCACGGCCGACACTGATTTGCGACTCTGCCGCTTCTTCGGTCTTTCCGATGGCTATTGGCTTCGTGCACAAGCGGCTTATGACACCGAAGTGGCGCGAAGGAAAATCGAGCCCGATCTCAAGAAAATCAAGCCCTTGGCGCGTGCCGCGGCATGTTTGTAGGGCGGTCCCGCGTGCGGCTGCCGCAGAAAGTCCGTCCTTCAGATAGCCGGAGGTAGGGAAGAACCCGCGTTTCTTTCGTGTTATCATAACGATGTTTTCCACATTGTTCGCCAGAGCACTTGCAGCATGCCAGGGGGAAACATGGATGCACGCAGCCAGATAGAATGCAGTTTCCGCGAGTTGCTTGAAACCCAGCCCTACGGCAAAATAACCGTGCAGGACATCTGCGACCGCGCCAAGGTGTCGCGCAAGACGTTCTACACGCATTTCCACGACAAGGAAGACGTGGCGTGCGGCTATTTCACCCGCATGACGGTGGAGCCCATACGGAAGCTGAACGACATACTCGTCTTCATGGGGCCTGACAAGAAGTACGAGGTTATCTGCGAGCATCTTTACCAGTCGATGCTGCCCGACAAGGACTACTACCTGCGTCTCATCGGCGACGGCCTGGGCGATTCTTCAGGCGTGTTCGTCCGTTCGGTGACGAACGCCATTTCGAAGCTGAACATGGAGCTGCTCGAAAACGGCACCTTCGACGAGCGGATCAGCGACCAAGGTCGTGAATACATCGCCTATTTCTTCGCGTCGTCGCAGGCCATGCTCATGAAGAAGTGGATTCAGGACGGCATGGTGGTTCCTCCCGAAACGATGGCCCTCTTCTACCGGAGAATGACCGACGGCGTGTGGGCGGGCATGCAGAAGAAAAGCGGCTCCCAAAACGTTTGATTTCTGAACGCATCCACGTCTGTTTCTCTTGCCGTTGCAGAAGGCCCCTTCTGTCACCTCCGCCGAAACCAAAGCCCCAAAACAAGACCGAGCGCTCCTGCAAACGGCCTCGTTGTCACGTTGTTTTCTTAGGCGTCCCCTTCCATGATGAAAGTCAAGGCGTGAGGGAAGGCCACGCGCTTTTCCTCCTTACGAAGGACGAGGAAGGAGACAAGATGGGCATCGAGGAGAAGTCTGCAAACGTGAAGACCACGTTGCAGAGCATCGCCTGCGGTGGCACGGGTGGCGAGCTGACGGCCGTCGACAGCGTTGACGGCAAGATCGTGCGCATTCGCCCGCACCGCAAAGACGACAAGTACACTCCCGAGGAACTTGCCGATTCCATGTGGGAGATCGAGGTCGATGGGCATACGCTTCGGCCGCAGATGAAGTCGGCACCGAACTACTTCGCGCTGGCGTACAAGAACCGCGTGTACTCCAAGAACCGCGTGAAGTACCCTCTGAAGCGCGTGGACTGGGAGCCGGGCGGCGACCCTGCCAAGATCAACGCCGCCAACCGCGGCAAGTCCAAGTTCGAACGCATCAGCTGGGACGAAGCGCTCGACATCATGGAGTCCGAAATCAGGCGCATCATAGACACCTACGGCCCTTATTCGGTGCTTTGCATCGGCGAGGACGGCCACCGCGAGAGCAAGGACCTGCACGCGGGCGGCGGCATGCACGCCAACCTCATGAGCAAGCTGGGCGGCTACACCCGCGAGACGCGCACGCCCGACTCGGTGGAAGGCTGGTACTGGGGCGCAAAGCACGTATGGGGCTCGGGATCCAACAAAGGCCTGGGCATGTGCGCGCCGCCGCAGACCGGCTACAATTCGTGGAACGTCATCAAGGACATCTCCGAATACTCCGAACTCATCGCCTTCGACGCAGGCGACTGGGAGAACACACAGAACTACGGCAGCCAGTTCCTTTCCCAGGTGATCAAGTTCTGGGAAGAACTCGGCAAGGAGTTCGTGGTGGTCGATCCGTTCTGCAACTACACGGCGGTGTGCCACGACACCATGAAGTGGATCCCCATCCTTCCTGCCACCGATGCCGCCTTCGACTTCGGCGTGATCTACGTGTGGCTGACCGAGGGACTCTACGACAAGGAGTACGTGGAAACCCACACCGTGCACTTCGACAAAATGGCCGACTACGTGCTGGGAAAAGAGGACGGCATTCCGAAGGACCCGAAGTGGGCTTCCGAGCGCTGTGGCGTGCCGGCATGGACCATCAAGGCGTATGCGCGCAACGTGGGCACCAAGGTCACCTCGCACGTGCATTTCAGCTCCGGCTCCGTGAAGGTTCCCTACAGCCACGAGGCCGGCCGCACCGGCGCCTACAAGCTGGCGCTGCAAGGCCTGGGCAAGCCGGGCGTGCAGCAGATGCACCTCAACGCCTCCACGGTAGCGAAGGAGAACATCGCCCGGTCCACCACGGCTCCGTTCACCATGGCCATTCAGTGCCGCATGTTCTACCCCAACGCGCAGTCCATACCGCGCACGTTGGTGGCCGACGCTCTGCTTGACGGCAAGGCGCAATGGTGGGGCAGCCCCTGCATCGTGTATGTGGACACCGCGGAGCAGTTCCAGGAATTCAACTACCCAGGTGACCCGCAAGCCGCACTGGCTATGAACCGCGCCATGGCCGAACGCATGGGAGTGGAGCCGCCCACCGAGGCGCCGCGCATGAACAAGTTCCACATGCTGTGGTCCGAAAAGCCCTGCAACATGAACTGCTGGAACGGCGGCTTCAAGTTCCAGGACGCCATCCGCACCGACGAGGTGGAGTTCTTCGTGACGAACCACCAGTGGCTCGAGAACGATTCGCTCTTCGCCGACCTGGTGCTCCCGGTGACCACGTGCCTCGAGGACAACGACGCCATGGGCGCCGGCATGGTGGTTTCCATGCGCCATTCGAGCCTTACGCCCGCCGCATGCGACACCGTGGGCGAATCGAAGTCCGACTTTACCATTGCCTGCGAGATAGGCGAGCGCTTCGGCGTGCGCGAGCAGATAGACTTAGGGATGACGGAAGACGAGTGGTTCAAGTACGCGTTCGACAACTCGCGCTTGCCCGAGGAGATCTCTTGGGACGAATACCAGGAGAAGGGCTACTACTTCCCGAAGCTCGACCCTAATTGGAAAGACCTGCCCGCCGGCATGCGCCCGTTCTACGAGGACCCGGAAGCGAACCCGCTCGACACCCCCACGGGCAAGCTGGAGTTCTGGTCGCAGGCGCTGGCCGACAACTTCCCGGACGACAAGGAACGCACGCCCATGGCCCGTTGGATCGTCGGCGGCCCGGCAAGCGAAGGCTGGACGCACGACGAATCGCTGTGGGGCGAGCGCTGCAAGAAGTATCCGCTGCTCATCACCGCGAACCCCGGCAGATGGCGCGTGCACGTGCAGGGCGACGACATCAAGTGGTTCCGTGAAATCGAGACGTGCAAGGTCAAGGGCAAGGACGGCTACTTCTACGAGCCCATGTGGTTCGCGCCCGAAGACGCCCAGGCCCGTGGCATCGAAAACGGCGACATCGTGAAGTTCTTCAACGAGCGCGGCACGGTCCTTGCAGGCGCCCGCATCTCGCAACGCGTGATGCCCGGTTCGGTGGTCATCAACAAGGGCAGCCGTGTGGACCCCATTGCCCCGCATCTTGACCGTGGCGGTGCGGCCAACCTCATCTGCCCCGAAAACGTGGTGTCCCAGCACTGCAAGGGCTTCGCCGTCACCGGCTACCTGGTGGAGTGTGCCAAAGTCACCGACGAAGAGATGAACGAATGGCGCGAGCAGTATCCCGAGGCGTTCGCCCGCGACTACGACCCGGAAATAGGCATCAACTACCATTCCTGGGTTGCGGAAGGAGAGGAATAGACCATGAAGGCATTCGTCATTGACCTGGAAAAGTGCGTGGGCTGCCACGACTGCCAGATCGGCTGCAAAGACGAGCACTGCGGCAACGACTGGAGCCCTTACGCCAAGCCGCAGCCTGAAACGGGGCACTTCTGGATGAAGGTGAACCAGACCGAGCGCGGCGCACGACCGCACGTGAAGGTGACCTACCAACCCACCATGTGCAATCATTGCGAGAACGCGCCCTGCATCGGTGCTGCCCCCGAAGCGGTGTACCGCCGCGAAGACGGCCTGATCGTCATCGACCCGGAGAAGGCGAAAGGCAACAAGAAGCTGGTGGATTCCTGCCCCTACGGCGCCATCTACTGGAACGCCGAGCTTGAGATTCCGCAGAAGTGCACGGGCTGCGCGCATCTGCTCGACGGCGGGCATCCTCTTTCCACTCCTCGCTGCGTGGACAACTGCCACGTGGGCGCCATCGAGTTCGGCGAGATGGACGACCTTGACCTCGAGGGCACGGAAGTGCTGCATCCCGAGTACGGCACCAGGCCGCACGTGTTCTATCGCAACCTGCCCAAGAAGTTCATTGCCGGCACGGTATACGATCCCGAGGCCGAAGAGATCATCGAGGGTGCGTCCGTCACCGCCGAAGGAGAAGAAGGTTCCTTCGCCGCCACGACCGACAGCTGGGGCGACTTCTGGCTGCGCGGCCTTCCCGACGGCGACTGGAAGGTGACCATTGCCAAGGACGGCAAGCAGAAGGTGCTTGAGGCGAGTACCCGCAAGGAAGACGTCGGGTTGGGGGACGTCGCCCTCGCGTAGATGAAATCAAGGGCTTTGCGCGGCGCCTCCGTGCAGGCGGGTTCGCCGCGGCGTACGCCGTCCGGCCGGGTGTGCCAAGGTGGGCTCAGCTTGGCGGGCTCCGCTTTCCCTGGCCGGGATGCGCCCGCGCAAAGCCCTGTTCGAAAGGAGAACGACCATGTGTTTCAGACCTGCCGAAGTGTCGATGAAGGTTTGCCCGGAGTGCGGCAAGAACAACAAGCCGGTGGCGACCGTATGCGAGGCGTGCGGTGCCGACCTGGCTGCAGGAGCGCCGGCCCCCGGCGCGCCCACGGCGCCTGCGGCGCCCGGTGCCCCCGCGGCTCCCAGCTCGCCGGTTGCGCCTGCGGTTCCCGGTGCGCCGAAGCCTCCCGTCGCCTAGCGTGCAGGCGGGCGGCGCGGCTGCGGCGGAATAGGGCGGAAGATCGGCCTTCGAGCGACCTGGAAACTTCGATGCCCACACCGATGGTTCGGGCATCCTGTTGGAAGAAAGCGAGTCGTCATGATCAAAGACATCGTCGACCAGTACGGAATCAAGCAAATTGGCTACTACGTACAGAGCATCGAAGAGACCGCCGCGCAGTTGCGCGAAGCGTTGGGTGCGGGCCCCTTCATCGACTTGGGCATCAGCGAACCTGCCAGTTGCGAATTCCGCGGAGAACAGATCGCCATTCGGTCACGCTGCGCGTTGGGCCAGCTGGGCGGCATGCAGCTTGAGCTCATCGAGTCGCACACCGAAGGCATGGATCCCTACCAGGAGATGGGCCGCTTCGGCATCCACCACTTCTGCATTTGGGCCGACGACGTGGACGCGGTGGTGGAGCAGTGCAAGGCCGAGGGCATCGAGCCGGCCATGACCATGGTGTCTGGCCAGGGCCTCAAGGTGGTCTATCTGGACGCGCGCGAACAGCTGGGCCAGTACATCGAAGTGAACGCGCCCATCGAGCAGCTGGCCGGGGCCGTCGCTGCCGTGCATGCGAAGTGGGAGGGCGACGAGAGCGTCATCGGCATGGACGTGCTCATGAAGATGATGGGACGATAGCTTGGCTGGCGCGCTTGCGCTGGGGGCATGGGCGCCTTTCGCGGGGAATTCGGAGCGGACGCGAACGGGGCAGGCGCCTCTGCCCAGACGGCAAGGACGGTGAGTATGGTGGATGCAATGAACGGGGACGTGCCCATCGTGGCGCAGAACAAAGGCATGCGCTCTCTTATCGACGGTTTGGGAACCGTGTATTACGAACACGGTCCGAACGTGTGGTGTCCTGTCGCGCATCCGCAGGAGGGGGAGGTCGGTTATCACGGTGCCGGCTCGCATGGCGGGCACATCGTGCTCAAACCACTGTTCCTATGCAAGGGAGGCCGGTGGGTGAATGCGGTCACGGGAAGGCCCCACTCGGACATAGCCGCCGTGGGGCTTCCGCGTGCGAACCTGCGATAGGCCTGCAAGAAAACGGTTTCGCTTGGCTGCTTCGTCGATGCTGCAGTCAGGCGGCATGGAAGTTGTCGACAAGGAAAGGCGGGCGGGACATCATGGGAAACAAGGTCGTGATCGATTACGTAGCGTCGTTCGACGACGGGACGGTTTTCGACGGCTCGGTGCAACGTGGCGCTCCGCTCGAAATGGAGCTGGGTCGATGCATGATGCCCGCTCCGCTCGAATTCGCCGTCAGCCAAATGGCCGAAGGAGAGGAGCGGCGCATCCATGTCGATGCCCGCGACGCGTACGGCCTCTACGACGAGTCGCTTGTCGAACGTGTGCCCATTGCGTCGTTTCCCCATGCCGACGAGCTTCCCGTGGGACACTACATTGTTCTAGGCGCTCCCGAAAGCGCACTACGCGTGAAGGTGCTCAAGATAGAAGACGGCTTCGTCTACTTCGACCACAACCATGAACTTGCCGGTCAGAATCTCAACTTTGACGTGACCGTGCGCAAGATCGTGGTAGAGAACGCCATGGAGCGCGAACTGCACCCCGCCGATTGTGCCTGCGGGTGCCACAAACTAAAAGAACAACTCCAACACGCGTGAAAGCAGTTAGGACGACAACGCGAAAGCGTGGCGGAGAGGGTGGGTTGCCCCTCCGCCACGCCACGAATCATTCTGTTTTCGGGCTTGCTCGCTATATCTCTTGCGACATCGTATCGCCGGCGATCAGGCCGAAGGCGATGGCTTGCGTGAGGCCGATGCGGTACATGGCGCCGTCGCGGTTCTCAACCGACCCCACCACGTCGCCTGCGGCGTAGAGGCCGGCGGTAACGTACAATTTTTGCGCACTTTGACAGCAGGATAGCGTCCAGATAGGAAGGAGGGCACGGCCCGCCCCGGTATGATTCGAGTTGTCGAGACAAG
>CAJFVW010000012.1 GCA_904420575.1 uncultured Gordonibacter sp.
CGCGAAGATCCTCTACGTGAGCGAGGACGGGATGCTCGCCCAGGCGAACATCGACCGCATCGACTCGGTGCTCGGCATCGAGGAGCTCTCTTGTCCCGAGGCGCCGAAAACCCCGAAGGACGCCTCGGTGTCCCTTCGGGACGTGACTTTCTCCTACGAGGACGACGCGGAGCCGGCGTTGCGCGACGTCTCGCTGGAAATCCCTGCCGGCACGGTATGCGCGGTCGTGGGGCCGAGCGGCTCGGGCAAATCGACGCTGGCGAACCTCGTCGCCCGCTTCTGGGACGTCGATTCGGGCCAGGTTCTCGTCGGCGGCGTCGACGTCCGCGAGATGAGCCAGGACGAATTGATGGGCAGCCTCAGCCTGGTGTTCCAGGATTCCCACCTGTTCCGCGAGAGCATCGCGGACAACATCAGGCGCGGCAGGCCGGGGGCGACCGACGACGAGGTGGTCGAGGCGGCGAAGGCCGCCCAGGCGGACGCATTCATCAGCAGCCTTCCCCACGGCTACGCCACGGTAATAGGCTCCGAGGGCGTGCACCTGTCCGGCGGCGAGCAGCAGCGGATAGCCATCGCGCGCTCGATCATCTCGGACGCGCCCATCGTGGTGCTGGACGAGGCGACCGCGTTCTCCGACCCCGAGAACGAGCATTTGATCCAGATGGCGTTCGAGAGGCTCATGGCGGGCAAGACCGTGATCATGATCGCCCACAGGCTCTCCACCGTCGTCGGCGCCGACAAGATCGTCGTGCTCGACGGCGGCCGCAAGGTCGAGGAGGGCACCCATGAAGAGCTCCTCGCCGCATCGGGGACGTATGCGAAGATGTGGAGCCAGTACACGGAGGCGGTCGAATGGGGCATCGAATCCGCATCGACTGACAGCAAAGGCGAAGTTCCCGAAACGTCAGCCGTTCATGCGGCTCGGGATGGCTCTGTTGAGGAGCACGGCTCCGCGGAGGCGTTCGGCGAGCCGTCGGCCGGCAAAGCCCCTTGGCTTCAGAGGGCGTTCAATCTCTCCAAGCAGGGTTATTCTGGCCTCAAGCGCTCCGCCCTTGCATGCACCCTGAGCGACCTGGCCCTCATGATCCCCTTCGTCTGCACGGTCGCCGCGTTCGCGGCTCTCGTGGGGACCCTTGCGGGCGAGCCCTTCGACGCGAGCGCGCTCTGGGCGATCTTTGCCGTTGGGATCGCGGGGGCGGTCGTGGTCTTTTTCGCCTCGAGGAACGACTACAAGAAAACCTACGTGGCCGCCTACACCGAGTCCGAGGGCATCCGCCTGCGCCTCGCCGACCACCTGAGGAAGCTGCCCATGAGCTTCTTCAACCGCCGGGACACGACCGACGTGGCCGACCGCATCATGGGGGACGTGACGGCGCAGGAGTCCATGCTCTCCTCGACGCTCCCGCAGCTCATCGCCGGAATCGTGTCGACCGTGGTCATCTGCGTGATGCTCGCCTTCTTCGACTGGAGGCTCGCCTGCTGCGTTATGGTCACGCTTCCGCTTTCGGCGGGGGTCATCGCCTTGAGCCGACGCCATCAGTCGCGCCTTTTCGAAAGGCAGAACCGCGTCCGCCTGGATGCGCTGGCGCGCGTGCAGGACTACCTCGAAGGCATCAAGGACATAAGGGCCTGCAGGGCGGTGGGCAAGGACTCCGCCGCCATGGAGCAGGCGATGCTCGAGCTCAAGAGGGTGACGATGCGGGTCGAGCTCGCCGTCGACGTCTCCGTCTCCCTTGCGAGCGCCATCCTCCGCTCGGGAGTCGGTTTGACCGCCTGCGTCGGGGCGGTGCTTCTCGCCTCCGGCGGCGTCGACTTCATGGTTCTGCTCATGTTCTTGCTCATCGTCTCCCGCGTCTACGGGCCCATCCTCGCCCTCGTCTCGCAGCTGCCCAACCTTCTCAACCTCTCGACCAAGACGGCCCGGATCAAGGCGGTCATGGACGAGCCCGAAGCGAGGGGGTCCGCCTCGGCGGATGTGCCCGGCCACGACCTGTCCTTCCAGGGCGTCCGGTTCGGGTACGGCGACGAGGAGGTCCTTCACGGCGTCAGCTTCGACGCGCAGGAAGGAAGAGTCACCGCGCTCGTCGGGCCGAGCGGCTCGGGCAAGTCGACCTGCGCCCAGCTGGCGGCGAAATTCTGGGAGCCGGACAGCGGCAGGATCCTCTGCTCGGGCAAGGACATCGCCGGGTTCTCCGAGGAATCGTGGCTCGCGCACGTCTCCATAGTCTTCCAGGACGTGATCCTTTTCGACGACACGGTTGCGAACAATATTCGCATCGGCCGCGAAGGCGCCTCCGACGAAGAGGTGGCCGAGGCTGCAAGGGCGGCGCACTGCCTGGAGTTCATCGAGAGGCTTCCCCAGGGGTTCGACACGGTGCTGGGCGAGAACGGCGCCTCCCTCTCGGGCGGGGAGCGCCAGCGCCTCTCCATTGCGAGGGCTCTCCTGAAAGACGCGCCCGTGGTGCTCCTCGACGAGGCGACCGCCTCGCTCGACCCCGAGAACGAGACGCTTATCCAGAGAGCGGTCGGAACCCTGTGCGCAGGCAAAACGGTAATCGTCATCGCCCATCGACTGAGGACCGTCGCCAATGCGGACAAGATCGTCGTCCTAGACAGCGGGCGCGTGGCGGAGGAGGGGAACCACAAGACGCTGCTCGCCGAAGACGGGCTGTACGCGAGGCTGTGGAGGCTCCAGCAGGAAAGCTCGTCGTGGACCGTTCCCGCCGACAGGGGCGATGCCGCCGATGTCCCGACGGGCAGATGAGCGGATGGGCGGGCGAGAATCCTCCGAGGACTACCTCGAGGCCATCCTCGTGATCCGCCGCCTGCGCGGGTCGTGCCGCAACGTGGACATCGCCGAGCGCATGGGCGTCGCCAAGCCGAGCGTCACCAAGGCGCTCGGCAACCTGGCGCGCAGGGGCCTCGCCGAGGTGGTCGGCCGCGACGTGCGGCTGACCGAGGAGGGCGGGCGCCTCGCCGAGGCCACCCTCGACAAGCACCGCTTCTTCGAGCGGCTGCTCGTCGAGTCAGGCGTGGACGCCGAGACCGCCTCGGCGGAGGCCTGCCGCATGGAGCACTGCCTGTCAGAGGACTCCTACAGACGTTTCGCGGCCTATCTCGGGAGCCGACGAGACGAGGGCGATGGCGGGTAAACGGAGGGCGGCTTGCAGGCCAGACTGGGCGACTGGCTCAGTTTCGGATACCGCCCACTAGGCAACTCCTCGCTGAGCGAGGGGACGATATCGAGCGGCGGCGATGGCAACGAGCATCGCGCCATCGCCGCCAAGCCCCGCGACGCCGAGGTGCAGCGTCTGCCGCTCCGGAAGGAGCAGACGCATGGCAGTCGAATCAGCAGGATGCCCGTACGTCAAGATCCCCGTGCCGATACAGGACACGTACTCGGTGGCGGAGATAGCGATACTCTTACGTGTGAGCAGGAACGCGGTCTACGAATGGAGCCTCCTCGAGGACGACCCCCTGCCACTGAGGAGGATGATGGGCAGAAAGAGGGGGCGCTTCGCGTTCAGGGACGAGCTCCTCGAGTGGAGCAAGCGGCACGCGACGTGATTGTAGTCAGACAGAACCTTTCAGGACGCCCCGCTCCGATTCGAGTAGAGATAGTTCCCGTCCAAATTAACTAGGCGGTTCATCGAGGCTCCTCCGCCTATCAAGCCAAGGCCGCTTCTACCGAGATATCATGAGCGTAAGAGTTGACATTGACTAACTTTGATGGCAAAATCCCCAACACGAAAGATAGCTAAGTTATTTTTGGAGGGAGGTGACCGCAGTGAGCAACGGCAACTACCAGGAGACGCACGAGCGCATCTTGAAGAGCGGTCTTGCGGCGTTTCTGGAAGAGGGGTTCGAGAAGGCGAACCTGCGCAGGATCTGCAAGGCTGCCGGCGTGACCACCGGGGCGTTCTACAAGCATTTCAAAGACAAGGAGGCGCTCTTCTCGGAGCTGGTCGAGCCGCTGGCGAGCATGATTCGCAAAGCTTACGCCCAGGGCGAGGAGCGAGGTTTCGCTGGGTACGACGAAGGGAAGCCCGTGACCCCGGAGCAGGTGCGCGCCGCGCTCGAGGCCAAGGCGGCGGGGACGCTCGCGACCACGGCGATGCTGTACTCCCATCGCGACATCTACGAGCTCCTTGTGTTCCGCTCCTACGGCACCCCCTACGAGCACTTCCTTGACTGGCTCGTCGACGAGGAGGACAGGACCACCCTCCGCGTTCTCGAGCTGATCCACGGCGCAGAGAAGGCTCGAACCGTCATCTCGAAAGAGTCTCTCCACATCGTCAACCACGCGTTCTACAGCGCCCTTTCCGAGAATATCATCCACGCGAAGAGCGTCGAGGAGCTCAACGCGACGACCGAGGTCATTTCAACGTTCTTCAATGCGGGCTGGGAGAAATATCGCATGCTTTGACGACCCTTTCTTTTTTTTTGCCGTCAAAGATAACTAAGTCATTATTATCCGAGACAATAGATTGAGGTGGTGCCATGACAGAGACAAGCGAGCAAGACCGGCAAAGGGACGAGGCGGGGCGGGAAGCCATCAGGCGCCTGTCCAGACCCGTCAAAGGACGCGTCATGCTGGCGCAGGCGTTCACCGTGCTCTCGGCGCTTCTGTCCTTTGCGCCGTATTTGGCCTTGGTATGGCTGGGAGACCTATTCCTTGCAGGGGAAGGCCCGCTCGCGCAGGTCGATGCGTCCAAAGTGCACGAAATTGCGCTCCTTCTCGTTATGGCATTTCTCTCGCAGCTGTTCTTTCGCGCTCTTGCGCTCATCATCACGCATTTTGCCGATATGAAACTGCGCTACGTTATTCGCAAGGGTATCGTTGAGCGGTTGAGCCGCGCGCCTCTTGCTTGGTTTAGCGCTACGGAATCCGGCAAGGTCAGAAGCGCTGTGCAGGATGACACGAAGACGGTCCACACCGTCATCGCACACGGACCGGTCGACCGTCTTAACGGCGTTTTACAGCCGATGGTTCTTCTGGCTTTCATGTTCTGGATCAATTGGCGCTTGGCGCTCATCGGTATCGCCACAATCCCCTTCTATTTCCTGCTGCAGGCGCTCTCTATGAAGGATATGGGACCGAAAACCGCCGAGATGAACGGGCACCTTGCACAAGTGTCTTCGACGATGGTCGAGCTCGTGTCCGGCATCAAGGTGGTCAAAGCATTCGGAAAAACAGGAGAGGCGCATCGTAATTACGCGGACGCCGCATCGGCATTCTCCCAGTCGTACTGGGACTGGTGCGCCCCGCTCATTGGGCTTTGCTCGATTGCCGGCGAGCTCATCTCCTCCCCCTTGCTGCTGCTGATCAACCTCGGCGGCGGCGCGCTTGTCATGGGGGCAGGGTTGGCCACTCTCCCCCAGGTTCTCGCGTGCGCGCTGATAGCCATCGTGCTTCCGACCGCCATCAGCGCTGTCGCCAACAGCACGTGGTCGTACCAGATGGCCGGCGCTGCCGCAGTCAGGCTGTGCGAGATTCTGGACACGCCGTCGATTCCCGAGTCGAAAACCTCAAAGAAGCCCGACGGGGTCGTCGTTGAGGTGAACGACGTATCGTACTCCTACGGCGATACCCAGGCCTTGCGCGGTGTCAGTCTTGTCCTTAATCCCGGCACCACGACGGCGCTCATCGGCCCGTCAGGCTCGGGTAAATCGACACTCGCCACACTCATTGCACGCTTCGACGACCCGGAAAGCGGCTCCATCCGTCTCGGCGGCGTCGATCTGAGAGACATCTCCTCCCGTGATCTCTACAACATGGTTTCGTTCGTGCTCCAGGACCCGATGCTAATCAACGCCTCCATCGGAAGAAACATTTCTTTAGCTAAGCCGGAGGCTTCCCTGGAGGAGATTCGGGAGGCTGCCCGTACGGCGCAGATCGACGATTTCATCATGTCGCTGCCCAAGGGATACGACAGCGTTTTGGGAACCGACTGCTCGCTCTCAGGCGGTGAGAGCCAGCGCGTGAGTATAGCGCGTGCCCTTTTAGCTGATACGCCGATCCTCATCATGGATGAGGCCACCGCTTTTGCTGACCCGGATTCAGAGCTCGAAATCCAGAAAGCACTAAGCGCCTTGGTCGAGGGCCGAACCGTTCTGGCCATCGCCCACCGGCTCAACGCTGTTCTAGGTGCCGATCAAATAGCCGTGTTGGAAGAAGGTAAGATCGTCGCCCTTGGAACGCATGCGGAGATTCAAGACAACGAGCATTATCAGGCGCTTCTCAAGCAAGGAGGCCTCTGCGGCAGTGAAGAAGAGGGCGATGCAGATGAGTAATTCCAAACGCTTCTTACCGAGACTTCGTCGTTATATGGACGAGGGTGATAGGCGCCAGCACCGTTTGGGAACTTTGCTCTACGCCCTTTCCGGCGTGATGTGCGGCATCGGTCTCGCCATCATGATGCCGGCGACCATGGCTCTCCAGTCCGGCGACCCCCAATGGGGCTTGACGTTTTGGGGCTGGGCAGTCGCGCTTGCGGCGGTGACAGTCGTCGGCTCAACAGCCTCGTTCTTCGGTACCAAGCTCAGCTATGCAGCGGGGTTAGGCTTCATGCGCAATATGCAGGTGGTCATCGGGAACAAGGTGTCGCGTTTGCCACTTGGCTGGTTTAAGGCGGATAGTGCCGGAAGGCTTTCGCGCATGGTTACGCAGGAAATGATCTCGACCGGACAGGCCGCTGCTCTTTATGTTGGCCAGCTTATAAAAAACGCTGCCGCCGCAATCGTGTTCTGTGCTGCCGTGTGGCTTTGGAGCTGGCAAATTGGAATCATGCTGACGCTTTCCATCCCAATCCTTTTCCTTCTTCTGCGCGTTTCACAGGCATGCGTCGGAAAAGGAAACGGGTTAGAGGATTCCGCCGAGCGGGACATCGCCGCGAGGATAGTCGAGTTCGCACGATGCCAGGGAGCCCTGCGCGCCTGCCGTGCGGGCGCCGACTATGAGGAGCTCGAGAGCAGTTTCGTAGAAGGTAGAAAGCGGTCGATCCGCGGCCTGTGGTGGAGTGCCCTCGGCGAAATTCTTTCCGGAACAAGCGTGCAGATGCTCGTTGTGAGCATGATCATTGCGGTGAGCTACTTGGGTGCAAGCGGAAGCATCGGGGCACTTGAGACGGTGGTCATGATCGGCGTCGCATTAAGGTTCACCACGCTCCTCAACGAGATTGCCTCAGCCCTATTCGGTATGGAGGACCGCCGGGCAATGCTCGACGGCATGGACGAGGTCGTCGAAGCAGCCGAGCTGCCGGTTGTAGGCGAGTCGAGAGCCCGCCCGACCGATGCAAGCGTCCGAATGGGAGAGGTTCGCTTTTCTTACATGAAGGAGAAGCCAATCCTTCGTGGAGTCGACCTCGACGTTCCGGAAGGCAGTATGGTCGCCATTGTAGGCCCGTCTGGTTGCGGCAAGACAACTATGCTCAAGCTAATCGCGCGTTTTTACGACGTCGACGATGGAGCGGTCAGGATCGGCGGCGTAGACGTCCGCGATATGACGACAGAGGATCTTTTCGCTCGGGTGTCTTTCGTTTTCCAAGACGTCTATCTCTTTAACGACACGCTGAGAAACAACGTCCTTATGGCGAACCCAGATGCTTCGGAGGAGCAGCTTCGCGCGGTCGCTGACCTTGCCGGGGTGACGGAGGTCGTCGAGCGCCTTCCTGAGGGCTGGGAGACGCTGTGCGGCGAAGGAGGTCGCTCGCTTTCCGGCGGCGAGCGGCAGCGCGTTTCCATTGCTCGAGCGCTTCTCAAGCAAGCCCCCATCGTGCTCCTGGACGAGGCGACGTCGGCTCTCGATGCGGAAAACGAGAAGAACGTCGTTCGCTCAATAGAGACGCTCAAACGGCGCTCCACGCTTATCGTGGTCGCGCACAAGCTCGAAACCGTGCGCATGGCGGACAAGATCGTGGTCATGGATAGCTCGGGCAAGGTTGCGGAGACAGGGACGCACAACGAGCTGATCGCCCTCGAAGGAGAATACAAAGACTTCTGGGACAAGCGCAACGCAAGCTCCCAGTGGCAATTGGTCTAGCAAACAGAGCAAAAGGAGGCTCACATGAAACTGAAGGACATCGCGACAATAGCGGTACTGGGAGTGATCGGATTCGCTCTCGGGATGGGCGTCGGCATGATAACAGGCATGTTCGGCGCGCTTTCCATGTACGTCTCGGCGGGATTTGCGGCCTTCTTCGTCGGTCCCGTTTACACCATCATGGCGCGCAAGGTGCAAAAACGGGGGACGGCCTTCTGCTTCTGGTTGATCTACGGCGTGCTCTACGCGATCATGGGCTTCGCCGTCGCGACGCCCCTGTGCCTGATCGCGGGCATCGTCGCAGAGATCATCGCCGGCGACTACGGAAACAAGAAGAGGGTGTGGCTGTCGTTTTCGGCATCGATGTTCATCTACTCGATGCACATGATAGTGTTCGTGCTCGTTCTGGGATCCGATGGGCTGGCGACTTTCGTCGAGAGCATCTCGCTTGAACAGGCGCAGCAGATGGTGGCGATGTACACGGTCGATATGATGGTCATCTGCGTGCTGATCAATATTGTGACCGAGCTTCTGGCCGGGCGTTTCGGAATGTTCATTAACGACAAGTTCTTCGAAAAGGGCGCGAAGGAAAGCAGGCTGGGTTGATGGGGCGAACGGGTCTGCTCGACGGCGGGCGCGAGGGGCATCTGCACCCGCTGACGCTCTTCGCGCTGACGCTTCTGGCGCTCATCCAAGCGTTTCTCGCCAATCAGCTGGTATATGCCCTCGTTCTGGCGCTGTCGTTTCTCGTCCTTTTGGACGTCTCGCCGGCATCCTTCTTGAGGCAGCTCGCGCTCTTTGCGGTGGCATGCGGGGTCGTGCAGCTGATCCTGCATGTCGACATCGGCTATGTCACGAGCATCTTCCTGGGCGTGGCGGTTTTGGTGGTGAGGGTCTTCCCCGTCGTCAACATCGGTTGCGCCCTCATGATGACGAGCTCCTCTAAGCTTCTGGCGAGCATGCGCAAGCTGCACGTTCCGAACAGAGCCGCAGTCGGCGCAGTCATAGGGTTGCGCTTCCTCGACGAGATGGGCGGCCGCGTGAAGGAGATAAAGCGCGGGATGCGGGTTCGCGGGCTGCGCCCGAGCCCGCTTCGTCCCGTGCACGCCTTCGAGCTCTACTTCGTTCCCCTTGTGTACAAGTGCCTGCACGTGAGCGAGACGCTCGTCTCCTCCGTGATTTCGAAAGGAATCGAAGCGAATTGCGAAAAGACGAGCTACCGAAGTCTCTCCTTCGGTCTGCTTGACGGAGCCGCCTTGGGCGTCGGAGTCGTTCTTTTGGGGGTCGCGGTATGGATGTGATTGACGTCGACATTCGGTCTTTCTCATACAAGGGAGAAGGTCTCGCGGCATTGAAGAACGTGCGGTTTTCGGTGGAGCGCGGCGAGCTCGTCGTACTCACCGGCAACTCCGGGTGCGGGAAGACCACTCTCATGCGCGCCATGAACGGCTTGATTCCCGATCAGTACGAAGGCGAGCTCGATGGGAGAATCGAGCTTCTCGGGAAAAGCCTGGGAGAGTTCTCCTCCGGCGAGCTCGCCCGCACGATCGGCAACGTGTTCCAGAATCCGACCGACCAGTTCTTCACCCGCAAGGCGGCCGACGAGGTGGCCCTCGTCGGCGAGAATCTGGGCATGCCTCGCGAGGAGCTGATCGAAAGGGTCGAGTCGGCTTTCGAGAGCATGAAAATCGCGCATCTGGCGGGCAAGGACCTCATAGGCCTCTCGGGAGGAGAGAAGCAGCGCGTCGCCATAGCCTCGACGCTCGTCTACGACACCCAGGTGATTTTCTTCGACGAGCCGTCCGCTAGCCTCGACCACGAAGGGATAGAGGACTTTCGCCGAATCCTCGCCGATTTGAAGGCTCTCGGCAAGACCGTCGTCATCGCCGAGCACAGGCTTTACTTTCTGGCGGATCTCTACGACAGGCTCCACGTCATGGCGGGCGGCCAAATCGTCGATTCGTTCGCAGCGGGTCGGCTTCGTGCTGAGGATTGCGCGCGCTATGGGCTTCGTGCACTTGATTTGCACGGCTTGAATCCGGAAAACCACCGTCAGCTTGGGGCAGAGACTGCCTCAATGAAGGGCGTTTCGGTCTCCGCAGGCGGGCGAGCCCTGATCGGGCCCTTGACGCTCTCTTTGCGAGAGGGCGAGGTTATGGGCGTCCTTGGGGCAAACGGAGTCGGAAAGAGTACGCTCGCCCGGGCGATGTGCGGCCTTGCCGGCGGTCGACAGGCCTTCTCGTGGGGAGTTCGGCCTCGGCAGAGGCTTCGCCGCTCGTACTACATGATGCAAGACGTCGATTACCAGTTGTTCTTCGACACGGTGGAAAACGAAATCCTGACCGACCAGAAGAACATCGACAACGGCCGTCTCGATGAGGTGGCGCGTATCGTCAGGGCCATCGACCTATGGGACAAGAGGACCGAGCATCCGCAAAACCTATCAGGGGGCCAGAAGCAGCGTTTGGCGCTGGCTTGCGCCTTTCTGAGCAGCAAGGAGATCGTCGTTCTGGATGAGCCGACATCGGGCCTCGACTTCATGCACATGGCGAGGATTGCCGGGCTCATCGAGGAGCTTGCCGAAGGCCGTCCCGTAGCTGTTATCACCCATGACCTTGAGTTCTTGTTCAAGGTCTGTACTTCGGCTCTGATGGTGGGGCGAGACGGCTGCGAGAAGGTCGACCTGCGGGCGCCCGGATCCAGCAAAAGCGTCCTTAGGTTCATGGGGTGCGTTCGTTAGTTGTCTTCACTCGACGTAGCGGAAGCCGATTCCACGTCCCTTCCCGGATGGCAGAAGAGGCGTGCCGCATGGAGCAGTGCATCTACGGATTCTTTCGAGAACCCCTCCTCCTGCCTGGAGCGGATCGAGGATTCTCTTCGATGAGGGATCGGCATCGCCAATCGGCCGGCCCCATCGTCTTTGCCGATGCGGGGTCGGCTCGTGCGGCGGACTGTTCGCGAAGCCGTGTCGCCTGCAGGGACTAGGCGAACGAGAGGATGATTTGAATGAGGGATGAAGCCGATGCGAGCTGCGGCTCACGGAGCAGGGCGACAACCAAGTCGTCCGAAGACTACCTCGAGGCCATCCTCGTGATCCGCCGCCTGCGCGGGTCGTGCCGCAACGTGGACATCGCCGAGCGCCTGGGCTTCTCGAAGGCGAGCGTCACCAAGGCGCTCGGCAACCTGGCTCGTAAGGGCCTTGTCGAGGTGGTCGATCACGACGTTCGCTTGACCGCAGCTGGAAAGCACCTTGCCGAGGAGACGCTATCTAAACACCGCTTCTTCGAGCGTCTGCTCGCCAACGCCGGGGTGAATGCGGAAGTTGCCTCCAAAGAGGCATGCCGCATGGAGCACTGCATCTCCACGGATTCTTTCGAGAAGCTCTCCTCCCACCTAGGGCGGATTCAGGATTCCCTTCGATAAGGGATCAGCATCACCAAGCGACCGGCCTCATCGCCTTTGACAATGCTGTGCCGGCTCATATTCCAAAATAGCCACGATTCGTCTGGCGAGTTCCCCTACCAGCAAAGCGGCCCTCCGAATTGGACGGGGCCGCTTTGCTATGCCGTTCTCTTCTTCCTTGTCAGGTCCCCACCTCATCATCTCGATTATCTGCGGCCAAGGCCTTCAAGTTGCAGGACGCATCCCGAAAATCAAGGCACATAAAGCAAAACTACTACCTGGGTGGCGCTTGCGGCGGATTGCGCAGATTTCGTCAACGAATGACATGCAGGGACTTAGCGGGACAAGCCCGCTTTTACCGTTTTGACCCCA
>CAJFVW010000013.1 GCA_904420575.1 uncultured Gordonibacter sp.
GAGGCGGGAGAAGAATAGCCTGCAGGCTGACGCAGGCAGAGCCGGTCGTCGCGAAGGCGCCGACGAGGAGTGCGAACTCCCCGCCGGTGCCTTTCCGTTTTCCGGGCGATCCTGAAATCGGCCTGAAGGAACTGACGTGCCGCCGCGGCGTTTCAGGATAACTTCAGGGTGCTGGCCTATCCTTGCCGACACGATGCGGCGCGTGCCCCCAGCTTGTCCGGGTGCGGCGTGGGCGCGCCGTGTCCTGACGGAACGTAAGGAGAAGACGGTGACGTTGTATAACGAAGTGTTCGAGCGGACGGAGAAGAAATACCGCCTGGACGCGCGGCAGCATCGCCAGATGGTGGAAGCCCTTGCCGGGCATCTGGCGTTGGACGCGTTCGGCATCACGAAGATCACCAGCCTGTACTTCGACACGCCCGGCCGTGCGCTTATCGAGCGATCGCTCGACAAGCCGCTCTACAAGGAGAAGCTGCGCCTGCGCCGCTACGGCGAGGCCGCGGGCGAAGCCGCGGACGAAGACGGCTGCGTGTTCGTGGAGATCAAGAAGAAGTACAAGGGCGTGGTGTACAAGCGCCGCGTCGGGATGTCCTTGGCGGCGGCACGCGCCTATATGGGCGGCATGTCCTACGAGCAGGCGTGCGCCTGCTTCCCGCTGTCCGATCCGGCGCTGGCGGCCGCGTCGGTCAGCGCCCTCAGCCGGCAGATCGCGCGCGAGATAGATTCCTTCCGTGCGCGCCACGGCGCGCTGCGCCCCTCCATGGTCATCAC
This sequence comes from uncultured Gordonibacter sp., assembly GCA_904420575.1. GTDB lineage: Bacteria > Actinomycetota > Coriobacteriia > Coriobacteriales > Eggerthellaceae > CAJFUR01. The sequence goes on from CAJFVW010000013.1 coordinate 772, forward strand.
GTGCGACCGGGCGGCCTATGCACCGCTTGATGCTGGCGACGGCGAGCTGCGCATCACGTTCGACACGGGGCTGGCCTATCGTGACCGGTTCGATCGCCATGCGCCCACCTTGCCGCTGCTGGGGGCGGATGAGGCCGTCATGGAGATAAAGAACGCCGGCCCCCTGCCGTTGTGGCTGACGCACGCGTTGACGGCATGCGGGGCATATCCCTCGTCCTTCTCGAAGTACGGCGAGGCGTACCGCATCTGCATGCGTGCAGGTGCCGCCCCGGCCCGTCACGTGGCTGGCGACGAGCGCCGCAGCCGGTGTGCGCGTTCGGGCGCGAAGGCGAAAACGCTGGCGACTTCGAAGGGCCCGGCTGCTTCCGCGCACGCGGCTCCGACAAACCCGGCTTCCGCAAGCCCGACCTCCACAGAAACGACTTCCAAAGAAAGGGTGCTTGACTGTGCTTGATTCCGCATTCTCTTCCGTGTTCGGAACGGCCGACTCGCTGGTGTCCAGCGTGTCCACCGTCGACTTCCTCATATGCTGCGTGGCGTCCATCCTGCTGGGTGCGGCCGTGGCGGGCGTCTACATGTTCCGTCACACCTACTCCAAGAACTTCGTGGTCACGCTGGCTCTGTTGCCGCTCATCGTGCAGATGGTCATCACGCTGGTGAACGGCAATCTAGGCGCAGGCATTGCGGTCATGGGCGTGTTCAACCTGGTGCGTTTCCGCTCCATCCCCGGCAGTGCGAAGGACATCGGCAGCGTGTTTCTGGCCATGGCCATCGGCTTGGCCACGGGCATGGGCTTCATTTGGCTTGCGGTCGTCTTCACGGTCATCGTGGCCGTGGTGAACGTGGCGTACGTGGCTTCTCCCTTCGGCAAGCAGAAAGAGCCCGAAAAGACGCTGCGCATCACCATTCCCGAAGATTTGGAGTACGACGGCGTGTTCGACGAGGCGCTGGCGCGCTACACTGACGAGCACGAGCTCACCGAAGTGCAGACCACGAACATGGGAAGCCTGTTCATGTTGGAATACGCCATCCGCCTGAAGGAGCCGGGGCTCGAGAAGCGCCTGATTGACGACTTGCGCTGCTTGAACGGCAACCTGAAGATCACGTGCGGACGCGCGGCGGCGGCAAAGGACGTGTTGTGATGAAAACGAAGGAAACCGCCTTCGGGCTTTTGTGGGGCGAGAGCTGGGGCAATGCCCAGTCGCTCAGACAGTCCTGCTCGCACGGAACGTCCAATCGTCCGCTCGGGCGAAGAATATGGTGTGCGAACAGTCCACTGGACTGTTCGCCATGCGAAACTCGCTTGGTGGGCACCGCCCCAACTCTCTTCGCGCGAAAGGTTGACGCTGCAAGTCTGGAGGCAACCCCCAGTCGCTCAGACAGTCCTGCTCGCACGAACAGCCCAATCGCCCGCTCGGGCGAAGAATATGGTGTGCGAACAGTCCACTGGACTGTTCGCCATGCGGAACTCGCTTGGTGGGGGCAGCCTCCAGCCTTGGCTCGGGGCATGGTTGCCGCGGCCATGTTCGTTTTGCTGGCTGGGGTGGCGGTTCTGGGTGGGTGCTCTTCGGATGTGGCGGGCGGGTCGGATTCTGCGGGGTCTGCGGGCGCGGACGGCTCGGCGTCAACGGCGCTGGTGGCCGACACGGCGGGCATGGACTTCTCGTACAGCAACCGCGACCAGGATGCCGGGTACGACGAGGCCTCTGCGACGCGCATTCAACTTTCCGGCAGCACGGCTGCGGTGGAGGGCGAAGGCGCCACGGTGGAAGGCTCCACGGTCGTCATCACGCAAGAGGGCACCTACGTGGTGTCGGGCCAGCTTGAAGGGCAGATCGTGGTGGAAACGGCAGACGACGTGAAGGTGCAGCTGGTATTGGCGGGGGCGTCCGTCCACAACGAAAGCGGTCCGGCCATCTATGTGAAGGAGACGGACAAGTGCTTCGTCACTTTGGCCGACGGCACCGAGAACGCGCTTTCCGACGGTGCCGGCTACGTGCTTGAAGACGGCGCGGACGAGCCCAACGCCACGCTGTACAGCAAGGCCGACCTCTGCATCAACGGGGAAGGCGCCCTGGTGGTGGACGCAGCCTACCAGCATGCGGTCAATTCCAAAGACGACCTGGTGGTCACGGGCGGCACGTTTTGCATCACGGCGGTGGAAGACGCGCTGCGCGGGAAGGACTGCGTGAAGATAGATGGCGGCACGTTCGACATCGACGCAGGCGGCGACGGCATCAAGTCGAACAACGACGAGGATGCGACACGCGGGTTCGTCAGCGTCACGGGCGGCACGTTCGACATCGTGGCGGGCGACGACGGCGTGCAGGCGGCCACGCTCGTGCGCATGGCAGGCGGCGACCTGACGGTGGAGGCTGCGGACGACGCGCTGCATTCCGACGTGGAGGCGCTCATTGCGGACGGCACGTTGGAAATAACGGCGGGCGACGACGCGGTGCATGCGGAAACCGTGCTCACGGTGGACGGCGGCACGGTGAACGTGGCGGCGTGCTACGAGGGCTTCGAAGCGGAGAAGGTCGTCATCAACGGTGGAGAGTCGCATATCGTGGCCAGCGACGACGGCATCAACGCGGCCACGGCGGACGCGACCGCGAGCGATGATGCGGCGGGCGCGTCAGCGACCGGCTCAACGGCCCCGACAGGCGACCTGCCCGCAGGCGACGCGGCGCAGGGTGCCGGCGTTTCGACGGGCGAGCCGCCTTCAGGCGACCTGCCGCAAGGCGAAGCCCCCGGCGACCTGCCGCAAGGCGGCGGCATGCGTGGCGATCCCATGGCCGAAAGCCCCAACGAGAGCATGCAGAACGGCGGCATGCCCGAAACCGGCATGGCGGAAGGCGGCAGGGGCGTGTCCGATTCCGACTGTCTCATAGAGGTCAACGGCGGCTACACCGTGGTCGATGCGGCGGGCGACGGCATCGACAGCAACGGCAACTTCTCCATGACCGGCGGCGTGCTGTTGGTGTGTGGCCCCACGGATGGCGCCAATGGCGCATTCGACTACGACCTGGAAGCGACCATCTCCGGCGGCACGTTCGTCATGGTCGGCTCGACCGGCATGGCGCAGAACTTCACCAACGGCTCGCAGCCGTTCTCGTTCAACGCCGTCAGCGGGCAGGCAGGGCAGAGCGTGGCCGTGACGAATGAGGCAGGCACGGTGGTGGCCTCGTTCACGCCGCAGAAGGCTTTCGGCATGGTGCTGGTCAGCAGCCCCGCCTTCGCCGAGGGAGGCACCTACACGCTTACGGTGGGCGGCACGGTCGCCGGTGCGAACGCCGACGGCTACACTGAGGACGGCACGGTGAGCGGCGGCACGGCCACCACCGTCACGGCGTCCACCACCGCCACGGGCGGCATGGGCGGCCTGGGCATGGGTGGCGGCGGCATGCCCGCCGGCATGCCCGGCGAAGGAGGCCAACGCGGCGGCCGCATGATGTAGCGACCAACCCCGGCCGGCGCCGCATGGCACGAAAAGCTGCATTTTCGTGCCATAACCCAAGAAGGCCGAGCGCGGTGCGCTCGGCCTTCTGTGCAAGGGGCTTTCGAGCCCCCTGTCCAATAGGCCCGACGCGGAGTAGCTGGGGAGGGGTGCGCCGGGACTCTTATTGGCTCATGGAGGGGACGCCGCTATGCGGCCGGAGCGCCGCCTTCGGCACCTTCGCCTTCGCCGCCGCCCATGGGCGGGCCGGCCATGCCCTTGTCGGACTGCTTGACTTCGGCGTTGCCTGCACCCAGGGTGCAGTATTGGTTGGGGTCGTCGGCCGTGGCCAGGTATTCGCCCAGCGTGTAGCCCAGCGTCAGACACATGCCGATGGACACGCCGTTCATGATGCCGTTGTAGCCCATGGGGAAGCGCCCGCCGGAGTTGTTGCCGCAGGCGAACAGGCCCTTGATGGGCTCGAAGCCCTGGCCCTGCACCTGCTGTTCGGCCGTGACCAGCAGGCCGGACGTGGCCACGAGCGATCCGCCGCCGATGCGCTTGCTGCACGGGTAGCCGTAGAAAGGACCCTTCACGATGGGCCACATGGTTTCCGGGTCGCGGCCGAACTCGTCGTCGGCGCCGGCGTCGTGCGCTGCGTTCCATGCCTCCACGGCGGCCAGCGTGTTCTTTTTCACGCCTTCTTCCATGCCCATCCAGTCGCACAGCTCTTCCAGCGTGTCGGCGCAGTAGAGGAACTTGCCCGACGTGTCGTCGCCCTCTTCGCCTGCCGCTGCGGCCGCTTCCATGTAGCTTTCGATGGTGGCGGCGTTCTCGTCGTCCCATTCCTTGGGGGCAAGGTGGCCGGCCAGCTGGTTGAAGAACACGCTCTGCCAGTCGGAGTCCCAGATGATGTAGGCCATGTCTCCCGGCTGGCGTGCGCCGGCGCAACCGGAAAGCAGCGGGCCGCCGAATGCCTCGTTGCAGTAGCGCTTGCCGTACTTGTTGAGCCACAGGCACTCGACGCCTTCCATGGGCGTCAGCGGGATGAACGCGTGGCTGCCCATGTCGCCGCCGGTGCCGATCTCCACCTTCGCGCCAATGCGCATGCCCATGGCTATGCCGCTGCCGTCGCGGCCGGACATGGCCGCGCAGTCGGCGTATTCGCCCAGCTCGTAGTTCTCGCGGCAGATGGCGTTGTACATGGCCGAGTTCGATCCGATGTCGCCGCACGCCAGTACTACGGCTTCGCCGTTGTACTGGATGTAGTTGCCGTCAGCGTCCTGCGCAATGACGCCGGTCACCTCGGTGCCATCCTCGTTGTGCACCAGGCGCACGGCCGTCTGTCCGTAGTTGAACGTGGCGCCCGCTTCCTTCGCCTTTGCCTGGCTGCGCTTGAGAGCGTCGGTCATGCCGACGCTTCCGGCGAACTGGCACGTGCCCACGTACGAGGTGAACAGTCCTTTCTTGTAGTCGTAGCCATCGACGACGGGCCAGTTCAGCGGAACGAGCTCGTTTTTCTCTTCTTCGGTGTAGCCGTCGATGAACCAGTCGAGCGCCTCGCCGGAGCGGTGAGCGAACTGGCTCAGCAGCGTGGGCTGCACGCGCCCGGCGCCGTAGATCTGGTACTCGTTCATGAACTCGATGGGGTCGTATGAGGGGATGCCCACACGCTCGGTCTGCCAGCTGGAGTTCAGGTGCCCGATGTCGTTGCCGAGGGCGCTGAAGGAATCCTCGGGCTGCATCTCGATGACCACTACCTTCGCGCCCAGCTCGGCCGCCCGGCGTGCCGTGGCCGTGCCGGCATGGCCTGCGCCGCACACCACGATGTCGGCCTCGACGGTTTCCGCTATGTCGCTTTCGGGGATGTCAGGCTCGTCGCCTAGCCAGCCGGCGCCCAGCACCTCGCCCATGGTCTTGCCGGCGTTGCCGGTGGGCGCGGCGCTTCCGGCGGCAGACGCGCTGCCGGCCGCCGAGCCCCCGTCGGCGGTGGCGCCGGACGCTTCGCTTTTCGGGCTGCATCCTGCCAGCATGCCGGCGCCTGCAGCCCCTGCCGCAAGCACGCCCGCGCCCTGCAGGAAACTGCGGCGGCTGAGCTCGATGCGGCCGCGTCTCTTGGCGAAGGCCTCCCTTTGGGCGTCGTTCAAACGAGGTTCTTTCCTGTCCACGTTCTCTCCCTTCCTTTTGGTCTTGGCTGCCGCGGTTCGGGGCCGTTTGCGGGCGGCGGAGGCTTCTTGGCTGCCTGGCCGTCTGCCGCAGCGGCCGTGTGGCGCGGCTGGTGGAACGCCTCGACTATGGGGCCGCTTGGGCTCCGTGACCATACCGCGGCCATGGTGAAACGCGCCTAAACGGTTCACCTTCAGGAGGTGAATTAAGCGTCGTACCAGGTGAGGGGCCATCGTGTTCCACCCGTTGCGACGCGAGCCAGCCTTGCGGCGCGCAGTATAATGGATGAAGACGATGCCGAGCCTGGGGAGGGTCGCATGGATGCAAGGGATGCCGCCGCGCGCGACGGCGGCGAACGAGGGGACGCGGAGCCGTTCCTGGCGGTGCGCGGGTCGGTCGCCAGGGTGCGCCTGTGGGCGGGGTTCGCGGCGTTCGTGGCGTGGATCAACCTGCTCTTCTGCTTCGAAGGTCTGTTGCGCGACCAGGTGGCGTACGGAGGCGGCGTGATCCACGATCCGCTGTTCCTGGCGGCGACGCTGGCGGCCGCCCTCCTTTTGCTCGCGTCTCCCCGGATAGGCCGCTCGGCAGTCCGGCGCCGCGCCGCGCGGCGCGGCGTCGCCGAGTCGGGCGACTCGGGAGAGGCGGAAGGCCCGGCGCGCCTTTCGCCTCGGCGGCTCGCCCTCTGGTCGGTCGCGGGCGCAGTTGCAGGCGTGGCCGGCGTGGTCCTGAGCGCGGCCGTCGTCCAGGACGCCGTGCCGTTCCGCGTGGCCGCGATGGCGGCGGGCCTGGTCGCGGGCGCCTTCATCGCCCGCTTCACGCTGTGGTGGGGCGCCGTCGTGTCGGCGTTCGACATGCGCGAGGTGTTGGCCTCGCTCTGTTTTGCGTTCTGCGTGCAGTGGCTGCCCTTCATTGCCGTGGTGTTCGCCGGCGCTGTGGGCAAGACAGTGCTTGCGGCGGCGCTTCCCCTGTGCTCGGGATGGTGCCTGCGCGGGTTCGAGGCGGCCGGCGACCTGCCGCGCAAAACGCAGGATTCCCCGCTTGGACGCGCGGATGTGGGAAAGCCGTCGGCGACGGGGCGCATTGCAGGAGCGCTGTTCTGCTTTTCGTTCGTCATCCAGTTCGTGTGGACCTTCAATGTGGCCATGACTTCCGAACCTTTGGACGAGGGCCTGTTCTGGGCGGTGTTCGCGCTCGTCTTCGGGGCGTCGTTCGGCATCATGGGACTCGTGCTGGCGCTGATGAACCGGTGGCGCATGTACCGCATGGAGCTGTTCTATCGCAGCGCGTTCCTGTTCGGCATTGCCGGGTCGTGCGCGCTCGGGGTGGCGCACGAGCAGCTGTTCTTCTCCTACACCGTCGTCTACGTCGCCTATGCGCTCATCGTCCCCACCATGTGGGTGCTGTCATGGAGCGTCGTGTTCATGCAGAAGGAAGACCCTGCCCGCGTGTTCGGCCGCATCTTCGGCCTGCAGTACCTCGCGTTCTTCTGCGCGTTCGTGGTAGTGAAGCTGGTGCAGGCCTCCGTGGGCGCAGCCGAGGCCGCAGACCTGCTTCCGTACTTCTGCCTGGGCTCCGCCCTCGTGCTGACCGTGGCCTACGTGGCGGTGCTGCCCGAGCGCACGCTGTTCCTGCTCTCGCCGCGCCTGTTCGAGCTGAGCCATGCCTCGCTTGACGAGCGTTGCCGCGACATCGCCGCGCACTACGCCCTGACGGCGCGCGAGACGGAGATCTTCGCGCTCTTGGCGCGCGGACGCGACGTGGGCTACATCGAAAAGGAGCTGTTCATCTCCCGCAACACCGTGAACACGCACCGCAAGAACCTCTACCGCAAGCTGGGCATTCACACGCAGCAGGAGCTGCTGTCGCTCATCGAGGAAACGCTCGCGTGACTCTTCCTGCGCTCGCGGGAACGCGCGCAGGGCTCGCTCAGCGGGTCATCGTAGCGCCTCGTGCAGGTTTTTCACGCTTTCGGTCATGTCGGACCAGCCTTCCACGCGAAACCCCTGCAGGTCGCGGATGGCCGGCGCGAAGTCGAGCGAGGCGAGCGCTTGGGCGACCTTGATGATGAAGGAAGCCGAGCCGTCGTCGTCCCTGCAGAAATAGACGCTGTATTGGATATGCGAGAAGCCGATGTTCGCCAAGACGCGCTCAATTTCGCCATAGGCGCGCGGGCGACTCATCCCATAATCGCTCTCAAGCATGTTCGTGTCGAGGTCGAACGTGATCCCGTACATGTCCCCGTCCCTGCCGCTTCCAACAAACCTTTCGATAGCCACTGCAACCACCCCCTGCAGCGCATGGCAACGCTGCGGGCTCCAAGGCGAAGAGGATCTTGCGGACGTGTCGTCGACGACGAGGAGCACCGCCGCCACCCATGGACATGCTTTCGAGCACGCGCCCGCATTGGCTCGTTTTGTGAGTGAAGTATACCATAGAAAGGGAACGTATGTTCCATAAATTTCGAAAAGTCGCCGGGTGGACGTTCGCCCTGCGGCAGCGCGGCGGCGCCAACCCAGATGACTCCGCCGCTTTCGCGCAGAGCCTCTCGACAGAATCATCCGGCTCGAGGCCGTTCGTTGTGTGTGAAAAAAGTCCCTTCGCCGGAATCGGCCATGTGCTTTAGCCGATTGGAGTACAATGGACGAATGAATCGAACATCGTGAACCCGCACGTCAACATGGGCGTTGCGGCGCGCGAGCCCAGCGAGAAGGAGTGCCGAGATGGCCGACATCACCGAAGTGGACTACATCTGGAAGAACGGCGAGATGCTGCCGTGGGCCGAAGCGACCACGCACATCCTGTCCCATTCGCTCCATTACGGCTCGGGCGTGTTCGAGGGCATCCGGTGTTACCAGAATCCTGAAACGAAGAGAAGCTACGTCTTCCGCCTGCGCGACCATATGGAGCGTCTGCACCGCAGCTGCAAGATCGCGCTCATCGACCTGCCCTACACGGTCGACGAGCTGTGCGAGGCGACGATCGAGCTCGTCCGCAAGAACGGCCTGCCTTCATGCTACATCCGCCCCATCGTGTACCGCGGGTACGGCGTGATGGGCGTGGACCCCACGGGATCGACCACCGACGTGGCCATCGCCGCATGGCCGTGGGAAAGCTACCTGGGCGCCGACGCGCTCGAGAACGGCGTGGCCGTGGGCATCTCTTCCTGGCGCCAGCGCTCGAACAACGCCATTCCGCCGGCCGTGAAGAGCACGGCCTCCTACATGAACTCCATCCTGGCCAAGCTGGAGGCCAAGCAGCACGGCTACGCCGAGGCCATCATGCTCAACGAGGCCGGGCTGGTGTGCGAGGGTACGGGAGAAAACCTGTTCGTCGTGCGGGACGGCGTGCTTTCCACGCCGCCGCTTTCCGACGGCTTGCTAGAGGGCATCACGCGCGACTCCGTGCTGTGCCTGGCCGACGATCTGGAGATCCCGGCAATCGAGGAGAGCCTGACGCGCTCCGACCTCTACGTGGCCGACGAGGTGTTCATGACCGGTTCGGCCGCCGAGCTCACGCCCATCGGCAGCGTGGACGGCCGGGTCGTGGGCAAGCCGGGCGAGGTCACGCGTGCCCTGCAGGAGCGCTTCTTCGACGTGGTCTATGGCAACATCGAGGACTATGCCGACTGGTTGACCGAAATCTAGAGGTTCCGGCGGCTTTCCAGCCGCCGGAACTGCTCGACGCTGCGGAAAGGATGCATGCTGCTTGGATCGAATCCTCACCTACGACAGCACGCTGCGGGACGGAGAGCAGTGCGAAGGCGTGTCGCTGTCTTTGGAGGACAAGCTGCGCATCGTCGCGCGGCTCGACGAGTTCGGCATCGACTTCATAGAGGGCGGCTTTCCTGCGTCGAATCCCAAGGACATCGCCTTCTTCCAGCGCGTGCGCACCATGTCGCTCAAGCATGCGCAGGTGGCCGCGTTCGGCTCGACCTGCAAGAAGGGCGTAGCGGCCGCCGACGACCAGGGCTTGGCCGACCTGCTGGCAAGCAAGGCCCCCGTGGTCACCATCGTGGGGAAGACGTGGGACGAACAGGTCACGCGCGCGCTGCTGACCACGCTCGAAGAGAACCTGCGCATGATCGGCGACTCGGTGGCCCACCTGAAAGGCCATGGCCGGCGCGTCGTGTTCGACGCCGAGCACTTCTTCGACGGCTACAAGGCGAATCCGGACTATGCGCTGGCCTGCGTGCGTGCGGCCAGCGAGGCCGGTGCGGACTCCATCGACCTCTGCGAGACGAACGGCGGCGCGCTGCCGCACGAGGTGGGCGAGATCGTGGCCGCCGTGGCCGCCGCGCTGCCAGGCCAGCAGCTGGGCATCCACTGCCACAACGACTCCGGTTGCGCCGTGGCGAACACGCTGGCCGCCGTGCGTGACGGCGCCACCCAGGTGCAGGGCACGGTGAACGGCTTCGGCGAGCGCGTGGGCAACACCGACCTGCTCACCGTGGTGGCCGACCTGGAACTGAAGATGGGCTGCACGTGCGTGGGCGAGGACAACCTGCGCGACCTGACCAGCGTGTCGCAGTTCGTGGCCGAGGCGTGCAACCTGTCGGTGCCGGCGCACCACCCTTACACGGGTGCGTCGGCATTCGCGCACAAGGGCGGCCTGCACGCGAGCGCCATCGCACGGTTCCCCGAGGCGTACGAGCACACGCGTCCCGAAAGCGTGGGCAACGTGCAGCGCATGCTGGTGAGCGAGCTGGCCGGCAAGGCATCGTTGGTGGCGAAGGCCCGGGGGTTGGGCATCCGCCTGGACGAGCATCCCGAAAAGACGCAGGCCATCCTCGACGACATCAAGGCGCGCGAGGCATTGGGCTACTCCTACGAGACGGCCGACGGTTCGCTGGCGCTTTTGCTGCAGAGCCATCTGGGCGCGTACCGCCCGCACTTCACGCTGGAAAGCTTCCGCGTCATCGTGGACGACCATGAAGACACCGGCGCGCTTGCGAAGGACGCCATGTCGGAGGCCACCATCAAGATCCACGTGGGGGATCGGCGCTTCGTGGCCACGGGCGAAGGCGCCGGCCCCGTGGGCGCGCTCGACAACGCGCTGCGCATGGCCATCGTGGCGTTCTATCCTCCCGTGGCGGACATGGAGCTGGTGGACTACAAGGTGCGCATCCTGGACGAGAACGTAGGCACCGACGCCATCACGCGGGTCCTCATCACCACGCGCGACAAGCACGGCAGCTGGGGCACCGTGGGCGTGTCCGAGAACATCATCGAGGCTTCGTGGAACGCGCTGGTTGACTCGATCGAATACGGCCTCATGAGGATCGAGGCCCCGCCGTCCTGACAGGCGGCGGAACTACCCGGCGCCGAGGCCTCCCGAGGCATTCGAAAGACTTCGGCGACACTGCTGGACACGTAACGGAAAGTTGGTTGAAGTGAGCGACCTGAGAACGCCGGAAGTGAACGACCTGCTGCGCGTGTTTGCCACCCTTGACGACGAAGACACCATCTACGCGCTGCTGGAGGACCTGTTCACCATCCGCGAGATCAAAGAGACGTCCCAGCGCCTTGCCGTGGCGCGCCTGCTCGCTGCGGGAAAGTCGTACGCGGCCATCGAAGAGGCCACCGGGGCATCGGCCACTACCATAGCCCGCGTGTCGAAGTGCCTTTCCTACGGCAGCGGAGGCTACGCCTCCGCCTTGGGAGTGTTGGACGACGCCGAAGGGAAGCGCGGGTAGCCGTAGCCCGTTCGCTACGCCGTCTGCTTCAAGGCCGGTACGCCCCTTCCCTTACGAGAACGGCGTCTCCTGCGGCCGGTCGCGCAGCGTGGCAGCCCGTACTTCCACGAGGTCGAGCAGCTCCTGCTGCGTGTGTACGCCCAGCTTGTGATACAGGCTCGACGCGTGGCTCTTCACCGTCTCTTCGGACACGACCAGCTCTTCGCTGATGTGCTTGCGATTGCGCCCGCGGGCCAGCAGCGCAAGCGTGTCCGCTTCGCGCGGCGTGATGGCGTTCTCCACCACCAGCACCTGCACGGCGGCGTCGAGGCTGCCGTCGGGCAGCACGGTGTCGCCTGGTTGGCCAATGCCCCAGCCCGTGGTCAGGTTGCGGTTGCTCATCATGAGCAGGGCCGCCATGAGCAGCACGAACGACACGACGGTCGCCATGACCTGCATCCAGTACCCCGCCTGCTCTTGCTGTACGAGCAGGCTGGCCGCCGAGCCGCCGATGAGCTGTCCCAGCATGAGGCAGCATGTGGGCCAGGCGATTACCCAGGTCGCAGGCAGGTCGAACGTCTTCGTCAGATACGAGCAAAGCCCCCACATGATAAGGTGCACGTAGCAGAAGCCGACGAACTGCACCGACTGCCCGAGCGCGGGCACGCTCCCCACAAGGGCAATCAGCACGGCGCCGGTGGCCATGATGCCGAATCCCACCTGGTAGATAAGGTGGTTGAAGTCCATCTTCACGAACACGGCCGTCAACAGCAGCAGCAAGGCCGCCACGACGAAGCTGAGCGCGTTCAGCAGGATGGTGTTCGACTCGTCGGCTTGCAACACCGAACTGCCCAGCAGCACGCCGAGCGCCAAACCGTGCAGCAGGGCTGTGACCAGGAACTTGTACGGGGTGCGCAGCGTAGCGTTCATGCCGTGCTCGAACAGCGTCTTGCGCGGGAGGTTGCGCATGGCGCGGTACCAGCAGAGGACGAGCGGCACGGGAATGACGACGAACAGGATCTGGCCGAACACGATTGGCAGAAACGAAAGCAGGCAGATGAGCAGCGCCGACAGCAGCATGGCCATAATGCCGTGGAACAGCACCTCACGCGGTCCCAGGTAGCCGAACACGCGGCCCCACTCGATAAGCAGGCATGCCGTGCCGAGCCCGATGCCGAACGAGCCGAGCGCATACAATGCCACCCCGAGAGGCAGGCTCAGCAACGCGCCGCACAGTTCGATCCACAGGAAGGAGAGCAGCGCCCCCGCCGCCATCACGGCACCGATGACTCCGATGTACCAGCGCTGGCGAAACACGACGTTCGTGCGCTTGAACCACACGCCCAGCGCGAAATACGCCACCGCGCTCACGCCAACCGGCCCAATCCACGAAGGAAACAGCACGCCCGAGCTCAAGACGACCGACGGGAAGAACAGCGGCCCCTGAAACGCCATGTTCACCCAGGTCCAATACAGGGTGAGCGCCGCCAGTAGAAGCGGCCGCGCCAGGATGCTTTCGGCAAGCCGATGCAGCACAAGCGACCGCTCGCGATGCTCGTTGATGAGCCCATGATTCATTACTGCGTTCCTCCCCTTGTTCAAGCGTCTCTATCCTACGCAAAATGGGAACATCCGTCCTCCCCCGAGCAGGGGGAAACCGCCAATTCGGCCCGCTTCCCCCGGCTGCGGGGTGGCGCGTGCGGTCGATCGTGCGCAGACTGGCCTCAACGGCTCGGTCCGCGTCTGGCTTCACAGCATAGCGCAAGCAGACCGATTCGGAACGCTCGATCAAAGGGAACCGAGCGGTCGAGGGAGCATCGAACAACGAGGAAGGGTGATCGTCATGATCGAAACCACTGAAGGAAAGCGTCCGGGTCTGTCCCGCCGCGCGTTTCTTACGGGCGTGGCCGGCACGGGTGCCATTGCGGCGCTAAGCGGTCTTGCAGGTTGTGCGCCGTCCGCACCGCAGGACAAGGATGCAAAATCCGATGCGAAGACGGAGACCGCGTCGGGTCCGAAGACGTACGACAACGTGGACAAAACCTACGACACCGACCTGCTCATCGTGGGCGGCGGCGGGAGCGGCCTCGCGTGCGCGGTGCAGGCTGCGCTCAACAAGACGAGCTTCATTCTCATAGAGAAGGCGGCCGAGCTCGGCGGCAACGCGAGCTTCGTCGAGGGCATGTTCGCCATCGAGTCCAAGATGGCCGTAGAGCAGGGCATTCACGTGACGCCGTCCGAGATCATCGAGGCCGAGCTCGTGCGCGGCCAGCATCGCCAGAACGGCGCGCTGTGGATGGACCTGTGCCGGAAGTCGGCCGAGAACATCGAGTGGTGCCTCGAACAGGGCGTCATGTATCGCGGCGACATCGACAACTACAACGGCGGCCTGTACCCCACGTTCCACTGGTTCAAGGACGGCAAGTGCAAGATCGGCTACGTGGATCCCATGATCAAGCGCGTCGAGGAACTGGGCGTCGAGGTGCATCTCAACACGGCCGCCACCGCGCTCATCACGAAGGACGGCGCCGTGGTCGGCGCGTACGCCGAGGGCGACGAGGGCGTCGTGCAGTACAACTGCAAGGCGGTCGTGTTCGCCACGGGCGGCTTCGGCGGCAACCCCGATCTCATCGAGCAGCAGGGATGGGACGTCGAGAACCTGTTCGTAGTCGGCTCATCCAACGCAGCGGGCGACGCGTACCGCATGGCGCTCGAGGTGGGCGCGAAGGACTTCATGACCGACTCTGCGCAAAGCATCCTGTACAACATTCCCGCGCTGCCGCCCATCGACTTCCACAAGGACGCGCTCAACCCTGTGAACGGCTACTTCGGCATCGCTGCGGGCGGTCCCGTGCTGTGGGTCAACGAGAACTGCGACCGCTACACGCGCGAGAACCTCACCGACGACAACCTGGTGCTACAGTGCATCCCCGGCAAGGACAATCTGGCGAACTACGTGGTGTTCGACCAGGGCATCTTCGACACGTTCTTTGGCACCACCGACGATGGGCGTGCCATGTTCGAGGACGCCGTGGCGGACGACAAGACCGAAACGCTGTTCAGGGCCGACAGCGTGAAGGGGCTCGCCGACGCAGCCGGACTCGACGCCGACGCGCTTGCGAAGACCGTCGAACGGTACAACGAACTGGCGAAGAAGGGCATCGACGAGGACTTCGGCAAACCGGCCGAAAAGATGGTCGCCATCGAAAACGGTCCTTTCTATCTGGCGAAACTGGGCTACAGCTTCTTCTTCGAGGTGGGCGGCGTCACCACTGACAAGGACCGTCGCGTGCTTGACGAGTCCCTGCAGCCTATCCCGGGCCTCTACGCCATCGGCAACGACGGCAACATGCTGTACCGCCACGTGTACACCATCAACATGCCGGGCACCGCGTTCGGCAATCAGGTGAACTCCGGCCGCGAAGCTGCGAACAACGTCGCCGCGTTCCTGAAAGCGTAAGGCGCGACTTAGGAGCCATCTCCCTCCCTGGACGGGCCCGCCAGTTGCTTCGGCGGGCCCGTTTCGGCTTCGTTCACGCCTGAGGTTCGGTGCAGTTGCGGTATCATAGGGCTCCTCAAACCGTTTCGTCTTGGAATGCAAAAAAGGAGCAACCCATGACCACCCTATTCGTCAATGCCTGCATGCGTGGCGAGCAGTCCCGCACGCTGGAACTGTGCCGCGAGTATCTGGAAGGCAAGGAAAA
>CAJFVW010000014.1 GCA_904420575.1 uncultured Gordonibacter sp.
CTTGATCATCTCGCGCCACACGTCGGGCGGCAAGAACAGGTTCTGCTTGGAGCCCCAGTCGTCCTGGAAGAAGATCACGTCGGGGTGGAGGTGGAACGCCGCCTCCTTGATGACGGCCTTCTTGTAGTCGGCAATGGCGGAAAGCATCTCCTGCATGGCCTCGGGTTCCTCCAGATACGCGCAGAACGCCTCTTCCATGCCCATGAGGAAGTGGGACCGCTCGAACAGGCCCTGCGCACAGAAGTACTCCACGAAGTGCTGGCTGCGGTCGACGGAAGCCGCCTGCTCTTCGGCCTTGCTCCAGTCAAAGTCCTTGTACGAGGGAATGACCAGCTGCTTCTTCCACTCCGTCACGTCTTTCACCACGGCGTTCTCGTCCGTCACGTGCGGGTGCTTGCCGGGCGACCCGATGCCCCTCACGCACACGGTTCCCCAGGAGTCCTTGTGCTCCTTGCCGTCTTCGGGAACGGAGTCGCTCATCCAAATGGGGTCGAGCATGATCTTGACGGCGCTTTGGAAGTCGCCGTAGTACGCGGGCTGCCTCCCCTCGAAGATGGCCATCATGTTCTCGCGCGGAGTCATTTCCATATCCATCAGTCCCTTCGCTGCATTCCCACAAGCGCCCCGCCGCCCACGGCGGCACGCGCATCCGCAGCACAGTGTATGGGAGCCCCCTGCCGGCAACATGAGGCATAAATGCTGATCTTCGAAATAGGGTTCGAAGGCCGTTTTCCCGCATCAGGTCGGAGTGCTAATATGGTCGTGTCGCCGCACGTCAAGCCATCGAAGCACGCCGGGGCCGTCCCACGCGCTTCCGTGGCGGGCGGCGCTCGGACGTCCGGGCCCGACGTATTGGCAAGCAGGCGACGCATGCGCCGGGACACGGGGCCGCGCGCCCTGCCGAGATAATAAGACGCCGCCGAACACCCGCCGAAGAAAGGGCTTCCATGACCGACCAGCCAACCGGATTGTCCGCCGCCCTCCTGCGCCAAGCCAACGAGCTTGGCTTCGAATGCCAAGGGCAGGCGCCCGCCGCACGCCTGGAAGTGAATCCCGAGGTGCGCTCCATGTGCGCCGCCGACCGCTGCCAGTCGTACGGGAAGAACTGGATGTGCCCTCCCGCCTGCGGTGACCTTGACGAGTTCGCGGCCGGCCTGGCGCGGCACGCCGACTGCGTGATCGTGCAGACGGTGGCCGAGCTGGAAGACGAGTTCGACGTCGAAGGCATGATGGAGGCCGAAGCGCTGCACAAGCGCCGCTTCGCCGCGCTCGCGCGCTTCGCACGCGAGACTGCCCAAAGCCAGGGCCTGCCTGCTCCCCTGCCCCTGGCAGCGGGAACGTGCACGCTGTGCCCCACCTGCACCTGCCCCGACGAGCCGTGCCGCAACCCCGAAAGCGCGCTCGTGTCCATGGAGGCCGCCGGCCTCCTGGTGTCCGACGCCTGCGAGGCCGCCCATATCCCCTACTACCACGGCAAGGGCACCATGGCCTACACGAGCTGCGTGTTGGTGTAGGAAGCGAACGGAATCCATCAGGCGAAATCCCTTTTCGACATCTCGTCGATGGCCGCGCTGACCGCTTCGTACACGCCGGGGTAGCCGGAAGCATCGAGGCCCGACGTGAGGCTGGGTATGAAGCGGGTCTTGTGCCCGACGCTCGTAATGGCGCGCTCCACTTCGGCTTCCACCTCGCTTTGCGTCCAATCGGGCTTGTCGATGAGCTGCGTCTCGATGCCGCCCATGAACGCGATTTCGTGCCCGTACCTCTCTATGAGCTTGGGGATGTCGTTGGTGGAGCTGATGACCCCCTGCCATATGTCCACGCCCATGTCGATCATGTAAGGAACGAGCGTCTCGCCGAAGCTGTCGGAATGGTGGACGACCAGTTCCACCCCATGGTCCTTGTAGTATCCGTAGACCGTCTTGTACGGCTCGAGGAAGAACTCTTCGAACATCTCGGGCGACAGGAAGGTGGATATCTGCGTCCCCCAGTCGTCATGGTGGAACAAGGCGTCCGGCTTGACGTACTTGAGGTGGGCGTCCGCCAAACGCAGCTCCCAACCGACGATCTCGTCTATGAGGGCGTGCATCTCTTCCGGTTCCTCGTAGAAGTTCACCAGCGTCTCGGTGATCTCGCACAGGTGGTGCAGCCGTTCGAAGATGCCCGGCATGACGGCGCTGCAAACGAACTGCTCGTTCCGGTCGATGGTTTCGGCCCGGGCGGCAAGGGGCTCCCAAAAGGCCGGGTCGTCGGGATTGCCGGGAACCTTCACCTGGTCCCGCCATGCGCACACGTCGGTGACGACGCGGTGTTGCAGGTCGTGCATGGGGAAAAATCCCGGTTGCCCTTCGATTCTCTGCTGGTAGCACCCCCATGCGTCGATGAGGTAGCCGTCCGTCGACAGGTGGCTCCTGTCGCTCAGGGGGCTTGCCATCACCATGGCGAAAGCCTCGTATTGGTTGACATAGCGGTCGGGGTTGCCCCCGTGGATGCACTCCAGCAGGTTTTGGCGCTTCGTAAGCATGGCATCGACTCCCTTTCGTAGCCGTCTCGCGCAGGGGCCTTCCGCCCCTGCCCCTTAGACGATCGGATGGCTTTCCGCCCAGATGCGCCCATAGCGCAGGATCTCCTCGTTCACCAGGTTCTCGTTGCGCTCGCGCAGCAGGTGGGCCGGGGCGGCTGGGAAGAAGCGCCCGAGCGGGCAGTACGTGTCGATGCACCGATGCACTTCGGCGATTATCTCTTCGTCGGCGGTGTCCTCGCCGTCTATGCCCGGGCCGTCGATTCCCCCGATCATGGGCAGCTTCCCCTCCGTGCGGCGGTGAATGTCCACGATGTCGTTTTCAGGGATGACGCCCTGCCATATATCGACGCCGATCTCCACCATGTCCTCCACGATGGGCTCGCAGATGCAGTCGGCGTGGTGGACGTAGAGCATGCCGCATTCGTGGATGGTCTTGGCAATGTCGACGTAGAGCGGCTTGATCATCTCCCGCCACACCTGAGGCGGCAGGAACAGGCTCTGCTTCGACCCCCAGTCGTCCTGGAAGAAGCAGACGTCGGGATGTATCTGGTACGCCGCCTCCTTGACGAGCTTCTTCTTGTACTCCGCAATCGCCGTGAGCATCTCGAACATGGCTTCGGGCTCTTCCAAATAGGCGCAGAACGCGTCCTCCATCCCCATGAGGAAGTGGGAGCGCTCGAAAACCCCCGTCGCACAGAAGTACTCGACGAAATGCCGGCTTCGGTCCACCTGGTCGGCCTTGGCTTTGCACGCGGCCCAGTCCAGGTGGTCGAGCGAAGGGACGACCAGCTGGCTCTTCCATTCGGTCACGTCCTTCACCACGGCGTTTTCCGGCGTGATGCACGGGTGCTTGCCGGGGGCGTCAGGAGGCCTCACGCACACCGTCCCCCACGAGTCCGTATGCTCGAGGCCGTCCGCCGGTATGGAGTCGCTTTGCCAAACAGGATCGAACATGACCTTGACGGCGCTCTGGAAATCGGCGTAGTACGCGGGCTGCCTCCCTTCCAGAATGGCCATCATGTTCTCGCGTGGCGTCATATCCATCCCCCTCAATCCTTTCCTTGGACGCTTCCTTTTTCCGAAGGCCGCCGTGGGTTTGGCGGGCGTTTCACGGGGACGCTTCCCGCACGCGGGCGAATGAACATCCCGCAGAACGGGCAGGTCCTTTCTGTGGCAGGAACCTCCCTGCGGCAGCAAGGGCACCGGGACGTGTCCTTGTTCTGCAGCTGACGTTCCAAGCACCTGCCGCATCCCGAGCATTGGTAGCACACGAGAACGCACCCCCTTGCGCCTATATCCCGCTGCCCTTGGTGTTGGCGGCCTGGGCGCTCATTTTCGCCCGATAGGCCAAACGCTCGCGAAACGTCATGGACGTCTCGTCCACGGGCTTGTCCGAACCGCCTTCCGGGCCTTCCTTGCCGCGGGCGCGCTCCAGGGCGCGCAGGCGCTTCTGCTCGGCGCGCGCCGCCTTGGACCTGGAAGCAACGGCCAGCCCTTTCTGGTAGTCCTCGCGCAGCCTGCGCAGCTTCGTGGCGTCTATGACGATGGCGGCCGCGATCATGAGGTTCGCGGCGACCACCGCCGCTATGAGCGCTCCGTCGGAAAAGCCCTGCCTGAAGAAGAACGTGGCCAGCCCCACGCAGAGCGCCAGCAGGAGCAGCCCCAGCCATGCCGCCTTCCACGCCCGGTACTCTTTCGTGGGAGGGCTGCTGCGCCTTCTTCCCGAAGACCGGCCGCCTGGCGCCTTCGTTCCGCCTTGGTACGACATGTCGGCCCCTTTCGTGCCTCGATTGCGAACTTTCTGCCGTTCTCCGCTGCCTGGGCGTCAGAGCCGCCCGCCCGCTGACACCTCGGGCCTTTCGCACACTTCGCCGTCTTCCGTCCTCCACACCAGCTTGCGGTGTTCGCGCCACCTATAGGCGACCACGACGCACCCGATGGCGGCGAAACAGGTGACCACCAGGACGGCGAACGCCGGGACGAAGGTCCCCGTCTGGTCGTACACCGAGCCCACCAGCACGCCGGAGAACGACCCGAAAAGACCCACTCCCGTACGGATCCAGGCGTGGATCTGGGTATAGTTGCGCGACCCGAAGACGTCGCGGATGAGCAGAGGAAGGCTCACCGACATGAGGGAGTCCTGCACCCCGAACAAAACCGCAGACACGATGAGGAGCGCAGGATGGTGGAACACGATGAACCCCACGATGCCCACGGCAATGAGAACCAGCTCCACAAGGGTGGTGCGCTGGACGCCTATCTTGTCGTTGAGCCAGCCCATGACGAACTTGTCGAGCATCGACCCCAGCGATTCCGCAGACACCACCAAGGCGGCGAACGACGCCGTGAACCCGATGGACTCGATGTAGCCGGGCATATGCTGTTCTATGCCCCCGTGGATGAACGAGGCGATTCCCGCGAACGCGAACAGGCACCAAAAGGCAACGGACACGACGGCGACCTTGACGGACACGCCCCGCATGGACAGCACGCCGCCTTCGCCGCCTTCGCCCTGGACATGGCCATACGGGTTCAATCCCAGGTCGGACGGCCGCTTCCTCATTATCAGGCTGCAAGGAAGAATGACCGCCAACGAAACGACGCCCACGAACAGGTACGCGAAGCGCCAGCCGGCGGACTGGATCATGAAACTGAGGACCTGCGAGAAGATGGCGGCCGATATGCTGGAAAACGCCATGACGATCCCGTACACGAAACCGCGCCGTTTGATGA
Organism: uncultured Gordonibacter sp.; assembly: GCA_904420575.1. Lineage (GTDB taxonomy): Bacteria > Actinomycetota > Coriobacteriia > Coriobacteriales > Eggerthellaceae > CAJFUR01. The sequence continues at coordinate 5,258 of CAJFVW010000014.1, forward strand.
ACCAGTTCCCAATGAAGGAAGCCGACGGCAGCACGAAAATGCACGATCCCGCCGCGCCGACGAAGAATCCCGAGACCTGCCACTGCCAGATCTCGTGGAAGAGGCTCATCGACGCCACGGCGCCGGACAGGACGACGATGGCCACAGACATGACGATACGTGTGTCGTATTTCGAGAGCAGCTTGCCCGCAAGGGGCGTCACCAGCGTCGTGCCGATGAAGTAGCCCGTCATGTACGTGGATATCTCGGAGCGGGAAAATCCCAGGTCCGTGCAGACCGGAACGTAGAACAGGCTGCCGCAATTCAGGATCAGGCCCATGCCGAACGCCTGGACCAGACAGCAGCAGACCATGATGACGAACGCGTAATGGTAGCGCCCGAAAAGCTTTCCATCCCTGACGATGGCCATGGACCCCCCTCTTTTTCGAAATCCGGGGCCGAGCATAACCCGGCCCCGGACGCCTCAGTCACAACGGCAGATCACCTTTCTGCAAACGTGCCCTCACGCTGCCAAAAGGATGTTTCGGCCCTACTTCTCGTCCTCGGGCGCAGCTTTGGGCTCTTTCAGGCCCGCAAGCATATCAGGACGCTTCGCCTTGGCAACGAGGATGAACGCCAGCACGATGACGAAGTACGCAATGCCCAAACGCCACGAGACGTTCCAGTTGGCAAGGCTCGCCGAAGCTTCGCCGGCAACGCCGGCCACGCCCAGGATGGGAGCCAGGAAGGCAAGGACCGGTGCCGAGAAGAACTGGCACAGGTTCTGGGCGCCGGCCAGTATGGACAGGCCCAGCGTCGCCCCTTCGCGAGGAAGAACCTTGACCAGCTGCAGGATCAGCGCAGGGTTGAAGACGCCGAACGCGAAGCCGTAGAGGACCGTGCCGATGACGAAGCCGGGAACCGTCACCATGTTGCACATGATGGCGAAGCCGATGGTCTCCAAGGCGATGGAGATGGGCAGGTCGAAGCCGCCCAGACGCCCCTTCAGGAACGCGCCGTAGCAGATGGCGCCCACGGCAGACATGACCGTCTCCAAAGACATGATCCAGCCGGCCATGTCCGTCTTGCCCAGGCCGGTGCCGGCAAGCGTCAGAGACATGCTGGTCATGTAGGAGAACTGGAATATGTTCCAAATGCCAGCAAGCACGAAGATGAGCCAGCAGACGGGGGTGATGGACTTGAAGGCGTTGCCCTTCTTGCCGTCCTCGGTGGTGCCGGCAGGCTTGACTTCGGGTTCCTTCAGCCACACGATGATCATGATGGCGATCGGCACCGCCATGAGCATGCCGATGAAGGCGTAGCGCCAGGAAAGCACGGCCAGCATGCCGCCGATGATCTGGAACACGGAACCGGACAGGCCGCCGACGGCCGTCTTGAAGCTCATGAGGCGGTCGCGCGTCTTGCCGAAGAACAGGTCGGCGATGAACGAAGACGCCATCGGGAAGATCATGCCGCGGCCAAGGCCAAGCGCGACGCGCGTGGCAAGCAGGATGTAGAAGCCCTCGGCCGTTTCGGGCACGAAGGCCGCGAAGCTGCCCAGGAACATGAGGACCATGGCGATGATGAGGATGGTCTTCTTCTTCATGTAGCGCTCCAGGATGCCGACCAGGATGGCGCCGAAGATGGCCATCAGGGAAGGAATGCCCTGGATCTGCTGGATCATGACCGTGTCGATGCCCACTTCCTGGTAGGCACCGCGAACCGCAGACAGCGCAGGCGTGACGAACGACTGCACGTACTGCATGACGATGACGCACAGTGCGGCGACCTTGACGGTCCCGCCGTACAAGGGACGACCCTCGGAGTCCCTTTGCACCTCTTTAGCCATGTTGGATTCCCCTTTCGATGATATGGCTGCCTACTTCACGAGCTGCGTCAGCTCGCGAACGTCATCGAGCTCTTCGAGGCGCGATACGGTCTCCACGACGCGATCGGCGTCTTCGCGGGAAAGCGTCTGGGAGAACTCGATGTTCCGGTAGAACTTGTCCAACACCTCCTCTTCGGTCATCGGGCTTTGGTAGATGTCGCCTTTGGGCACGTCGCAACGGGCGTGGTACGCCGTTCCGTCCGCCATGACTATGTCGGCTTCGGCCGTTTGGTACTCGTCCGGCGGAAGCGAAGGCGCGATCTCTATCTTTCCGATGAGCCGTTGCAAGGCAGGGTCCTCCATGGCCTCGCGGTTCATGTACTCGGGGCGCACGCACCGGTAGGCTATGGCCACCGCTGCGGTGTATATGATGCTGAAGGCACCGCTCACCTGGGGGTCTTCGCCCATCTCGAACGGCTGGCCCACGAAGCCCTGGGCCGTGCGCGGCGTGGCGTGGACGGTCACGTGGGCAACCTCCTCCGGGTCGATGTCGTGGGCGCCCACGATCTGCATGACGGCGTCGATGGAGGGATGCGTGGCGCGGCAGGCCGACCACGGCTTGATCACCACGTCGCCGTAGAACACCTTGCCCAGATCCTGGCACAGAAGCTCCGGGCGCTGCTTGTCGCCGCAGAACAGGAAGAAGTAGCCCTTCTTGCCGCCGAAGGCGTCGTGCGTGGCCGTCATGCCCCGCGCCGCGAAGTCGGACGAGAAGATGGCGTTGCGCGACGCGAGCGCCATGGGAAGCTTGAAGGCGAGCGTCTTGTAGTTGATGTTGTCCATGGATCCGCCCAGCATGTTGAGATCCAGGCCCAGGGCGTTGTTGAGCTGACGCTCGTCGAGCTTGCCGAGCTTGCCGGCAATGACGGTGGCGCCCAGCCCGTTGATGGTGTTGGTGTTGTCCCAGCCGCCATACACGTCGAAGCCCGAAGCCGCGCCCAGGCGGGCGGCGATGTCGTCGCCCAGGGCCAGCGCCGTGACGAAGTCGCGGCCGCTCGCGTGCGCGCGCTCGGCGCAGGCCAGCGCCGTGGGCACCGTGGTGCCGCTGATGTGGGCGGCGCTGCTTTTCCTGCCCGGGTTCTCCGCCTCGATGGCCTCGAAGTCGTAGGAACGCATGCAGAAGCTGTTGATCATGGCCGCCTGCGGCGCGTCGATGCGCTCGCCGCGGAAGAACGCCGCGCTTTGCGGGGTGGTGCCGTAGCTTTTCAGCAGGTCGAACAGTTCGTCGCACAGAGGCGCATGCACCCCGGCGGCAATGACGCCCACGGCATCGAGCACGCGGGTCTTGATGCGAGAGACGGTGAAGTCATCGAGAGATGCAAAGTCCGCCGCCACGACGTGCGCGCAGACCTCGTCGGTCATGCTCAATGGAATTCCCCCTTCCATAGGATGCGGGAGCCTTCCCGCACCTTTCCCGTTCGGCGGCGCACGTGGCACGGCGCCGCCGCACATCGAACGGGAAAGCCCCCTGTCTTTTGGCCGGGCTGCCGCGAAGGCGGCCCGGGCCTTGCCCCCCTACTCCTTGACGGTCACGAGCGACCAGCGGTTTTGCCCGTCCATCTTCTTGACGAGCTCTTCCGCCTCGCCGTAGTACATGCACCATGCCTGGCAGTGCTGCACGCACATGGGCATCTTGCCTGCCGCGGTGCGGTCGGCGCACAGGTCGCACGCCTGCGTGATGATGGGCAGGTACGTCCATTCCCACACGCCTTTGACGCCTTCGCGCTCGCTGTACTGGAACGGCCCTACTTCGGCAACCTTGATGCCGAACTCCCCTTTGGGAAGGCCGAGGATCTTCTTGCACGCCACTTCGCACGAATGGCAGCCCGTGCAGTAGTCGTAGTTGATCAGAATCGCCTTGGTCATTGGTTCGCCTCCTTCGTGTGTTCGCGGGCCGTCATTCGCCGTCCTGCGGGGCCTCGCCGTGCTCCTTCGCGTAGATGAGCGCGTTGCGGCCCTGCATCTCGGCGTCCTTCACCTTCATTTCCTGCACGCGCCGCGCGGTTTCCAGCTGCTCCTGCAGCGCGGTGTTGCCTTCCGCCGCCTGCTTCTCCGCCGACTCCTTGTCGCCGGCCATGACGCCCGGGATGTAGTCGCCCCAGCCGCCTTCGCGCGTGACCTTCTCGCCCGGCA
>CAJFVW010000015.1 GCA_904420575.1 uncultured Gordonibacter sp.
CCGTCGTATTCGGGGATTTCGTTGTAGAAGCTGGGGACACCCCAGTTGGTGTCCATATTCGCCGTGGCCGCGCCAATGGCCTGCGCCATGAGGTGCCCGTCGCCCGTGTTGGTGGGCGCGGCGCACGTCACGAAGAGCGGGAAGGCCTGGTTGTCCAGGACCATCTCCTTGTTGTGGTCGAACCCGCCCGTGGCCAGGACCACGCACGTGTTCGCCTTGATGCGCGTCTCCTTCCCCGAAATGTCCGCCACCACGCCCGACACGGTGCCGTCCGCTTCGCGGACGAGGCTGGTCACCGGGGAGCCTAGTGACGTCTCGATGCCCATCTCGTCGCATTTCGCCTGCAAAAGCGCCCACATGCTGCCTTCGTTGATGCTGGCGGTCCTGCCGAACACGCGCGAGCCTTCGATGGGCTCGTAGTAGTCGCGGAACATGCCGCCGATCGACCATGTCCAGCCCATGAGGCCCGCTGCCCACTGGGCGAACTCGCTTGCCGATTGCGCGTACTTCTCGATGGTCGCGGCGTCGCCGCGCCCTTCGGAGATGTTCGTCATGTAGGCGACGGCGTCCTCCACGGTGTCGTTCGAGCCTTGCTCGAGTCCCTCCTTGATTGCCGGCAGCCACAAGGCTGCGCCCGAGATGGCAGAGGTTCCGCCCCACTTGTCGCCCTTCTCGACGATCATGACGCTTTCGGCTCCCGCGTCCTTTGCGGCTATGGCGGCAAAGGCGCCGGTTCCCGAACCGACGACCAGGACGTCGACCTCCTTGTCCCACGAAGCGCCGGCCGTGCCGCCTTCGGCCTTCCCTTGGGGCGCCGCGCATCCCGCCATGCCCAGCGCCGCGCCTGCCGCCACGACCGCCGTTCCCGTCAGGAATCCCCTGCGGCTCATGCCTGCGTTCGACGCCATGCCGTCTTTCCGACCGTTCATGTTCCCTCCTTCGTTCGAATGGCCATGCTTTCCCCAGTATAGGAACCGGCGTCGGGATTGCCCTAATGACGATCGGCGTGCAACGCCATCCGGAAAAACGGTCTGCATTATCGGAAAAACCGATTGGGAAAACCTCCGCCACCCTCTTCCGGTATGATAGAAAGGGACGTGCAAGGGTCCCGGGCCCGGTATGGGGCCGAGGATCGTTCGCCCGCGACGGGAGCGCGGCCTTCGTGATTGAGGTGGAGCCATGAAAATGGAGTACCTGAACGAGTTCGTCCTGGTAGTGAGGCATGGCGGTTTCAACCGTGCCGCAAGGAACCTGTTCGTTTCGCAGTCTACTTTGAGCGACCATATGCGGGCCATGGAACTGGAGCTTGGGTTCGACCTGTTCAAGCGCGAGCGCAAGGCGATGGAACTGACGCCGGCGGGAGTGCGTTTTTTGCGCTATGCCCAGTCCATCCTGTGCACCTACGACGAGGCGCGCGAAGCCTGCGCCGACATTGCCAGGAAACGGGCTCCGCTGAAAATCAACGAGGTCGACTCCCATTTCCTGCCGTACGAGCAGCTCCGCTCCCAAATGGGCTTGGAGGTGGAGTTCGTGACGCTGCGCGAAAACGACTTCCCGCTTGACGGCCTCATTGCCGGGACGATCGACGTGGCCTTCATGGTCGACTATACGCTCAGCCCCGAAGAGTCGGCCAAGGCCGAAGAAGCCGGGGTCGTGGGCATGTTCAGCTCGTATTGCAAGGCAGCCCTTCTGGTGTCCGACGAGTCGCCTTTGGCGCGTAAGGACGTCGTCGGCGCGAGGGATCTCGAGCGGGTGCGCGTGGTCCTGACCGACCCGGCGTTCTACGACGTGTGGGCGTCCGTCATCAAATCGTCTTTGGGCGAAGGGACCCAGGTGCGCGTCATCCTGACGCCCGAGCTGAAGTCCGACGCGGAGTTGCTCCCCTCGTCGCTGGGGGACGACGTGTACATATGCGACGCCGACACGATCCACGACCACTTCGACGGCAAGGCCGGCGTGAGGATTTTCGAAGACATCGAAGGCCGCGAAATACGCATTCCCATGTGCGTCGCGTATCGGAAGGACTCCGAGGACGAACGGATCCTCGCCCTGGTCGACCGGCTGTGCCCCGGAGGGGGGAAAGACTGAGGGAAAGCCCGGCGTTCCGCGTCCGGCCAGCCGCACGGCGGCGGTCGGCCCGTGGTCCCCTGCAGGCGTCTTGGCCGCCTGCGCCGTGGCCGGCGCCTACTTGTGAAATTTCATGCGCCCGCTCCGCGTTGGAGGGACGATGCGATAGACTGTACGACTATGTCCGAATCACAGCTCGCATACATCGTCTGCAGCATCCTCTGCTTCGTGCCCGCCATCGTGTTCCACGAGGTGATGCATGGGTTCGCCGCCTACCGGCTGGGCGACCCCACGGCCAAGCGGCAGGGGAGGCTCTCGCTCAACCCGCTCAAGCACATCGACCCGTTCGGCACCGTCATCCTGCCTTTGTGCATGATGCTCATGAACGGCCCGGTGTTCGGCTACGCGAAGCCGGTCCCGTATAACCCGTCGTACTTCAAGGACCCCAAGAAGGGCGACGTCATCGTGGGTTTGGCGGGCCCGGCGGCGAACCTGGCCCTGGCGTTCGTGGGGGCCATGGTCGCGTGGATCCTGTACGCGCCCGCGCACACGCTGGTGCTGGAAAGCCAGCTGTTCAACTATTTCTATCTGCTGTTCCTGCCGATGTTCGTGCTCATCAACCTGTACCTCATGTTCTTCAACCTGCTGCCTATCCCGCCGCTGGACGGCTCGTCCATCTTCGCGCTCGTCCTGCCGAAGAAGTACCTGCCACAGTACTACAAGATACAGCAGTACGCGTTCCCCATCTTCCTCATCGTCATCGTGGTGGTGCCCTACGTGTTCCACTTCAACCCGGTGAGCATCTACCTGAACTGGACGGCAGGCAACGTCGCCAACCTCCTGTTCCCATTCAGCATCGCATAGGGCAGCGGCGTGTCGTACAAGGTTCGCATAGACAGCTTCGAGGGGCCGTTCGACCTGCTTCTGTACCTGGTCAGCCGCCAGAAGGTGGACATCGGCGCCATCTCCATCACCCAGATCGCCGACCAGTACCTGGCCGAGGTCACGCACATGCAGAACCTCGATTTGGACGTGGCGAGCGACTTTCTGCTGGTGGCCTCCACGCTGCTGGAGATCAAGGCCGAAAGCCTCGTCCCGCGCGAACGCACCGGCGTGGACGACGACATCGCCGAGCTTGCGCCCAGCGAGGCCCGCGACATCCTGGTGGACCGCCTGCTCACGTACAAGCAGTACAAGAACGCCGCCACGGCGCTGCTCGCCCGGTTCGAGGCGGAAGGGCGCATGCACGTCCGCCCGTTCGGCCCGGAAGGGTGCTTCCTGAACCTCATGCCCGACTACCTGAAGGACGTCACGTTGGAAGGGCTCGCGCTGGTGTGCGCCCGCGCCTTGGCGCGCCGCGACGTGTTCCTGCTGGAATCGGAGCACATCGCCGCCAAGCCCATCCCCGTGGAGGCGCACGTGCGCGCCATCCACCAGCGCATCGCGAACAAGAAGCACCTGATGTTCTCGGAGCTGGTGGACGAGCGCACGCCCACCGCCGTGGTGGTGGTCACGTTCTTGGCCGTGCTGGAACTGTACAAGCGCGCCATGGTGAAGGTGGAGCAGAAGGCGGCGTTCGGCGACATCGACATCCGCTACATCGAAGGGTCCGGCGAGCTTTCGTTCGAGGGGGAGGACGCCCTCACGTCGGTGGAGGACGCATGAGCGCGCATGCAGGCACGCCTATGCCGGCGCAGGAGGAAACGGGACGGCATGGAAAGGGCCGCGGCGTGACGCACGCGGAGGCCCGGCGCCGCGACGAAGGCCGCCGTGCGGCAGAGGAAGGGTAGGCCATGTTTTCGGGTTTGCAGGAAGACCAGCTGAAGGGTGCGCTGGAGGCCATGCTGTTCGTGACCGACGAGCCGGTGGGCACCATCGCGCTGGCCGACATGCTGGAGGTGGAGCCGGCCGAGGTGGAGCGCGCGCTGGTGGACCTGCGCGCCCAGCTGGAGGAGGAGAACCGCGGCATCCAGCTGCGCGAGGTGGCCGGCGGCTGGAGGCTGGCGACGCACCCGGCCTACCACGAACTCGTCGAGCGCTACGTGCTGTCATGGGACACGCGGAAGCTTTCGCAGGCAGCCATGGAGACGCTGGCCATCGTCGCTTACTCGCAGCCGGTCACGCGCTCCGGCGTGGCCAGCGTGCGCGGCGTGAACTCCGACAGCTCCCTCAACTCCCTGGTGGAGAAGGGGCTCGTGCGCGAGGCGGGCACGGCCGACGCGCCGGGCAACCCGACGCTCTATGCCACGACGCGCGCATTTCTGGAGAAGTTCGGCCTGCGCTCGGTGGCCGACCTGCCCGACCTGGACCAGTTCGCGCCGGACGACGACACGCGCGCGTTCATCCGCGAGCGCCTGAGCGCCACGCGCGACGCGGCCGGACGGGCCGTGGAGGGCGGCGAGCCTGCCGACGTGCTGGACGGCCTGGTGCTGGACGAGGACGGCGAGCCGGAGCCCGTCGCGCTCTCCGCGCAGCTGGAAGGCTCCGACGGGGGAGCGGCCGCGCCGCTTTCCGCCCTGGACGAGGCCGCGAGCGCCGCTGCGGAGGCCACGCCGTTCCTGTCGCTGGACGACGCCTCGGCCGAGGCCGCGCAGAACCTGCTCGCCGACGCCATGGCCCAAGGCCTCGGCGTGGTGGAGAAGATTGACTTCGACAAGCTGACGTTCGAGACGGACGATGAATAAGAGGGTTCCGCCGGCCTGCCGGCCGGCGAAACGTGTCGACGCTGCGGCCTTCCGCAGCACCCCGCCTTGCCGCTTTTTCGCTTGCCCTCACGTGCGAAGCACGCTCGGCCGCGAAACGCGCCAATTCGGGGCACTGCGAAAGGCCTCGCTGACGGGAATGAACCTGTGACGGATCAAATGGATGGACGACAAGAGGGGTTAATGCGCCTGCAGAAGTTCCTGGCGCGGTCGGGGGTGGCCAGCCGGCGCGGGTCGGAAGCGCTCGTCGCTGCCGGCCGGGTGCGGGTGAACGGCGCGACCGTCACGGAAATGGGCACGAAGGTGGATCCGGCGCACGACGTCGTGGAGGTGGACGGCGCGCCCGCGCGCCTGTTGGAAGAGGACGTCGTGCTCATGCTGCACAAGCCGCTGGGCTACGTGACCACCATGAAGGACGACCACGCCCACAGGATCGTCGCCGACCTGGTCCCTCTGGACCGCTATCCCAGCCTGTTTCCCCTGGGCCGCCTGGACCGCGACACCACGGGACTTCTGCTGTTCTCCACCGACGGCGAACTGGGGCACGCGCTTCTGCGTCCGCGCGGGCACGTGGTGAAGCGCTACCTGGCGCTGGTGGAGGGCACGCTCACGCAAGGGCAGCTGGCCGCCTTGCGCGACGGCGTCATGCTGGACGACGGCCCCACGCTGCCGGCCGAGGTGCGGGTGCTGCAGGGCCCGGAGAAGCAGCGTGCCCTGGAGATGCTGGAGATGCCTCCCCTGCACGCCAAGAAGGTGTCCCGCGAGTACGCGCGCGCGTTGTCGCGCCGCGCCGCCGACCGCGCGGTCGTGCAGGTGGGCATCCACGAAGGCCGCAACCGGCAGGTGCGCCGCATGCTGGGCGCGGTGGGGCACCCCGTGGTGGCGCTGCACCGCCAGTCGTTCGGACCTTTGGACCTGGGCGATCTGCCGCGCGGGGAATGGCGGCTGCTGACCGCGGAAGAAGCCGCCGCCTTGGGCGAGGCCGTCGCGAAGGATTAATGCTAGAATGGTTCCCGCGAGGCCGGCGCGAAGGCGCCGGGCTGCGAAGAAGCGGGCCGTGCGGCCCGTTTCGCGCCGAGGAACGACGACGAAGCAGAGAGGCATCGGGTTCGCAATGGAGCAAGTGCCGTCGGCCGACCAGGGCCAGAACGGATTCAACAGAATAGCGGTCGTGGGGTTCGGCCTGGTGGGGGCTTCCTTCGCCGCCGCCATGCACGAGAAGCACCCGGACGCGCGGCTGATGGCCGTCGATATCGACGGTCCCACGCTCGCAAGCGCGCTCGGGCGCGGTTGGGCGCTCGAGGCGGCGACTCCCGACGACCCCGCCTTCGAGCGCTTCGTGCGCGACGGGTGCGACCTGGTGCTGTTCGCTGCCCCTGCGGCCGCAGCCGAGGAATGCTTCGCACGCCTGGCCGCCTGGGACTATGCCGGCATCGTCACCGACACCGCCTCCACCAAGGCCCACATCGCGCAGCAGGCTGCCGCCCTGCTGCCCCATCCGGAGAACTATGTGCCGGGCCACCCCATGGCCGGCTCCGAGGTGAACGGCATCGAGGGCGCGCGCGCCGACCTGTTCGAGGGCGCGCACTGGATCCTCTGTCCCGACGCCGACACGCCGGCCGAGCATTTCACCCGCCTGCACGAGCTGGTCACGTCGCTGGGGGCGCGGGTCATCGCGTTGCCGCGCGAAGACCATGACGCCGCAGTGGCGGTGGTGAGCCACGTGCCCCACGTGGTGGCCGCCTCGCTGGTGCAGCTGGCCTGCCGCCATGCCGACGACCAGCAGGCGCTCATGCGCCTGGCCGCGGGCGGCTTCAAGGACTCCACGCGAGTGGCCGCGGGGTCGCCGAAGCTGTGGTGCGGCATCGCGTTCGACAACGCCGCGGCGCTCGGTGCCGGGCTGGCGGAGATGCAGGACATCATCGGGTCGTTCGCCGACGCGCTGGCCCGCGGCGACCGCGAAGGGCTCACGGCCCTGCTGGCCGAGGCCGCCGAGGCGCGCCGCGCGCTCCCCGCGGCCTGGGTGCCTTCGACCGAGAAGCTGCTGGAGGTGCGCATCCCCATGACCGACCGTCCCGGCGTCGTGGCCGAGGTCACCACCATCGCCAGCTCGGTAGGGTGCAACATCCAGTCCATCGAGATCGACCACATCACCGAGGACAGCGCGGTGCTCTCCCTCGTGCTCACCGACGAAGGGGACGTCGGCCAGCTTTCCGTCCAACTCATCGGTGCAGGTTACGCGGTTTCGTTCAGCCCGCTTGCCGCAAAGGAGCACACCCATGTCGAATGAAGCGAAAACAGTCATTTCCCCTCTCTCGTCGCCGTTGCGCGGCGTCGCCCGGGTGCCGGGCGACAAGAGCATCTCGCACCGCGCCGTGCTGTTCTCGGCCATGGCCGAAGGCACGTCGCAGCTGTCGGGCGTGCTGGACTCCGACGACGTGCGCTCGTCCATCGAGGCCGTGCGCGCGCTCGGCGCCGAGGTGGACCTGCAGAAGCAGGCCGACGGCAGCCTGGCCGGCACGGTGTGCGGCTGGGGGGCGCGCGGGCCCGCGCAGCCGGACGCACCTCTGGACTGCGGCAATTCGGGCACCACGGCGCGCCTGCTCATGGGCGTGCTGGCGCCGTGGGACGTGCGCGTGGAGATAACAGGCGACGAATCGCTGCGCCGCCGCCCCATGCGCCGCATCACCGCGCCGCTCATGAAGATGGGCGCGCGCTTCGTGCCCGAGGGCAAGGAGACGCTGCCCCTCACCGTGTGCGGCGCCCGCGATTTGCGCGCCATCTCCTACGACGCGCCCATGGCCTCGGCCCAGCTGAAGACCGCGGTGCTTCTGGCAGGCGTGTTCGCGCACGGCACGACCACGCTCGTGGAGCCCTCTCCCTCGCGCAACCACACCGAGCTCATGCTGCCTGAGTTCGGCGTGCCCACCACGGCGGCCAACTGCACGGCCAGCGTGACCGGGCCGTGCCTGCTCAAGGCGAGCGAAGTCGCCGTTCCCGGCGACCCTTCGTCCGCGGCGTTCATCGCCTGCGCGGCGGCGCTCGTGCGCGGCAGCGACATCGTGATCGAGGACGTGAGCCTGAACACGGCGCGCATCGGCTTCACGCGCACGCTCGAGCGCATGGGGGCCGACGTGACGCTGCGCCACAAGGGGGCGGAAGGCAAGGAGCCTTTCGGATCCATCTCGGTGCGCCACGTGCCGAACCTGCACGGCTGCGAGGTGCCTGCCGAGAAGATCGCCTCCATCGTCGACGAGGTGCCGGTGCTCGCGCTCGTGGCGGCGCATGCCCGCGGCGTGACCGTGTTCCGCGAGGTGGGTGAGCTGCGCGTGAAGGAGACCGACCGTCTGGCGGCCGTGGTGGAGGGCCTGGCGCTTCTGGGCGTGGACGCCTGGGAGGACGGCAACGACCTGTTCGTGGAAGGCCAGCCCGGCCTGCGCGTGCCGTCCGGCCTGGTGCTCGATTCGAAGTGCGACCACCGTCTGGCCATGACGTGGGCGCTCGCGGGCCTTGCCGGCAGCGCCCCCGTGGCCGTGAAGAACTTCGACTCCGTGAAGATAAGCTATCCGCAGTTCCTTTCCGACATGCAGAGGTTGGCGCAATGATCATAGCCATCGACGGGCCCTCCGGGGCCGGGAAATCGACGGTCGCGAAGGCCGTCGCCAAGAAGCTCGGGTTCTCGTGCCTGGACACGGGGGCCATGTACCGTGCCGTGGCGTGGCAGGCCATGCAGAGCGGCGTCCCGCTGGACGACGACGCGGCGCTCGGGCGCGTGGCGCGCGACTTCGACATCGAGTTCGGCCACGTCGAGGGCGACCCCGTGCCCCGGCGCGTGTCCATCGGCGGCGTGGACGTCACCGACGCCATCCGCACCGCCGAGATCGACCGCGCAGTCAGCCCCGTGTCGGCCGCGCCTTCCGTGCGCGCCGCCCTGGTGGACCAACAGCGCCGGATCGGGCGCGCGGGCGACTACGTGGTGGAAGGACGTGACATCGGCACGGTGGTGTTCCCCGAGGCCGAGGTCAAGGTGTTCCTGACCGCCTCCGACGAAGAGCGCGCGCACCGGCGCGTGCGGCAGAACGTCGACCGCGGCGTGGGCTCCATCGACTACGACGAGGTGCTGGCCGACCTCCGCCGACGCGACGAGCACGACTCGTCGCGCGCCACGTCTCCGCTGCGCCCGGCAGACGACGCCGTGCGCCTGGACTCCACCGACCGCTATATCGAGGACGTGATCGACCAGATATGCTCTGCTGCCCGCGGGGCGGAAGGTGCCGGCGCCGCGAACGACCGGGGAGGGACGTCCGAGCGATGAGCCTGTTCCTTCCTTACGAGAAAATGTGGGACCTGCCGCTCGGCGGCACGGCCCCGGGCAAACAGGTGCCGCACTGGGCCGGCAACGTCATCTGGGCGTTTTTGGCCTCCGTGTTCAAGATATGCTTCCGCTACCGGGTGGACCACCGCGAGAGCCTGCGCGGATTCAAGGACCGAAGCGGCGTCTTGGTGGTGGCGAACCACACGTCGTTTCTGGACGTGGCGTTCATGTACCTGGCGGCGCGCCCTTCGCAGTGGGTGCGCTTCATGGGGCGCGAAAACCTGTTCGGCAACGCGCACGGCCTGGTGGGCCAAATCCTTTCGCGCGTGGGGGCGTTCCCCGTCAAACGCGACGCCGCCGACCGCACCGCCATCAAGCGTGCCACGCGCATGCTCAAGAACAACGAGGTGGTGGGCATCCTGCCCGAAGGCACCCGCCGCGGCAAGAGCGACCGGAAGCCCGAGATCCATTCTGGAGCCGCCTTCATCGCGAAGATGGGGCATGCGCCCATCCTGCCCATGACCGTGCGCAACGCGGAATACGTGAAGCAGAAGGGCAAGTTCTTCCGCTTCCCCAAGATCACCATCGAATACGGCGATCCGCTGCTGGTGAGCGATTTCGACTTCCTGCCGAAGGAGGACCGGCTGGACGGCTGCACGTGGTACGCCATGCGCGAATGCTTCGCGCTGTCGCTGCGCGTGCCGCGCGACCAGGTGGACATGGTGGCGCTGTTCCCCGACGGCCGTGACTTCACGCAGGTGTTCGCCGAACATCCCGTTCCCGCGCACACGACGGCCGAGCTGGTGGAAGGTGCCGGCGATGCGGAAGGCGGCCGGCGCGAAGAGGGGGTGCGCGCATGAACGTGGTCCGTGCGAAGCACGCCGGGGCGTGCTACGGGGTGCAGCGGGCGCTCGACATGGCGTATGCCGCCATCCTGGACGGCGAAGACACGCACACGCTCGGTCCGCTCATCCACAACCCGAAGGTGGTGTCCGAGCTGGAGGCGCGCGGCGTGCGGGTGGCGCGGCGCGTGGAGGACGTGGACGCAGGGGCTGTCGTCGTCCGCAGCCACGGCGTGACGCCCGAAGTGCGCCGGGCGCTCGACGCACGCGGCCTGGCGGTCATCGACGCCACCTGCCCGCACGTCGCCCTCGCGCAGAAGGCGGCGGCCGACCTGGCGCTGCGCTGCGGGCAGGTGGTGGTCGTGGGGGAGGCGGGCCATCCCGAGGTCGAAGGGCTCGTGGCCTGCGCGCGCGAGGCGGGCGGGCAGGTGCTCGTCGCCACGGCTCCCGAGCACGTGCCGGACGGCCTTGTTGCGCCCGTGGGCGTGGTCGTGCAGACCACGCAGACACGCGAGGTGCTCGACGCGGTGGTGGGGGCGCTAGAGGCCCGAGGCATCGAGCCCGAGGTGAAGAACACCATCTGCTTCGCCACGCGCCAGCGCCAGGAGGCTGCGGCGGAATTGGCGGCCCAGGTGGACGCCATCGTGGTCGTCGGGGGGCGCAACTCGTCCAACACGACGCGCCTGGCCGACATCTGCGCCGCCTCCTGCGCGCGCACCCA
>CAJFVW010000016.1 GCA_904420575.1 uncultured Gordonibacter sp.
CCCCGGCGTGCCGTCCTCCCGCACGCCTTCCTACACGTTGTCTTCCAGATCCACCTGCATGAGGTAGACGTTCTCGCGCAGGCGCTTCGCCGTGTCGCGGCAGAGGCGCTCTTCCTCGTACATGGTCTGGATCTGCTCCAGCTCCAGCCGCAGCCCCAGGCGGCGCACGTCCTCCACCTTGTCGTTCGCGCGGGCGATGGCCGTGATGGAAGGATTCGCGTTGCGCAGCGCCATGCAGGTGCGCTGGTATTCCAGAAGCAGGGCGCTCGCGTCTTCGGTGGGCACGTCGGAATCGGCGATGGCCTGCTGCAGCTTGCCCATCACGTGCTCGGCGGCCTTCACCTGCACGTCGCGCATGGCCTCGGAGCGTTCGGGCATGGACACGCCCGGCAGCCCGCGCACGATGCCATGGAACAGCGAGCGCAAAAGCGCGCGCAGCCGCAGGTAGGCGTTCTGGGCCGTCCAGCGGCCCGCGTTGTGCTTGAGCAGCTTCTCGATGTGGGAGAGCCGGCTTTGGTACTGATAGCCCACGATGGGGTAGACCTCTTCCCGCTCGATGAGCTCTCCCACGTAGTCGCGCTCCCACCGCAGGGCCTGCAGGCGCAGGGCCACGTTCGGCTCGTCCTCCAGGCCGTGGGTCTCCTTGATGCGCGCGATGCGCTCGTTGTAGGAATGGACGACCGTGCGCGTGGCGCGCCGCGTTTCGGGCGTCTGGCGGGCGGTCAGCTCCTCCACGACGTTGCGCAGGATCTCGATGTTGCACGTCGTCTCGTCCTGCTGGACCTCGTCCTTCTCTCGCTCGCGCTTGGGCACCAGGAGCGGTACCACGAACGTGGCGATCAGCAAGGTGACCACGATGACGCCGCATGCCAGGAAGATGATGAGGTCGCGCTGGGGAAAGTAGGTGGCCGGGCTGGTGTCCACCAGCACGGGTATGGTGAACAGCACGGCCAGCGTGATGGTGCCTTTCGGCCCGGCCAGCGCCATGACGAGGGCCGACTTCAGGTCGGCCTTGCTCAGCCGATGCGGGTCGTCGCCCATGCGGTTGCGCACGCGCTCCATGGCGAGCACCCACAGGAAGCGGATGAGAAGCAGCAGGAACGTGAGCGCCAGGATGTAACCCACGAGCACGAAGTTGTCGATGGTCTGGTCGTCCCAGGTGCGGCGCATGGCGTTGGGCAGCTGCGTGCCCAACAGCACGAACACGACGCCGTTGAGGGCGAAGGAAAGCACGCGCCAGACGCTGGACGAGACGATGTTCATGCGCGAGATGGACGGCCCGATGGCACGCGGCGAGATGACGTTCACCAGGCCTGCCGCCACCACGGCGATGATGCCGCTCGCGCCGAAGGCGTTGGCCACCAGGTAGATGATGAAGGGCGTGAACACCTCGAAGAGCACGTGGAACGTCGTGTTCTCCAACCCGATGGAGCGCACGCGGCGCACGAGGAAGTTGCCCACGTAGCCCAAAACGACGCCCAACAGGATGCCGCCGAAGAAGCTCACGACGAAGTCGACGGAGGCGTCCAGGAGGGAAAAGGACCCGGTGACGGCCGCCGCGAGCGCGAACTGGAACGACACGATGCCGGAGGCGTCGTTGATGAGCGACTCGCCTTCCAGGATGCTCTTCTGGCGCTCGGGAATGTTGGTTTCCTTGGAGAGCGAGGCCACGGCCACGGCGTCGGTGGGACCGAGTGCGGCGCCGAGCGCGAATGCCGACGCCAACGTGATGGACGGGATCACCGCGTGCACGGCGAATCCCAGCACGAGCGCCGTCACCACCACCAGCCCGATGGCGAGCGAGAGCACGGGCCTGCGGTTGCGCCACAAGGCCGCCTTGTCCACGCTTTTCGCCTCGTCGTACAGAAGGGGCGCGATGAACAGCACCAGGAACAGGTCGGGATCCAGGCCGATGCGGATCTGCGACGGGGCGAACAAGGCAATGACGAGCCCCAGGCCGATCTGGATGAGCGGCGAGGACACCTTGGGAACCAGCTGGTCGATGACCGAGGACACCAGGACGGCGGCCAGCAAAAGCAAGGCGAGCACGAGCATTGCCATGGGCGTCCTCCTTGACGGGGCGGGTCGGGCACGCTCGGACGCCTCGCGGCCCTTCAAGGTTCGACGCCGTGGCGGCCTGCGTCGCGAGCGATTGTAGACAATGTCTGCATTGTACCTTTTTTCGAACCGGATCCGTCCAAAGTGGCATGGAATCGGGACAACTCTGCCGCTTTGCAGGCCCGCTTCGGGGGGCGGTTCGCGCACGGCGGCCGGAGCCGCCGTGCGCGACCTTGGGACGGCCTCAGTAGAGCGGCAGCTCCAGACGCACCGTAAAGCCCCCTGCGGGGCCCGAGGCGAGGGACAGCGCGCCCCCATGCGCACGCGCGATGCGGTCCACCAGCACGAGCCCCAGGCCGTGGCCTCCCGCATCCTCTTCCGCCTCGCCGTCCATGCGGGCGCGCGCCAGGCGCGCCTCGAGCGCCGCCAGCTCTTCGGGGGTGGCGCCCACGCCATCGTCGGACACGGAGACGACGGCCCAGGCGTTCGGTGCGCCTTCCTGCGCCTTCCGCGTCAGGCTGCCTGCGCCCTGCGCCGCATCGGCCTGCGTCCCGCCTCCCGTGTCGGCGTCGCCGTGCCGGGAGCGGAAGAAGGCGAAGCGCCCCTTCCTCGGCGGCTCGGGCACGCCGGCCGCCACCACGGACAGGCGCACCTCGATGGAGCAGCCCTGCCCGTTGTGCAGGCGCGCGTTGGCGAGCGCGTTCTCCACCGCGCGCACGATAAGGCGTTCGTCGGCCTGCACGCAGGCGTCGGCCGCGTCCTCTTCCACCACCAGCTCCAGCCGATGGCTCTCGTCGTGGCCCTCGTTCACGTGGGAGGCCACCACTGCGCGCAGAAGCCGCGGCAGAGAGACGGTCTCGACCTGCAGCGGCTGCAGGTCGCTCGACAGCTGCGAGGCGCTGTTCAGGTCCAGCACCAGGTCCTTGATCCTCAGCGCCTGGGCGCGCACGTGGGCGGCCTGGGCGCGCACGTCGGCGGGGTTGGCGGGATCGTTGGCCATGCCGTCGGCGTATCCTAGGATCATGGTGAGCGGCGTGCGGATGTCGTGCGACACCCCGCGGATCCACTGCTCGCGCGCGCGGTCCTTGCGCTGGATGATGGCCGAGGTCTCGGTGATCTGCTCGCCCAGATCGCGCAGGTCGCCCTTGAGGGAAAGCTCCACGGGGCGGCCTTCGGAAAGGTCCTCCAGCGCCGAGGTCACGGGCGTCACCGTGCGCAGCGTCCTGCGCCGGGAGCGCAGGACGTACACGAACAGGATGAGGAAGTCCACGCCGAAGAGCAGCAGCACGTACAGCGGCAGGTTGCGCATGGTGGACTCGGGGTACGTGAACGACATGCTCCAGTACGACCCCTGCGGGAAGCCCACTACCAGAAGGCCGTCCGCGCGGTCCCAGAAAAACGAAGGATGGTCTTCGATGGAGCCGTAGCGCGCCGCCACGGCCACGTCGTTGATCGAAAAGGTGCGCGGCACGTCGGCTGGCACGCCGCGCTCCCACGCCACCGTGCCGTGCGCGTCCACGAGCAGGGCCCAGGCTTCCTGGGCGTCCAGGGCATCGGCCGCCTCGCCGTCGAGCGTCCACGTGCCCGCCTCCTGCACCAGGCCTGCATCGACCCTGCGCGTGAGGGTGGCGGGGGACCCTTGGTCGAAGTGCTGGTCCGATTCCCACACGGCTATGAACGCGTACAGGAAGAAGTCGACGACGATCACCAGGAACGCCAGGGCGAGGAATGCCAGCAGCTGCTTGCTGAAGAACCAGGCAAAGCCGCCGCGGCGGCGCCTGCGCGTGCCCATGCGCCCTCCCTACCGTCTCGCGTTCAGCTTGTAGCCGAGGCCCTTGACCGTGACGAGCGCGACGGGTGCGGACGGGTTCGCCTCGATCTTCTCGCGCAGGCGCCGGATATGCGCCATGAGCGAGTTCTCGTAGCCGAACGACGTGCCCCAGCACGCCTCGCACAAGGAGTCGATGGTCACGATGCGCCCGAGGTTGCGGGCGAGCACGCTCAGTATCTCGTGCTCCTTGGCCGTGAGGACCGCGGTCTGCCCGTCCGCGCGGCGCACCTCGGCGGTGTCGAAGTCCACCACGGAAGCGTCCAGCTCCAGAAGCGGGCTTTCCTGCGCATAGCAGCGCCTGAGCACGGCGGCGATGCGCAGCACCAGCTCCTGGGGCAGAAACGGTTTCGCCACGTAGTCGTCGGCCCCCAGGGCCAGGCCCGACACGCGGTCGGTGGGGCCGTCCTTCGCCGTCAGGAAAAGCGCGGGCGTGGAGGCGTGCTCCGGCCTCTCGCGGATACGGGAGAGAAGCTCGAACCCGTCCATGCCCGGCATCATGACGTCGAGGACGAACAGGTGGAACGGCTCTTTGACTCGTCGCGCTTCGTCTACCAGCGCAAGCGCCTCGCTTCCCGCGTGGGCGAGCGTCGGCTGCGCGAAGCCCGATCCCCTGAGGATGGTCCCGACCATGCGCGCCAGGTCCTGCTCGTCGTCCACGAGCAGGATGCGCTTGTCGCGCAGATGCGCCTCGATCATGCCGAAACCGCCTGCCATGTCCCCGTCTCCTCTCTCCCTTCCGCGAACCCCGCCTGCCGTCGGCTGCAGGCGCCGGTGGCGTCGGATCGCCAGGCTTCATTAAAGCACAACCGCGCCCGCCGCGTGCGCGCGGGACGGCCTTCGTAAGGCAAACGCAAGGACGGACAAGCTGGCTGCAAGGTTGCCTGCAGGAGCGCGTCAGGTCCCGACCCTACACTGGGAACGTCACGAAAAGGAAGGTGCGAAAGGAGCAGGGACATGACGGAGACGACGGAGGCGCACGCTGCGGTCGTGGAGGTGCGCGGGCTGGTCAAGCGCTATGGCGACGAGGGGAGGAGGCGTGCCGAAGGCAACGTGACGCTGGCGCTCGACCATGTGGGCTTTTCCGTGGGCGCGGGAGAGTTCCTGGGACTCATGGGGCCGAGCGGGTCGGGAAAGTCCACGCTGCTCAACTGCCTTGCCACCATCGATGCGCCCACGGCGGGACAGATCGTGGTGGGCGGCCGGGAGGTGACCGGCCTTTCCGGCGGCGCCCTGGCGAAGTTCCGGCGCGACGAGCTGGGCTTCGTGTTCCAGGACGCGAACCTGCTGGACACGCTCACGGCGTTCGAGAACATAGCCCTGGCGCTGACCATCCAGAAGGTGCCGTCGCGCCAGATAGAGCAGCGCGTGCGCGAGGCTGCCCGCACGCTCGGCATAGAAGAGGTGTTGCCCAAGTACCCCTACCAGCTCTCCGGCGGCCAGAGGCAGCGCGTCGCGGCGGCGCGGGCCACGGTGGGACGCCCCTCGCTCGTGCTGGCCGACGAGCCGACCGGCGCGCTCGACTCCGCATCGGCCCGCCAGCTGCTGGAATCCCTGTCCTGCCTCAACCGTATGGGCGCCACCATCCTCATGGTCACGCACGACTCCACGTCGGCCAGCTATTGCAGCCGCATCCTCTTCCTGCGCGACGGCCGCCTGTCCGGCGAGCTGCGGCGCGGCGCCGCCGACCGGGCGGCCTTCTATCGCAGGATCGTCGACGTGGCGACGGGGATGGGGGAGGGGATGTCCGATGCTTGCTAGGCTGGCGCTCGGCAACGTGCGCAAGTCCCTGCGGGACTTCGGGGTGTACTTCCTCACCGTCGTGCTGGGCGTGGCGGTGTTCTACGCGTTCAATTCCATGACCGCCCAGCAGGGCGTGCTGGCCCTTTCCGAGACGCAGGACCGCATGTTCGACCTTCTGGGCATGGTCGTCGGCGGCGTGTCCGTCTTCATCGCGTTCGTGCTGGTGTTCCTGGTGGTGTACGCGAACCGCTTCCTCGTGCGCCGCCGCAAGAAGGAGTTCGGCCTCTACCTCGTGCTGGGCATGCGCACCTCCGACGTGGTGCGCATCGTGGCATGGGAGTCGCTGGTCGTGGGCGCGGCCTCGCTAGCGGTGGGCCTCGTCGTGGGGCTGGGCTTGTCCCAGCTGCTGCTGTGGGTCACGTCAGCGCTGTTCGAGGCCGACGTGGCGCAGGCGGCCGGGTTCGCCTTCGTGTTCTCGCCCGGCGCGCTCGGGCAGACCGTGGCGGTGTTCGCCGCCATCTTCGTGCTGGCCGCGGTGGTGAACGCGCGCACGGTGTCCCGGGCGCGCCTCGTGGACCTGCTGCACGCCGAAAGCAGGCACGAGGAGCTGCGCCTGCGCAACCTGCCGCTGTCGTTCGTGCTGTTCCTGGCGTCTTTGGCGCTTATCGGCACGGCGTACCGGCTGCTTTTGGAAAACGGGCTTCTGGAGCCCTCGCCCGAGTTCGCCGCCGCCACCGCGCTCGTGTGCGTGGGCACGGTGCTGTTCTTCTACGCGCTGTCCGGCTTTCTGCTCAGGCTCGCGCAGACGGTGCGCCCGCTGTACCTGCGAGGCCTGAACATGTTCACGCTGCGGCAGCTGTCCGCGCGGGTGAACACCACCTTCGCGTCTCTGTCCGTGGTGTGCCTCGTGCTGTTCTTGGCCATCACCAGCGTGTGCGGCGGCATCGGCATCCGCAACACCCTGGAAGGGTCGCTCGAGAAGAGCACGCCCTACAGCGCGAGCGTCACCACGAATTTCGGCACTTACACGAGCGGGAGCGGCTACGAGCCTGCGGCCTTGGGGCCGTTCGGGGAGTATGCGCAGGGCGTGGGCTTCGACATGGTGGAAGGCATGCGCCACAGCGTGGAGGCCGTGGGCGCGGGCGACTTCGATGCCGTGGTCGCGGGCGCGGCCCAGGTGGATTTGCTGGTGGATCCTGCCGACGGGCTGGTCATGGACGACGTCGAGCAGGCGAGCGGCCTGTCTCTCGCAGACTTCGCCGGCGCGTCCGTCAACGGCGGGTACGGGGCGTACCCGGTGTACGTGGCCCGGCTTTCCCAGGTGAACGCGGCCCGGGAGCTGGCGGGGCTGGAGCCGTTCGTGTTGGGGGACGACGAGTGCGTCGTCATGAGCGATTCCGACATCACGAGCGGGTTCTACCGGGAGGTGGTGGAGCGGGGCACCGTGCTTGCGGTGGGCGGCACGGCGCTCAGGGTGGCGGCGTTTTCGGGCGACTGCCTGTGGACCACGCCGTTTCCCCTAAACACCGGCACCGTCGTGGTGCCGGACGCAGCGGTGCCGCAGGGCGCGGTCATCCTGCAGTCGGTTCTCGACGTGCAGTGCGCCACCGATGCCGACGAGGCGGCGTTCGGGCAGATGGCGGAAGCGGTGTCTGACACCGACCGCGCGGACACGTGGCCCGTTTCGCTGGTCATGACGCGCACCGACGTGGCGGACCAGAGCGTCGGCCTGTCCACCGTGGTGGCGTATCTGGCCATCTACCTGGGCTTCGTGCTCGTCATCGCCTGCGCCGCCCTGCTCGCCATCCAGCAGCTCTCCGACGCGTCCGACAACGCTCGCCGCTATGGGCTCGTCGCCAAGCTGGGAGCGCCGCGCCCCATGATCGACGGCGCGCTGTTCGCGCAGGTGCTCGTCTACTTCCTGTTCCCGCTTCTGCTGGCGGTGGCGCACGCGTGCTGCGCGCTCGTGGTGGTGACCGACGTGGTGGCGGTGTTCGGGCATTTGGACATCGGCGCCATGGCCCTTGCATGCGCCGGGGCGTTCTTGGCCGTGTACGGTGCGTACTTCCTGGTCACCTTCTTGGCCGCCCGCCGCATGATCAGGGAATAGGGGCGCAGCGCTTGCGCGCGGGCGGCGTGCGGCCGCCAGGGGCCTTCGCTCGCAGGTTCGCCCCGCCCGACGCTTCCGCCGGCACGGGCGGCCCCGCCCGCAGGCGTTGCCGTCTGCCTTTTCGGCTCGCCCCGGTTCACGAACGCGTGACGGGACGGTTGCGGGTCGGTGGCCGCGCATCCCCTGCCGCTATCATGGGGGCCTTGAGCCGCGTCCTGCGCGCGCAGGACGCGGCGCCAAAGCGAGAAGCGGAAGGGGCGGGCATGATCGGCATCGTGGACGTGGGAGGCGGCTTGCGCGGCATCTTCGGGGCGGCGGTGTTCGACCGCTGCCTCGACGAGGGCGTGGCGTTCGACTACGTGCTGGGCGTGTCGGCGGGCAGCGGCAACGCGGTGGCGTTTCTGGCGGGGCAGCGCGGGCGCAACCGGCTGTTCTACACCGAGTACGCCGCGCGCAAGGAGTACATGAGCCTGCGCAACTTCGTGCGCAAGGGCTCCTATCTGGACCTGGACTACGTGTACTCGGTGCTCTCGAACGCAAATGGCGAGAACCCGCTCGACTACGACGCGCTCATGGCCAACCCGTGCGGCCTGAAGGTGGTGGCCACCGACGCTTCCGACGGCTCCGCCGTGTACTTCGACAAGGCGGACCTGAAACGCGACGACTTCGGCATCCTGAAGGCCTCGAGCGGCATCCCCGTGGTGTGCCGTCCCTGCCGCTGGGAGGGCCGCGTGTACTTCGACGGGGGCATCGCCGATCCGGTGCCGGTGGAGCGCGCCTTGGCCGACGGCTGCGACCGCGTGGTGGTCGTGCTCACGAAGCCGCGCGACCATGTGCGGTCGTTCGCGCGCGACCGCACGCTGTACTGCCTGATGAAGCTGCGCTTTCCCCGCGCCGCCGAGGCGCTGCGACAGCGTGCGGGACGCTACAACGGCGCCGTCGAGCGCGTCAAGCGGCTCGAACGTGAAGGCCGCGCGCTCATCGTGGCGCCCGAAGGCGTCGACGCGGACACGCTCTCGCGGGACCGGCAGGTGCTGGAGGGGCTGTACGACCAAGGGTACCGCCTCGCCGCCCGCATTCCCGCCTTCGTGCGCAGGGAAGTTCCTGCGATTTGACCCCTTGCGCGACCTCGGCCAAACCCGTATAATCCTTCCTTGCGCCATGGTGGGTGTGGCCTAGTTGGCTAAGGCGCCAGATTGTGGCTCTGGAGATCGTGGGTTCGAGTCCCATCATCCACCCCAGC
>CAJFVW010000017.1 GCA_904420575.1 uncultured Gordonibacter sp.
ACCGCACACGTGAATCCTCAGAACCTGACCGTGTTCCCCAGCGCGGCCGCCGCCGAAGCCGCAGGCTTCCGCCCCTGCCTGCGCTGCTGTCCCGAAAGCGCGCCCCGGCTGCCCGTGGTGGCGAACGACCCGGCCACGGCACTCGCGTCGTTGATCGAGGAGAACCTGGCCTCTCCCGATTGCTTCGAACGCGCCTGCGCCACGCTCCGCCTGGATGCGCCTGCCGGCATCGACGTGGGTGCCCTCTTCGCGCTGACGTACGGCGCCACGCCCCGGCAGTACGAGCAGACCGCCCGTCGGCTCCTGGCGAAAACGCTGCTTGCCCAGACCGGCCTTGCCCCCGACACGATCGCGCACGCCTGCGGCTATCCAGACATGCACGCCCTCGCGCGCGACTTCCAAGTATCCTACCGCCTGGACATCGGAAGGATGAGGCCCAAACGGCGCTCGGAAGCCCTCGTGGTCGCGCTGGGATACCGCACGCCCTACCGCCATGACCTGCTAGTGGATTTCCTCGCGTTCCGCGCCATCCGGGGCGTGGAGACGGTGGACGGGGGCCGCTACGCCCGCACCTGCGCCATCGGGGACGACACGGGCTGGATAACCGTCGAAGACGACCCGGCGAAAAGCCGCCTTTTGCTCAGCGTGTCGGAATCCCTCGCGCCGCACGTCGCGCAGCTTGCGGCCAAGACCCGGCGGCTCTTCGACGCCGACTGCCTTCCCGGCGAGGTGTCGCACGCGCTTTCCGGCTTCCACCGGCAGGCGGGGGAACGGTACCGGATCGAGGGAATCCGCCTTCCCTGCAGCTTCGGGGGATTCGAGATGTCGGTGCGCGCGATCATCGGTCAGCAGATCACCGTCAAGGCAGCCAACACGCTCGCCGGCAGGCTGGCGCAACGGTTCGGCATCCCCTGCGACACGCCTTTCGAAGGGCTGGACACGGTGTTTCCCGACCCTTCCGCCTTCGCCAGCGACGAGGCCGTGGAAGCCATGGGGGAGCTGGGCATCATCAAACGGCGCGCCCAGGCCATCCGGCTGCTTGCCGAAGGGTTTGCCGACGGCTCGCTCGAATGGGGAGCCGGGTGCGACGCGCAGCAGAGCCTGCAGAAGCTCGTCGCCCTGCCCGGCATCGGTCCCTGGACGGCCAACTACCTGCTCATGCGCGCATTCCACTACACGGACGGCTTTCCCGCCGCCGACTACGGCGTGAAGCTGGGCTTTCCCGGCCTCACGCCCAAGGAGATCGAACGGCTGAGCGAGGCCTGGAGGCCCTACCGGTCCTACGCCGTCATGTCGCTGTGGTGCGCGCCGCACGACTGAGGACGCAGCCGAGGCGGATGCGAGGCCCAGGCTGCCCGACACCTGTTGCCGCAAGGCTCTTTTCGAGGCAGGCGCGAAGCCCGGCCTGCGCGCCGCCCACAGGCCGCGAAGCCCGACCTGCCCCCGACCACTGCGACGCCCTTCCTGCGGCGTCACAGCGCCGTTTGCCGCAGGATCCTGCCTTGGCCGCGCTCCTTGCGATGCCTCTTACTGCCGCGGCGGATAGGTGCCTCGCATCTCGAACGGCATCGGATCGTCTTGGCCGCGCCATGCCGGCACGTCGAACTGGCGCGTCCAGTAGCCCAAGGCACGCGTCACCATCATGATCGTGAACACGGCCACCACCATGCCGCCATACCCGGCGACTGCGGAAAGCAGGATCGACACGCCTCCGACGGCGAAGGTCAGGCCCAGGACGGGGCCACTCAGATAGGGCGCATTTATGTTCAGGTTGCCACCGGTCGCCAGCACGCCGACCAGGAACGCCACCAGCACCACGACGAACGCGAGCACGGCCACCACCACGCCGATGCCGATCGCCAGCACTATGGCCATGCCCAGGATGCGCAGCAGGCCGCCGAAGTCGTGCCGCACCATGGACCATATCTTGCCGAACTGGAAACCGGCCGAAAGCCTGCCATAGATGCTCATGCGCATGGAGCCCACCCAACTGAACAGCACCACGAAGAACATCGCCGCAATCGAAGCCACGAAGACCAGACCGCCGATCCCCACCGAGAACAGGCCGAACCCATAGCCTGAATGACCCCAGAACCAGAACGGCCCCGACCCGATGATCACGCCGATCACCTCGATGACGCCGGGCAGAAGCGAAAAGACGAAGGCGATGACCAACACGAAGAAGCCGCGGCTGTACAGCTTTCCGTCCTCGTTGCCGAAGATGCGTGCAGGAAGGGGCGCATGGACGCCCCACGCCATGTCGCGCGCCCAGCCGTACAGGTACCCGTACACGACGATCCACCCGAATATCGGGATGCAGGCCACCAAGCCGAGCAGCAACGCTTTCGCAAGCCAGCCGGGCGATTGCCTTATGTCGTTCCAAGCGGTGGACAGGTATTTGATCTGCATGGTTGTTCCTTCGTCGTCGTGAATGCAATGCGCTCACTATACGACGCGACACCGAACCGTCGACCAAAACCAAACGATCCGTTTCCCGACCGTAATCTTTCCGTTACGGTTCGGCTCATTCCAGGCCCAGGCTGCAGCTTGCGCCCCCTCCAGCCCGCGCGAGCACCGGCGCCCGCCTTTGCCGCAGCATTCGGGATGCAGTTGCAGGGGTCCGCCTCTGGCCAGCAAGGGGATCCGCGTGCCCCCCCTTGCAGGAGCGGCCCCCATCTCAAATATCCGTCCCCCCCCGCGGGAGCCTGCGGGCGTACAAAAGAAAAGGACCCGGAGTTTCCTCCGGGTCCCGATCGTCAAGCAGGCGCGACGGCCATGCGGCCGCGTGCACGTGTTACTTGAGGGTCACCGCAGCGCCGGCCTCTTCCAGCTTGGCCTTGATCTCTTCGGCCTTCTCCTTGTTCACGCCCTCCTGGATGGCCTTGGGAGCGCTCTCCACGGCTTCCTTGGCTTCCTTCAGGCCCAGGCCCGTGATCTCGCGAACGACCTTGATGACGGCGATCTTGTTGTCGCCGAAGCCTTCCAGCACCACGTCGAACTCGGTCTGCTCCTCGGCAGCAGCAGCCTCCGCAGGAGCGGCGGCAGCCACGGCCACGGGGGCGGCGGCGGACACGCCAAAGGTCTCCTCGATGTCCTTCACCAGTTCGGACGCCTCGAGCAACGACATTTCCTTCAAAGCTTCGATGATCTCTTCACGCGTAACAGCCATGTTCGTTTCCTTTCAAAGCGGCCAGTTTCTTCTGGCCTTCTCGTTTCCTTCGGTCAGGCGGCTCGTCTCAGGCCGCCCTGCTGCGTCTTAGGCAGCTTCCTTCTGGTCGGCCACGGCCTTCGTGACCTGGGCCAGTCCGCTCGGCACGCCATTGAGGGCAACGGCAAGGCCGCGTGCGACGCCCGAAATGGCACCGGCGATCTGCGCCAGGAGCTCTTCGCGGGACGGCAGCGAGGCGATGGCCTCCACCTGGGCGGCAGAAACGGCCGCACCTTCCATCAAACCGCCTTTGATCTCCAGGTTGGGGTTCTTCTTCGCGAAGTTCTTCACGGCCTTGGCCGCAGCGGCAACGTCGGAGCCGGCGAACACGAACGCGCTCGGGCCCTCCAGCATGTCGTCGAGCGTCGGCAGGTCGGACTCGGCCAGCGCGATGTGCATGAGCGTGTTCTTGTACACTTTCATGGTGGCGCCGGTCTCGCGGATGTTCGAGCGAAGCTCTTGGATCTCCTTCACCGTCAGGCCGCAGTAGTCCACGACCCACACGGCAGACACTCCCTCCAGCTCTTCCTTTATCTGGGCAAGCGTCTCTTGGTTCTTCATGTTGGGCATGTAGTACACCTCCTTTTCCTCAAACTCGGGTTCCGCCCCTCGTCGGGTGGGATCGTCGCTTGAGAAAAAGCACGACCCCTGCTGCAGGACAACAGGGGTCGACAAACTTCGATTCGGTATCGACCACCTCGGCGGGCCGCATCTTCGATGCGATTGAACCTTGCGGTACCTGCTGTCTTGGGCAGCGGAACTATTTCGTTGTAACGGCCGTCTCAGAGAGACAACCTCTGTAGTTTAGCGGATTGCCGCCGCATGTCAACCACAACGGCGACCTTCCTGCAAAACCTTTACGCAGCCGCACCGCCTGCATTCTGCCCGCCTTCGGCGCCGCTCTTTTCCTGCTGCTCGCCAGAAGCCGGGCCCTCATTGGTGGAGGCCGGTTCGCCCGACGCCTCGACCACGCTGCCATCCGGCTCGGCGATGCTCTCGACAGGCTTGGTGGGCTCGGATTCCAGGTAGGCGAACGATATCACGTCGCCCTCCTGATAGCCCACGATCTCAATGAGCCCCGGCAGGGCGAAGTCGTAGATGCTTTCGTCCCCTTCCAGCTTCACGTAGAAGTGGGAGTTGCCCTCGACCACCGCTTGCGCCATATGCACGATCACGCCTTGCGCGTCGAGCGTCTCCATGGCCTCGCCGGCGGTGTCCACGCCGTTGGTGGCCAAAAGCGCCAGATAGGCCTTCTGGCAGTCCGCCACCGTGTCGCCCACGGCCACGTTCTGATAATGCTGGATGTCGATCATGGCGAACTTCTTCACCAAGCCCTCGCCGTCCTTCAGGGCCATGAAGTAGGTCGGCTGGTTCGCCACGTTGATGAGCAGCGGGAACGTGGAGGTGTAGCGCAGGTTCTGCACCTGGCCTTCGGCCGAGCCCATGGCCGACTCCTCGGTGGCGCCCGGCACGCTGTAGAAGTGCGATTCGGCGGTGCGCTGGTTCACCAGCACGAACCCGACTATGGAGTTGTCCGCAGTCGCCGACGTCACGCCGGTGTACACCCACACGTCGTCGTCCTTCGCGATGTAGTTGTAGCCCACCTGGCCGTCGGTGCCCGGAGTGGTCTGCACCACGCCTTCCTGGCCCAAGAACGAGTTCAGCCATCCGTTCTTGTACTTGCCGCTCCAGTTATACTGCTCGATCAGCAGCTCGGCCGGATACGCGCGGTCGACCCACTGCGGCACCTCGTCGATGGCGAGGTCCTGACATTCGCCGGTCGTCGCGTTGCACATGACCACGCGCTCGATGGTCGTGCCGCCGAAAAGCCCGATGGTGCGCGTCTGCACGGGGCAGATCCACCACGGCTGGCCTTCCTCGTCGATCTCGAACGACTTCTCGTCGAACATGTAGAAGGGGTATTTCAGCTGCACGTGGCGGTCGATGTTGCGCACGAGCGGTTCGGACTGCGAATAGTGGATGGGATGGTCGCCCAGACGCACGATCTCGGCGTTCTGAGTCGTCATGTTCACCAAGGCATAACCCGGGATGCCCGCTTCGCGGTTCGTGAACCACTTGAACAGGTCGGCATAGCCCAGAGGGCTCACGCGAACCGGCTCGCCCTGGTAGTTGATCTGGCTGTACAGGGGCGATATCTCGAACTGGCTCACGTATTCGGGGATGGAACCCATCTCGCGGTTGCCCAGCAGGATGGCCGAGTCGCGGTCGATGATGGGGATTTCGGAATAGTTCACTTCCTGGATGTCGGACGCGAAGTCGAGGTCGGTAGTCTCCAGGACGGTGGCGTACTTCTCGGCATTGCCCGGAAACACTGCCAGCGACGCCACGGCACCCAGCACGCCCACCAGCACGACGGCGACAGGCACGAAGGAAAGCCATTTGAACGCCTTGGACTTCGTCGGGTTGGGATCCAGCTTCGACGTGCCCGTCTCGTAGCTGCGCGAGCGGCTCCAGAACACCAGGAACAGCGGCAGAAGAACGAAGATGGCCACGAACATCCAGGTGTCGGTGCTATGGATGTTGATGGGTGGATGGAACCACCAATAGGCGGCCAGCGCAATGAGCACGATCACGATGGCGGCGATGATGAGGGCACGCTTGCCCCAGGTCTTCATACGGTCGGCGAACGGTATCTCGATATGCGGCGTGGCAGCCCTGCCCCCGCCGGCTCCGCCCCGCGCACTCGACGCGTCCTTGGCATCGGCCGAGGCCGGATCCGCGTCGGAGCCGCCCTTTCCGCCAAAGCCTGCGCTGTCCACGTTCATGCCTGACTGCCTGAGCGCCTCGAGCAGCGCGTCGATTCCGGATGTCTGTTTCACCGGCATCCCTTCCCTGTGTCACGTGCAGTAAGGCACTCATTATACCTCAACGGGCCCGACAACCTTGCGAGGTCGGGCCCGTTGTTGCTTCCACTTTACAATTCCGCTCCCTGCCGGAACGCCCCGCTCGGTCAGGCCGACAGGCCCAGCAATTGGCGCAACACGTACGGCAGGATGCCGCCGTGCAAGAAGTAGCGGCCTTCGGTGGGCGTGTCCACGCGCACGACGGCTTGGAACTCCACGCGCGATCCGTCCTCCTTCTCGGCGGTCACCCGCGCCACCGGCGGTTCGGGCAACCCCTGCGAGAAGTCGACGGGCTCGACCGTGAAGCGCTCCGACCCGTCCAGACCCAGCGTCTCGGCGTTTTCGCCGTCACGGAACTGCAAGGGCAGGATGCCCATGCCGATGAGGTTCGACCGATGGATGCGCTCGAAGCTTTCGGCGAGCACGCCGCGGATGCCCAGGAGCGCCGGGCCCTTCGCCGCCCAGTCGCGCGACGACCCGCTGCCGTACATCTTGCCGGCCACCACCACGAGAGGCACCCGCTCCTGCGCATAATGCTCGGACGCATCGTAGAGCGGACGCACGTCGCCCGAAAGGAAGTCGCGCGTCCAGCCGCCTTTCCTCCCTGCGGCCAGCAGGTTCGCCAATTTCACGTTGGCGAAAGTGCCACGCATCATGACCTCGTGGTTGCCGCGGCGCGACCCGTACGTGTTGAAATCGGCAAGAGCGACGCCGTGTTCTTGCAGGTAACGCGCGGCCGGAGAGTCGGCGGCGATGGACCCGGCGGGCGAGATGTGGTCGGTCGTGATGAAGTCCCCCAAAAGCGCCAGCACGCGAGCCCCCTCGATCGGCACCGGCGCGTCGGGACAGCGACCCATGCCGTCGAAGTAGGGAGGCCGGCGCACATAGGTGGACCGGTCGCCCCACGAGAACACATCGCTCGGCTCCGCGCCGAGCGCTTCCCACGCGGCGTCCCCCACGAACAGGTCGCGCGTGCCCGTCGCATACAGGTCGTCCGTGACGTGCTCGGTCACCAGCGCGGCCACCTCGTCGTCGGAGGGCCAGATGTCGGCCAGGTGCACCGGCCGGCCCTGTGCGTCGCAGCCAAGCGCGTCGTGCTCCAGGTCCACGTCCATGGTGCCTGCCAGCGCATAGGCCACCACCACGGCCGGCGCAGCTAGGTAGTTCTGCGCCACGTCGGGGGAAATGCGGCCTTCGAAGTTGCGGTTGCCGGAAAGGACGCTCGCCAGTTCGATGTCGTTCGCCACCCGATGCAGGGTGCCCTGCACGGGCCCGGAATTGCCGATGCAGCTCATGCAGCCGAAACCGCACGTATGGAATCCCAGCTGGCGCAGGCCGTCCATGAGCCCCGCCCGCTCCAACAAAAGCTCCGTGGCATGGCTGCCCGGCGCGAGGATGGTCTTCACCCAAGGGCGGGGACGCAGTCCGCGCGCCGCCGCGTTGCGTGCCACCAAACCAGCCGCGACCATCATGGACGGATCCGTCGCAGTCGTGCAGCTGGTCACCGCCGCGATGGCCAAGGCCCCGTGCGTGAGCGCGCACTCCTGTCCGTCCACCTGCACGTGCACCTCGCGTGTCAGGTCGAGTCCACGCTCGGCGCACACCGCGTGGAAGCGCTCCTGCGCCTCGCACAGCCCGATGCGGTCGTGCGGTCGGGACGGACCGGCGATGCTCCGGGTCACGGTCGACAGGTCCAGCTCCACCACGTCGGCGTACGTGCGCTCGGGGGCGTCGAGATCGTGCCAGAAGCCCTGCGCCTTAGCGTAGGCCTCCACAAGCGCCACCTGCTCGGTATCTTTGCCGGTCAGGCGCAGGTATTCGAGGGTGCGCCCGTCCACGGGAAACAGCGTGCACGTGCAGCCGTACTCCGGGGTCATGTTGGAGATGCAGGTGCGCTGCGTGGCCGTCAGGCTGGCCAGCCCCTCGCCGAAGCATTCCACGAAGCAGCCGACCACGCCCTTGGCGCGCAGCGTCTGCGCGAACGCGAGCGCGACGTCCATGGCGGTCACGCCCGGCTGCAGCGCGCCCGTCAGCCTGACGCCCACGACGCGCGGCACCAGCGTGGTGATGGGCTGCCCGAGCGCCGCGGCCTCGGCCTCGATGCCGCCGACGCCCCATCCTAGAACGCCGATGCCGTTGGCCGTCGGCGTGTGGCTGTCGCTGCCCACCAACGTGTCAAAGTACACGGTTGGAAGCTCGTCGTCGGCCGCCTCCGTGTCTTGAGGCGCACGCATGACCACGCTCGCGAAGTGCTCGATGTTGAGCTGATGGCAGATGCCCGCTCCCGGCGGCACGATGCGCACGTTCTCGAACGACTCCTGAGCCCACTTCAGAAAGTCGTAGCGTTCTCGGTTGCGTTCGAACTCCAATGCCATGTTCGCCTCGAGGGCGCCGGCGCATCCCGCCTCGTCGGCGATGACCGAGTGGTCGATCACCAGATCGCACGGGATCTGCGGGTTGATCTTCTTGGGATCTCCTCCCAACGCCACGCAGGCCTCGCGCATGACCGCGAAGTCCACGAACACCGGCACGCCCGTGAAGTCCTGGAACAGAACGCGCGCCGGGCTGAATTCCACCTCGTCGCCCACCGTTCCCGCCAAGCCGGCCTCCACGATGCGCCGCGCCAGCTCCCGGGCGCTTTCAGGGTCTTCTGCCTTGCGCAAGACATTCTCCAGCAGCACCTTGAGCGCGTAAGGCAAGGCTTCGCTTCCCTCTATCGATGCCACCGGGAAATACCGGTACGCCGCGCCGTCGGTTTCCAGACGTGCGGCGAAGGGGTTCCCGCCAATCGTCATGTCTTCACCCTCTCGTCACGATACGTTCTCTAGGATCTGAGCGGCGCGGCGTTTGAGCGCCCCGCGGCCGTTCGCGGCGTCGAATTTCATGCGAGCCGCCAGCTCCCCCTTCACGCGCGAGGAAAGCGAGCCGGCCGAAAAGTCGACGACGGCGACGAGCATGTCCTGGAATTCCATATCGCCATGGTAGCATTGGATGCCTTCGTCGATGAGCGGCCACACACGCTCCGAGCGGTTTTCGGTCGTGGCGCCCAGACGGCAGAGAAACCGCATGGCTGCCAACCTGACCGGGCCGCTCTCTTCGTCGAACAATGCCGTCTCCGCTCCAGGGACCGCCTTGTCGCACACGCGGGAGTCGAATTCGACCAGACCCGTCAGCACGTCCAGGCATTCCCAACGAGTCTGCGCTTCAGGCCGGTTGAGCGCGTCCACCAGTTCCGTGCCGTACGGCACCAAGGCGTCCGGACGCTCCTTCGCCACCGCGGCCAACACCTGCGCCGCATTCTGGCGCGTCCGCCGCGATCCGCCTGACAACGCCTCGATCAGTTCCGCAAGCTTGCTCCCGTCGTGCAGCGCCTCGTCAGCCACGCTTTTCACGTCCTGCGTTCTTTCACTCACGAATGATTCCTCTCTGGCAGGGGAAAACCAAGATATACGTGTTATTTGACAGTATACCCGTCCGAAAAAGACCGGTCTGAACCCCGCAGAGAATAAACACGTTCGAAACCAGGGGAAAAGGAAACAGGGCCCCGGGGGCGACTGCGCCCCCGGGGCCCCGCAAACGCCGCAGGGCCGCCCGGCGGGCGGCCCTGCGAAAAGGAAAGCATCCTC
>CAJFVW010000018.1 GCA_904420575.1 uncultured Gordonibacter sp.
ATGAGCTGGATGTCGTTGGTGCCGCGCGTGATGAGCGAGGCGGCCGAGAAGCGGCCGATCTCGTTTTCGGAGAAGGCGACCACGCGGCCGAACAGCTTCGTGCGCAGCGTGCGGCCCACCTTGGCGGCCGTGCGCGAGGCGATGAACCCGACGGCCACCGCCACCGCCATGCCCAAGGCGGCCAGTCCCAGCATGAGCGCGCCGGTGCGCAGAAGGAAGCCCATCTGCATGTCAGAGAGGTTGTAACCCAAGTCCTCGTATTCCGCGCGCGCGGCGGCGATGCCCTGCTGCTCGATGAGCGTGTCGCTGTTGTCGCCGAAGCTTTCCTTCGCTTTGTCCAGCATGTCCAGGATCTGCTGTTTTTCGATGACGCCCTGGTCGTAGGCCTGCTTCACCTGGGCGAGGTCGAGCTCGGGAATGCGGTCTGCGTTGTGCACGACCACGAGTGGCAGCGCGACCATGCGGTCGAGTTCCGCCTGCTCGCGCCTTCCTTGGTCGTTCAGGCGGTAGGTGCCCGCATCCGTCTTGTCGTAGGCCGCGCGGAACGTGGCTTCCTCGTCGTCGGGCAGCATCATGGACACCTCTTCGAAGGTGGCCGCGCTCATCTCGTCGGTGGCGGCGTGCTCCACGCCCGACTGCTGGATGCCCACGTCCACGATCTGCGACGTGAGGTTGGGCAAGGCCAGGTCGGTGAACGCCTGCACCATGAGCAGGCACACGATGAGCACGACCGCGAGCTTGGAGTTCTTCAGGTAGCGCACTATTCGCATGGAAGGCCTCCTTCGGAGGGGGCGACGGGGACGGGAGCGGAAGCGGCGGGCGTGGAAGCGGCGGCGGGACCGGATGCGACGGGGCTTGCAGGCGCACCCGCAGGAGCGCACGCGGCGCAGCCAGGCCCGCAGGCCATGCCCGCAGACTCCAGGACGGCGTCTTCGAGAGCGGAAACGGTGGCGTGGGCGGACGCCTGCTCGTGGAATTCGAGGATGCGGTCGACGGTGCGCAGCAGATGCGCGAAGTCCTCTTCGCCCACGTACGCGATGACCGCTTTGGCGTGCTCCACGTGCAAGCGCTCAGTCTCCTGCGCCACGGCGCTTCCCGCGTCCGTCAGCTCGAGCGCCACGGCCCGAAAGTCGTCCCGCGTGCGGTGGCGCACGAGCAGGCCCTTTTCCTCAAGCGATTTGAGTATCTGGGAAAGAGCGCTCGGCGTGGTGTGCATGTGCGCGGCCACGCTGCCTGGGCGCGCCGCCTCTCCCTGCCGGCTCATGAGCCACACCACGTGCACGGCGCGCGCCTCTGCCGGGGTCACGCCCTCAGGCACCGTGCGCGACGTCGCGCGCGCCTGGTGAAGCCTTCTCATGAGATCGACGAAGTCGCCCTTCATCTCTTCGAGCGACGAGGCCAAGGAGTCCGCCTCGCCAAGGCCGGCGACGGGCCGCGTGCCGGAGGCTTCGCCCGTACCAGATACGGGCGAACCAAGATCGGCGGCTGCCGGCGTGCGGGAGGAGCCGCTCCCGCCGGAATCCGGCATGCCAGGGCCTGCGGCGTCTTGGGACGCCGAGCCGAAAGCCCCGACGCTTTGTTCCGAAGATCCGTCCACTCCGCCTCCTGTCATGTTCCTCGATAACAATTTAGCTGCTAAACTATATCACCGGCTAAATATTTTGCAACACTTCGTTTTGCTTTCGGTTCTTTCTGGTGCCCGGCAGATGCCCGGCCGGCGCGCCACCCGTCCGTCGTTGCTCCGTGGAAACCTGGCAGGCCACCCACGACAAACGCCCGTCGACCGACACGGATGCGAAGCTCGTGGACAAAATCGACTCCATTCCATAGATTCTGGAGCATCTGAAGCCTCCAGGACGTCAGCTTTCAAGAAAACACCTGTTCAAATGCATACATTGTCAATTATTTCCGGAATGAGATAAAGAATCAAGACGTTTTTGTCCAGAGCGTGCAGCAGCCCCACTCGGCTTTGCGTCGATGCCTCGGCAAGGGCCGCCCTGTTTCGCACGGCAACAAGGGCGCATCCCGATTGCCGCTTTCGCCTCGTCCCAAAACGAACCCGAGATCGGCCCTTGGCGGAACGGGCGTAGGAAGACGGGAATCCAAGGTCAAGCGTCGGCGGCGACCGGGATGCGCCGCCGCGACGGCCCAAAACCACATCCGAAGCCTGCCCTATCTGGCAAAATCCTCGGAATGCAAGGTGCTGGGAGAGGGTGGCTCTTTCAGGATTTTCTCGCAACCAGGCGCTATGCAAGGACTGCCCCGCCAAACGAGCCCCAGCACCTCGGATACGGCCTCGGATACCGCGAACCCGAAGAATTTTGCCATGTTGTCCGGGCTGCCGCGTCATACCGGGGCCGAACCTGCGCCCGACGCCTATCCATGCGAACCCGCAGGCCTCCCCAAGAGCCGCCTCGGGATCCCGCAGGCCTCCCCAAGAGCCGCCTCGGGATCCTGCAGGCCTCCCCAAGAGCCGCCTCGGGATCCTGCAGGCCTCCCCACGAAAGCTGAGCGAATTTTCTGAAATAGGGTATTGCGCGCTTCTCGTTTTACCAGTAGAATAACCGTCGCTGCTAAAGCACGGGGTGTTAGCTCAGTTGGTTAGAGCGCCGGCCTGTCACGTCGGAGGTCGCGAGTTCGAGTCTCGTACATCCCGCCATCGA
>CAJFVW010000019.1 GCA_904420575.1 uncultured Gordonibacter sp.
GGGCGGCGCCGTGTCGTCCTACATCCACGGCGGCGGCAAGATCGGCGTGCTCGTGAAGTTCGACGTGGAGGGCATCGACCCCGCGTCCGCCGAGTTCAAGCAGTACGGCCGCGACGTGGCCATGCAGGTGGCCGCCTCCGCTCCGGTGGCTGCGAACCGCGACGCGGTCGACCCGGCCGTCGTGGAGCACGAGCGGTCCATCTACCTGGCGCAGGCCGCCGAGTCCGGCAAGCCCGAAGCCATCCAGGAGAAGATGGCCACGGGCCGTCTGGAGAAGTTCTTCAAGGAGAACACGCTCACCGAGCAGCCGTTCGTGAAGAACCCCGACCAGAGCGTGGCCGACTACACCGCCGAGGTCGCCAAGAACCTGGGCGGCTCCATCGCCATCGTGGACTTCCAGCGCTTCGTGCTGGGCGAGTAATCTGGTTCCGGCGGTCTGCCGACCGCCGGAACTGCTCGACGCTGCGAGGGGCTGGGGCACGCCATCTTGACCTTCTGCTGCGGACGGGCGGGCCAAAGCCCAGCCCGTCCTTGCATCAGGTCAATTTGGCGCACCTCAGCCCCTCTCGCTGTCTTGCTGCGCCAACCGGCGAGCTTCGACAACCTGCACCCCCCCTCTCTCTCTTTGTTTCTTTCTCTCTCGCCCCTTCCTGCGCGATCTCTTCCTTTCCCCTTCCCTCACCCGGCGTTCTGCTTTCGTTGTGAAGTCGTGCGGGACAGGAGGCATTGCTTCCTATAATGGACGGCGACGAAACGCTCGCGCCGCCGTGATGGCGCGGTAACCGCAGACGAGCAAGGCCCGGGCGCAGCGCGCGGGCATGGAGGACGCTTCCATGGCTGAAGAGATCATCATCGTGCAGGGCAACGGCATGCTCCGGGGGGAAGTGGCCGTGTCGGGAGCCAAGAACTCGGCGCTCAAGCTCATGGCCGCCGCCCTGCTGGGGCAAGGCGAGTCGGTCATCCACAACGTTCCGTACATCTCCGACATCGAGATCATGGGCGAGGTGCTCCACTGCCTGGGCGCGCACATCGTGCGCGACGGCCATGCGCTCGTCGTGGACACGTCGGCTGTGACCCGGTGCGAGACTCCGTACGAACTGGTGTCCAAGATGCGTGCCAGCATCGCGGTGCTCGGGCCGCTCGTCGGACGCTTCGGCACCGCGCGCGTCGCCATGCCGGGCGGTTGCCAGATCGGCGCACGCAAGATCGACATGCACCTGGTGGGCCTGGAGGCGCTCGGCGTGCATTTCGACGTCGACCACGGCTTTCTGGAGGCCACCACGCCGCACGGGCTGCACGGCGCCAGCGTGATGCTGGAATTCCCCAGCGTCGGCGCCACCGAGAACCTGCTCATGGCCGCTGTGGCCGCCGAGGGAACGACGCTCGTCGAGAATGCCGCGCGCGAGCCGGAGATCGTCGATCTGGCGAACATGCTCGTTGCCATGGGCGCCCGCGTGGAAGGTGCCGGCACCTCCACCATCGAGGTGGAAGGCGTGCCGCTCTCGTCGCTGCACCCCTGCGAGCACACGACCGTGGGCGACCGCATCGAGGCCGGCACGTTCTTGGCCGGCGGCGCGCTCATGGGCGGCCCCGTCACGGTGCGTGGCATCGACCCCTCGTTCCTGCGCATGGCCCTCATGAAGCTTCAGGCCATGGGTTGCGACGTGCAGACCGGCGATGGCTGGATCACGGTCGCCCGGACGGGCGCGCTGCTGCCCACCGATATCCAGACATTGCCGCATCCCGGCTTCCCGACCGACCTGCAGGCGCAGTTTATGCTGCTGGCGGCCCGCGCCGAAGGCAGCTCAGTCATCACCGAGAACGTGTTCGAGAACCGGTTCATGTTCGCGGCCGAGCTGGGCCGCATGGGCGCCGACATCACCATCGAGGGGCACCATGCCCTCGTGCGCGGCGTGAAGGGGCTGCAGGGCGCCCCCGTTTCGGCCACCGACCTGCGGGCGGGTGCGGCCATCGTGCTGGCTGGCATCTCGGCGGAAGGCGAGACGCGCGTGCACCACATCGAGCACATCGACCGCGGCTACGAGGACTACGTGGGCAAGCTGGTGTCGCTGGGCGCCGACGTGCGCCGCGCGCCTGCCGACGTGCCGGTTTCCTGCTAGGCGGTTCGCCTCCATGCTCGGACGCAAGAAAGGGTTCACGGCAACCCAGTCGAAACTCACGTCTCACCGCATGCGGTCGGCGACCATTGGCACGCACGTGCCCCAGCGGGCCCGTGCGTCGCGCCGTGGCATGAACGCCGAGGCTGTGGGCTTCTCCAACTCGCGCAAGAAGCGGCGCGCGGCGCGCGGCATCGTCGACCATGTCACGCCCTCCACGGCTTCGGGCGAAAGCTCGCAGGACTATTCCCGCCGCGTGAGCCGCCGGCAGTTCGCCGAAGAGATCCAGCGCAAGGCACGCGTGCGCCGCATCGTGGCCGTCGTGGGCGTGGCCTTCGTCGTGCTCTGCGTGGCTGCGGGCGTGGGGTCGCTCGCGTTTCTGGGGTCGGTGGACGGAAAGCTTTCGCTCGGCGATTCGAACGCGCCGACGGCGCTGGTGGCGGCGACCGACGGCGAACCGTACTACCTGCTGTGCGCGGCGAGCCTGGGCGCCGCCCAGGGCGAGGCGGGACCGGAGACTGACGCCTACCTGCTCGTGCGAGTGGACGAGGGCGCGCGCGCGGCCACCGTCGTCTCCCTGCCGTCGAACCTGCAGGTGAAGCTTTCGGACGGCGCGGCGCATCCCCTGTACGACGTGGCCGCTCTGGGCGGCGATGCGGCGCTCGTGGAGGCGGTGGCCGGCTTCGCCGGCGTGAACGTGTCGCATTTCGCCCGGACGGACGCCGAGGGCATCGCGCATCTGGTGGACGCTGTCGGCGGCGTCCTCGTGAACGTGGCCGAGGAAGTGGACGACCCCACGGCGGGAGACGTGTATCTGGCGGAAGGGGAGCAGGCGCTCGACGGCGCCGCCGCGCTGACGCTGCTGCGCGCCCAGAACTATGCCGGCGGGGTGGAAAGCCAGGCGGCCAACCGTGCCGCGTTCTTCTTCGCGCTGGCGAACAAGCTCATGGAACCGCATGGCCTGGGGATGATCATGCGGCTGGACCAGACCGCCTCCGACGTGCAGACCGATTGGAAGACGCTCGACCTCATGGCGCTCGCCGACGCGCTGCGCGGCCTCCAGACCACCTATGCGGCATCGGTTCCCGGGCACGAGACGAGCGTTGACGGAACCTCGCAGTACGTGGCGTCGGGCGGCGACTGGACGGACCTCATGGACCGCGTGCGCGCCGGCGACGACCCCGCCGCGCCCGAAGCCGCCGCACCTGCCGTCGACCCGGCCAGCTTCACGGTGGCCGTGCGCAACGGCACCGACGTCACGGGAAGCGCCGCGCAGCTGACCAAGACGTTGGAGGCGCAGGGCTTCAAGGTGGTGGAGACCGGCAACGTGGACGATTACACCGTCTATCCCGAGACGCTGGTCATCTACCACGACGAGGCGCTCTCCCCGGCGGCGGATGCCGTCGTGAAGGCCATGGGCGCGGGCCGCGCCATCAACGGCGGGTCCTATTACACGTTCGAAGCGGACGTGCTGGTCATCATCGGCACCGACTACCAGCCCATCGTCTAGTCCGGGGAAGAGGGCGGGCCCGCGGGGAAGGGCATGGGCGCCCGTGCGCATGGTTGCTGCCGCCCGCTGCGTCGCCGTCCGCAGCAAAGGGCGCCCCGCTCGCGCCGATGGCGTTTTCGTCGGTTGCGCCGCGGCGAGGTTACGCTATGGTACTATGCGAACAATGCAAAGTCCCCATGAACGAAGGAGTCATCCATGGTTGAAAAGACCGACGTGGCCGCCGTGCTCGAACTGATCCGTCCCAGCCTGCAGGCCGACGGCGGCGACGTGAAGCTGGTCGACGTGGCCGAAGACGGCGTGGTCACGGTCGAGCTGCAAGGAGCGTGCAAAGGCTGCCCCATGTCCGAAATGACGCTGGCGAACGGCGTCGAGCGTATCCTCAAGGAACGCGTTCCCGGCGTGACGAAGGTCGTGCCCGCCGCCCACTAGGGCGAACGGAGCCAAGGAAAGGAGGTCGGCAGGGCATGGCGAACTGTTGGGAACGACGCGGCTGCGACGACGAGATGATGGAGCGCTGCCCGCACAACCAGCCGGGGGAGCCCTGTCCGGCCGACTGCCACTTCGCGGCCTGCCACCGCGCGACCCATGTGGTGGCGTCCGACTTCGGCCTGCTGCTCAATCCCGAGCGTGACTACGAGGCGGCCATCAAGGAAGTGTGCCGCTTCTGCGAGCACTTCCTGAAGAACGGCCCCGACGTCGCCGACGGCGATGCCGGGGGACCGCGTCCTGGCAATCCCAACCGCTTCCTGCTGTAAGGCCTGCTTCGGCAGGCCTTCTTCTTGCGGGCGCGCAGGGCCGAGACGCCTCGCGCCCTGCGCCTTGCGCCTTGCTCGCGCCCTGCGCCCTGCGCCCTGCTCGCGCTCCGCCTGTGCCTGTTCGCACAAGCGCATGCCGCTCGTTCTGCTCACGCCGCCCGCCGCCCATGCTCTCCGCTGCCGCGCTGCTCTCCGCGCCCATCCTTGCATTCGCGGCTTCCACGCTCTCCGCCCGCCCGCGTGCTGCCCGCCCCTGCCCGCGCCGTTGCGTGAGGCTTTCGTTTTCCTTGTTTGAACTGCGATAGCGAATGCTATACTGTTCGGCGAAACAACGGGCAGGCACAAGGAAGGTGCAAGGCGCATGATCATCAAGAAGTCCCCTGCCGAGATCGAGGCCATGAAGGAAGCGGGCCGCATCTCGGCCAAAGTGCTGCGCGAGGTGGGCAAGCGCGTGCAGCCGGGCGTGTCGACGCTCGAGCTCGACGAGTTCGCCGAGACGCTCATCCGTCTGGAAGGCGGCGTGCCCGCGTTCAAGGGATACGGCGGGTTCCCCGGCTCCATCTGCGCGTCGGTCAACGAGCAGATCGTCCATGGCATCCCGTCGGCCGCCGTGGTCCTCAAGGAGGGCGACATCATCTCCATCGACACCGGCGCCGTGGTGGACGGCTGGGTGGGCGACAACGCCTGGACCTACGCCGTGGGCTCCATCTCCCCCGAAAAGCAGCACTTGCTCGAGACCACGGAGAAGTGCATGTGGGCCGGCCTCGATGCCGCGCGTCCGGGCAACCGCCTGGGCGACATCGGGGCGGCCGTTCAGGAGATCGCCGAGGCGGAAGGCTACGGCGTGGTGCGCGAGTACGTGGGGCATGGCATCGGCCGCAACATGCACGAA
Source organism: uncultured Gordonibacter sp. (assembly GCA_904420575.1). Lineage (GTDB taxonomy): Bacteria > Actinomycetota > Coriobacteriia > Coriobacteriales > Eggerthellaceae > CAJFUR01. The sequence goes on from CAJFVW010000019.1 coordinate 5,275, forward strand.
GACCCCAACGTGCCCAACTACGGGCATCGCCACACCGGCATCAAGCTGGAGCCGGGGATGGTGCTGGCCATCGAGCCCATGATCAACCTGGGCACGTACAAGACGCGTCAGATGCCCGACGGTTGGCTGGTATGCACGCGCGACGGGAAGCCCTCGGCGCACTTCGAGAAGACGGTGGCCATCACCGAGGACGGCCCGCTCGTCCTCACGACCGAGGAAGGCCATCGCCGCCCGGTGTGACGGCGCGGCGGGGATGGCATGGCCGGCGAACAGGGATCGCCGGCGTAGCGGCACGGTCGCCTGCACGGCGAAGCGGCACGGACGCAGGCACGGCAGGGATGGCCGGCGCAGGGGCGCGGACCTGCGCGGCGAAGCCAAAGAGGGAGGTGGAAGCGTGCAAAACAGTGATTTTTTGCCAGCCCTCTGATCTGGCATTATAGTTTGTTTTACCAGGTCAATTGCCTTGTTTCGGGTTGGCAAAAAATTCCCGTTTTGCATGAATGGGCGTCCGTTGCGGCACGCGCGCGACCTGCGGAAGGCTGGAATTTGGAACACCGGGACTTCCAGGCGCGTCTGAGTTGCGGCACGCGTGCGACCAGCGGAATGCTGGTGCGACGAGCCGCGCGTGCCGCGTGCGACGGCAGAAGGGATCTGTGATAGCGCATGGAAAAGCTGGGAATCATCGGCGGCATGGGCCCCGCCGCCACGGCCCGCCTCCTGTCGCGCATCGTCGAGCTCACGGCGGCCGACCGCGACCAAGACCACCTGGACGTGACCGTGCTGAACCGTCCTTCGGTGCCCGACCGCACGGCTTTCCTGCTGGGCAGGCCGGACGCTCCCTCGTTCGTGCCGGCGCTCGTGGACATGGCGCGCGACCTCGAGGCGCTGGGATGCACGGTGCTCGCCATGCCTTGCAACACCGCCCATGCCCGCGTGGAAGAGGTGCGCGAGCGGCTGGCGCGGGCGCGCATCGTCGACATGCCGCGTGAGACGGCCGCTTTCCTGCACGACCTCGGCTGCACGAACGTGGGCGTGCTGGCGACCGACGGCACGCTGGCGGCCCGGGTCTACCAGGATGCGCTCGCGGAAGAGGGGCTCGCGGTCGTCGTCCCTCCCGACGAGTCGCAGCGCGAAGTCATGGGCATCATCTACGACGGCGTGAAGGCCGGCCGTCCCGTGCCGCAGGAAGACGTGCTCGGCATGCTGGACGCCGTGGCGGCCGCGGGCTGCGACGGGGTGGTGCTCGGCTGCACCGAGCTTTCGGTGTTGTCAACGCCTGCACGGCATCGCGGCGCTCCCGTGGTCGACGCTCTCGACGTGCTCGCGTGGCGCTGCGTGCAGGAATGCGGCGCCCCGGCCTGCGACCTGCGCGCGAGCTACGTCTGATGCGCCCGCTGCCGGGCTTGCGCCTTCTGGCGCTTGTGTGGTTTAGTTGAAACGGTTGGCGCACCTGTGGAAGCCTTGCTATCATCTCGTCATGTATTCGAGTTTCGATACAGAAAAGGCGCATATGCACACTCTAACCACACCACGCACCTTGTCTGCCGTATTGTCTTTCATTATGGCTGGCATCCTCACGTTTTCCCTGCTCATGTCGTTAAATGTCTCATCGCCCCCTCCGGCGTACGCAGAAACGAGCGCGGAACACGAGGCCGAGGCCGACAAGCTGGCGGAGTCGGCCGCCCAAAAACAGGCCGAAGCCGACGAGATCCTGCGCAACATCGATGCGCTCCAGACGCAGCTCAACGAAGCCAACGCCGAATACGAGCGCGCCTCTGCCGAGCACGACGCCGCCGCGGCCGCTGCCGAGGAGGCTGCCGAACGTGTCGCCGCTGCCGAGAAGCGCATTGCCGAGCTGCAGGAACAGCTGAGCGATCGCGCCGTTTCCCTCTACAAGACCGGTGGCTCGCTCTCGTATCTGGACGTGGTGCTGAGCGCAACGTCGTTCAAGGAGTTCACGACGACGCTCGACTCCATGGACCGCATCGTCAAGCAGGACGAGGACCTGGTGCAGGAAAGCAAGGACGTCCGCGCCGAAGCGGAGGCGGCGCGGCAGGAATACGAGGCGCAGAAGGCCAAGGCGGCCGACGAGATGGCCGCGGCCGAAGCGGCTCGCAAGGAGTACGAAGCCGCCCAGGCATCCATGCAGGAACAGGTGAACCGCCTGACCGAGGACATCATGGCGCTGCAGGTCCGCGAAGAGGAAGAGCGCATGGAGGCCGACGCCGCCAAGAAGCGCGAAGAGGAAGCCGCGCGCCTGGCGGCCCAGACGCAGATCCCCAACGGGGGCTACGACCCTTCGACCGAATATCCGGGAAGCATCGGCGTCGGGCTCAATCACCCGCTGCCTGGGGCCCGCGTGACGAGCGAGTTCGGATGGCGCCCATGGTCGGGCACGTTCCATACGGGCATCGACCTGGCCGGCGACATGGGCGCATCCATCTACGCCTGCGCGGCCGGCACGGTGGAGTACGTCGGCTGGTACGGCGGCGGCGGGCAGACCGTCATCGTGAACCACGGCGGCGGCGTGCGCACCATGTACGAGCACATGAGCGGCTATGCGGTGTCCCAGGGCCAGCACGTGGACGCCGGACAGGTGGTGGGCTACGTGGGGTCCACGGGCAATTCGACCGGCCCGCACCTGCACCTCAACGTCGAGATCAACGGCACCTGCGTGAACCCGCGCGCCTACATCAACTTCTGACCGTTCTGCACGTTCCGCAGCAGCCGCAGAGACAGCGCAACCTGAAAGAAGCCTCCGCATCGTGCGGAGGCTTCTTCTTTGGCGCGTGGCCGGGTTCGTCCGACGTGCAAGCGGGGCGTGCCGCCCGGCACGTGCAAGCGGGGCAGCCTGCCCGGCGCTGCCAAGGCCGGTTGCCGCAGCGCGCCGGCAAACAGGCTACTCCTTGAACTGTTTGCCGCCCGTGTCCCAGAAGAAGCGCTTGAACTTGCGGATCTGGTTGAAGTACATCACGTAGGACCAGAAGTTGTGCGCGAGGGTGTCGGGCTCGTAGTGCAGCGGATAGGGGTCCTTCGTGCGCCTGCGCAGGTCGAGCGTTCGTTCGAGGCATTCGGCGTCCGCAATGCTGCGCCTGAGCACGACGGGGGGGACGCAGCAGTAGGCGAACGGGTCGTAGGCTTCCGTGTAGGGAACTTCGCGTCCCAGAACGTAGGCGTCCACCAGGAGCGTGACGAAGTTCACGCCGCCCAGGCTCATGTAGTAGGTGCTGCGTCCGGCGCGGATGTTGATCTCGAAGAAGCAGCAGCGCCCGGTGCGCTCGTCGTACTTGAGGTCGAAGTTGGCGAATCCCGAGAAGCGCAAGCGTCTGAGCAGGCGCTGCGCGCATTCGATCACCTGCTCGTCGCGCTCTCCGATGATGCACAGAGGGTTCCCCAGCGCGGCGGGATTGTGGTCCTGCAGGCACACGACGCCGCCCGAGACCGCGCGGATGTTGCCTTCGCCGTCGGAGAAGGTGTTGAGGATGCGCAGGTTCTCGTCGCCGCCGGGGATGAAGTCCTGCACCACCAGCTCGCCGTCGTAGTCGGACGCGCGCACGTCGCTCCAGACACGGGCCAGCTCTTCGGGGGACTCGATCTCGTACGCCTTGCGCTTGTGGGCCACTTCGGCGTTCTGGAACAGCGTGGTGTCGGAAGGCTTGGCGAACAGCGGATAGGCGAACTCGTCCACCGGCAGCTCTTCGGGGCCGTTCTCGCTGCAGTCGAAGTAGCGCGCCTTCGGGTAGGGGACGCCCAGTTCCTCGCACAGCTCGTAGAAGCGATGCTTGAGGGAGACGGCTTCCAGCATGTCGTGGTCGTTGCAGGGGACCACGTAGCCGGCAGCTTCCAGACGGTCCCTGTTCTGCGAGAAGATCAGGGCGTGGCGGTCGTCGCAACCCAGCGCCAGCGGCACGAGGCGCGGGTCTTCGGCGCGCAGCTCGCCGGCGATCTTCTCCAGCGCGCAGGTAAGGCCTTCCGTCTCGCCGGCCTCCGGCACGATGCGGCAGTCGGTGAAGCGGCTGGACGTGAGCATCTTGATCTCCTTGCCCAGCACCACGATGCAGCGCGTTATGCCGTAGGCGCGGTGGAACTCGCGCACGTAGCTGTACGAAAGGAACGTGCCGCCCGCGATGACGGGCACGAGACGCCAGGCGACCTCGTCTTCCGCCATGAGCGGCTCGGCGTGCCCTTCCTGCGGGGCGGGGGGCATCGGTTCGGTTGGCATGCGTTCGTTCTCCCATCTCTGCTGTTCGTTTGCGCGGCAGGAAGCCTCTGTGCGTGGCCGGTTCGCGCTCGGGGCGGCCATCCGGCACACCGCCCGTTTCCGCGCTGCCCGTCGTGGCCGCGCTGTGCGCCGCCTGCCCGCCTCTGCGCCGTGCGGCCCGCAGGTGCCGGCCGCAGCGCGGGGACGCTTCGCACGGCGGATATGGCTAGCGGGCGCGCTTGCGGCCAAAGCGCCGCGTGGCCTTGCCGACGATGTCCATTATAAACGAAGCCTCGGGCAGGCGCAGTTTCACGGCGAGGCCGAACGTGACGGCCAGGCTGACCACGCCCCCTGCGACCACGTACAAAAACGCCTGGGGGATGGACCCGCTCAAGGCACCGAAGACGAACTGGAGCCCCTGCAGCATGCCGAAGCCCGCCAGCGCGCCCGCACCGCCCAGCAGCGTGCCCAGCACGCAGGCCCGCACGATGGACGTGATGCCCACGTGTCCGAACCGCCGTTTCAGGTAGACGAACGCGGCCATGTCGGCCACCAGATAGAACGTGACCGACGCCCACGCGATGCTCTCGATGGGGACGGACGCGCCTTGCTGGAAGGCAAACACGGCCAGCATGGTGAGCGCCACCTGCACGACGCTGGCTATCACGCTCGCCAGGGCGAAGACGCCCATCTTGCGCAGGCTGCTGAACACCTTCTGCAAATACGAGCTCACGCCGTACAGCGGCAGCGCCGCCGCGAGCCCGGCCAGAAAAGCGGCGATCTGCGCGACGTTGTCCATGGTGAAGGCGCCGAAATGGTAGAGCGTGACCAGGGGGAAGGCGAACACCACCAGATACAGCGCGAAGGGGATCAGAAGAAACATGATCTGGCTCGTGCCGCTGGTCACGGCGCGCACGAACCCGTCGTGGTCGCCGTCCTCGTGCAGGTGCGTCAGCTCCGTGAACAGGGCCGTGGTGATGGGGATGGCCAGAAGCGAATACGGCAGGGCGTACCACAGGCGCGCATAGGTGATGATGGAGGGGCCGTCGTCGGCGAAGCAGTACGACGCGGCGTTCATGACCGACACCGTGACGAACGAGCATACCATCACGATGATGGTCGGTGCTCCCAGGGCCACCGTGTCGCGCAGCGCCGGGTCGCGCAGGTTCACGCGCGGGCGCAGGCGGATGCCGTTGCGCCTGAGCGCCGGCATCTGGATGAGCATCTGCGCGGCCACGCCCAAGGGGTTCCCGATGGCGATGATGTAGAGCGCGAGCGTGGGGTTTGCGGGCGAAACCAGTGCGAACAGCACGAACGTGGCGATGACGATGAGGTTGTTCGCCACAGGGGCCACGGTGGACCAGAAGTAGTCGCGGTTGGCGTTGAGCAGACCCGACAGGATGGACGACCCGCCGTAGAACACGGTCTGGATGGCGAAGAACTGGAAGAAGAACACGGCCGTGCCCATGGTGTCCTGATCGGAATAGAACGTCTGGGTGTAGACGATGGCCTGGGGGAACAGGATGCCGAGAAGGGACACGGCGCCCAGGAGCACCGTGACGATGGTCAGCAGGTTCGAGGCGTATTCGTTGCCGGCCGCATCGCCCAGCTTCTTCTTGACCGAGATGTAGACGGGCAGGAACGCCGTCACCAGCATGCCGGCCATGACCAGCTCGTAGAGCATGTTGGGCAGGTTGTTGGCCACCTGGTAGGAACTGGAAAGGAACGTGGAACCCAAGGCGAAGGCCATTGCCCACGTCCGCGCGAACCCGGTGATGCGCGAAAGCAGCACGCACACGCTCATGATGCCCGCCGACGCGCTGACGGTGCCCATGCGCGCCGATCCGGCGGCGGGTTCGCCGTTCTCGTCCAGGACCTCGACGGGGGGCGTGGCCACGTCTCCTTCGGCCGCGGCACCGGCGAAGCGCACGGCCTCGGTTTCGGCGGCCTCCTCGACGTCCGCGCCCTGCGCGAAGGCGCCTTTGCGTGCGGAGGGCCGTCCATGGGCGCCCAGGCGCTCGGCTCCTCTGCCGGCGACACCTGCGCCGGCCGCGCGCACGGCGCCGGCACTTGCGTCGCCGGCGGCTGGCAGGCGCCGGTGCCGCGCGCGCGAAAGCTTGTCTTCGGCGGCGTCCGGGCCGTCGTCGAGCTTTCTATGTCGAGCTCGTGCGAGCTTGTCGGACATGGTGCCTGCTCTTCCGATGCGGGGGTATAATTCTGTCCCATCATAGCAAATAGGGAGCGGAAACGATGAACAGATACGTAATCGACAGAGCGGCGCTGGACGGAAACGTGCGCCAAGTGGTCGCCCTGGCGGGCGTGCCGGTCATGGCCGTGGTGAAGGCGAACGGCTACGGTTTCGGCCTGACGGAGATGGCGTTGGCATGCAAGCGCGGCGGCATCACGCGCTTCGCCATCACCGAGTTGGACGACGTCGCGCCCCTGCGCGCCGTGCTGGACGAAGGCGATGACGTGCTGGTCATGCGGTCCACGGCGCTGGCCGACGAGGCAGCGGCCATCGTGCGTTCCGGCTGCATCGCCACGGTGGGCTCGCGCGCGGCGGCCCGTGCTCTGGACGAGGCGGCCGCCGCCGCAGGCGCGGTGGCGCGTTGCCACGTGAAGGTGGACACGGGCTTCGGGCGTTACGGTTTCCTGCCGGACGACGTGGAGGGCGTCCTGGCATGCTACGCTTGCGAGAACCTGCGCGTGGAGGGCGTCTACACGCATTTCTCGGCAGCCTATGGCGACGGGGCGCTCACGCGCTCGCAGCTGGCGGCGTTGGAAGGCGTGTGCGCCGCCGTCGAGGCGGCGGGCTTCTCGGCGGGCGTGCGGCATGCGGCGAATTCGCCCGCGCTGTTCAACGTGCCAGAGGCGAAGCTGGATCTGGTGCGCATCGGATCGGCGTTCACCGGGCGCGTGATCACGCTGGCCCCGACGGGCCTTACGCGCGTGGGTTACTTGGAAGCGCAGGTCATCGACGTGAAGACGCTGCCTGCGGGAAGTCCGCTGGGCTATGGCGGCGCCGCGCAGGTGAAGCGCGAGACGCAGGTGGCGTTCGTGTCGGCCGGCACGCAGGAAGGCTTCGGCCTGGCGGTGGAGAAGCCTCCCACGCTGCGCGGCGCGCTTTCCACGGCGAAGGGCGCGGCCCAAAAGCGGCGCCTGGAGGTCGTCATCGGCGGGCGCGCGTACCCGGTGCTCGGCGAGGCGGACCTGTCGCTCACGCTGGTGGACGTGACGGGCGGCGACGTGCAGGCGGGCGCGCTCGCGCGGTTGGATCCCAGCCCCCTCATGGTGGGCCGGAACGTGCCCCGGGTCTACGTGTAGGAGGATACGTGCAGGTACTCATAGTTCGCAACAACGCGAATCCGCAGGCCATCGACGCCTCGTTGCTGCTGGCCGCCTATCTGGCCACGCAGCAACTGGGATACGTGCTGGTCGACTCGTCCGATCTGGGCCGCAACGCCTCGTCGGAGGAGGTGGAGGCGGCCTTGGCGGCGGGCGTCGATCTGGCCGTGGCGCTGGGCGGCGACGGCACCATCCTGCGCACGGCGCATCAGGTGGGCACGTCCGGCGTGCCCATCCTGGGCATCAACTTCGGGCGGCTGGGGTTCTTGGCGAACTCCAGCGACGAGGGCGTGGTGGCCGTGGCGGCGGCGGCGCTGGCGGGCGACGTCGTTGCCGAACGGCGCACGAACCTGCGCATCGACGTCGTGTGCGAGGGCGAGGCCGACCCCTTCGAGGACGACGAGGCGGATGCGGGCTGCGGTGCGGGTCGCGCGTTCGAAGAGGGCGACGGGGTGGAAGGCGGGTCCGCACGCGGAGGCGCGTTCGGCGCCGCCCAGGCCGCGCCCACTGCGCCCGCCGCCGCCCAGGCCGCGCCGAACGCGCCCGCCGCCTCGCCCGCGCCCACTGCGCCCCGCTCGTTCTTCGCGCTCAACGAGGTGGCCGTCACGCGCGGCGCGTTCGGGCGCATCGTCGACTTCTCCCTGGACATATCGGGGGCCCATATCGCGGACATGCGGGGCGACGGGCTGGTGGTGGCCACGGCCACCGGTTCGACCGCCTATGCCCTTTCCGCAGGCGGGCCCTTGGTGGCGCCGGGTTTCGGCGGGCTGGTGACCGTGCCGCTGGCGCCCCATACGCTGCATTCCCGCGCCATCGTGACGGCCGAGAACGACGTGGTGGAGATGGGCCTTGCCCCCACGGCCGCCGACCGCGAGGCGGCGGTGTTCGTGGACGGCGAGCTGCTGGAGCTCGGCCGCCCCGTGAGGCGCGTCTACGTGCGCCGTGGCGAAGCCCCCACCGTGCTGCTGCGGCACAAGTGCGAAAGCTTCTACGAACACGCCGCAAAGGTGTTTTTCTAGCCGCCGCACCTTTCAAGCCAGTTCAAAGCGCCAGGCGGTTCCGGTTTCGCGGTCGATGGTTTGGATGTGCCAGCGGGAAAGGTCCAGGTCCGAGAACAAGGAAGGGTCTTTCAAAGCGTTTTCGCTGATGACGAAAGGCAACGTGACGGCAATGGCGCTGCCGGGCGCCAGGTTGGGATTGGGCGGCGGCGTGTCGGAGGGCGTTTTGGCCACGTCGCCGGCGGCTGGCGCGTTGACGTTCATGTAGGCTATCGCGTCCAGGGTCGCGCCCGCTCCCAGCGATTCTTCGATGCCCGCGAGGTCGCTGCCGTGCAGCGTGATGGTGGCCGCCAGGTCCCATACCAGGAACGGCTCGTCCGAGACGTTCCTCACGACCACGGTGGCCAACACGTAGGCGCTGCTTTCCGAATCCAAGCCCGGTTGCCGGCATTCGGGGTACAGCTCGACGAACGAGCGTGCCGACACGACGCGCGTTTCGGCCACGGTCATGTCCATGTCAGGCAAGTCCTGGGCTTCCGTTTCGCCATCGGACAACGGCGAGGCGTCCCTGGGGGAAAGCAAGGCGGCCAGTTTGTCGTCCACGCCAGCCAGGCGGGCCGTCTTCCCGAACGGAACCTCCACCACCGTGCGAACGGGGCAGCCGGTGCCCTGCGTCAGCGCATCGTACGGGTCGGGCTCGGGCATGCGCGGAGGTGCCGGCACGTACTGGCCGACGAACCAACCCATGACGAGCGCGAGGGCCACCAGGCAGACCGTGCCCGACGCCATGCGCGTGCTGCGTTTCATGCGTCCCTTCTTCCCTGCGTCGTTTCCTGTCCCGTGGCGTCTTCCACCGCTTTCGGTTCTCTCTTTCACGCCTGGTCAATCGACCGTCATCCTGAGCGGAGGCCGAAGGCCGAAGCCGAAGGATCCCCTGCAGGGCTTGCGCGTGAAAAGGGCGGGTCCACTTCGCTGCTTCGCCCTTTGCCGTGGCCTGAAGAAGGATAGCATTTTCCCATGTCAGGCGACAACGGTGAATAAATTCACCCTAGCAGACGGGGGCGCTCCCGCAGGCGGCTCGCCGGCTTGCTGCTAAGATCGGCTGGTGGAAGGAACGGCAAACGGCAGGAAACGGCAGGAGGACACGATGGCACAGCTGACGCGCAGGGAGTCCGTGCGAAACGATGCGACTCGGCGGCAGGGGTCATGCACGAAGGCGTCCAGGGCGGCCAAGCCAGCCCCGTCGGCCCAGGCGGCCTGCGTGGACAATCCGGCCGCAGCCCAGGCGGCCTGTGCGCGGCCAAGCCGCAGGCGACGCGACAGCGTGTCTCGGGCCCGCCCACCTGCCGTCAGGGCGGCCGTGGCTGCGGTTCTTGCGCTTGCGCTCGGCGCGTTCGGCTGCGCCCCTGCGGGTTCTGCGGGGAAGGCTCCGGAGGTGCAGGCCTCCGACCGCTCCTATGTCGAAGAGCGCGTGCCGTTGCCCGAAGGCCTTCCCTTCGTGGCCGACCTCGCCATCGACGAAACGGGCGCGTTGCTCGTCGTGGCGCAGGACGCTCAGCGCACGATGGCGGCGCTGTGCCGGCAGGACGCCGACGCCTCGTGGCAAAGGACAAAGGAGGTGGACGCGGCCGCCGTGGCCGGGCAGGACGCGTCGATGCCGGCCGTTGCCATGACGCCGCAGGGCAAGCTCGTAGGCGTCGTCATGCCGTCGGACGGCACCGCTGCTTTCCTGTGCACGGCCGACGGGGATTCTGTCCGCACGGCGCCGCTGGAGCTTGCGGACGCGGGCGTTCCGAGGCTGCGATGCTTTGACGAGCGTTCAGCGTTCGTCATGACGGCCGACGGCGGCGCCCTCCGCGTCGACACGGCCACCGGCCAGCAGAGGGGCGCCTACGCCCTGAAGGCCGGCGAGCGGGCGAGCGACCTGGCCGTGGTCGGAGGGCGTGCGTGCGTCGTCGTGTCGAGCGCTCAGGGAGGCGAGATCGTTGCCGGCCTGGCCGTCGTCGACCAGGAGACGGGCGCGCGCGAGGACGCCGGGTCGTCGCTCCAGCAAGCCTTCGAAAGCGTCGTTTCCTCGGGCGAGGCAGGCGCCTTCGTTCCGCCTTCGGTGGCGAGCGACGGCGAAACGCTGTTCGTCTGCTCTCAAGGCCGCCTGTTCGCCTGTACGGAAGAAGGCGAGGTCACGCAGATGATGACGGCCGACGGCACGCAGCTTGCGAATCCGGGCCGCCTTCCGGCGCGGCTGGCCGTTCCTCCCGAAGATGCCGCTGAGGGGTTCGCCATCCTGTATTCCGATCCCGGCCAGCCACAGGCGCCGCATGCGGTCTGCCGCTACGCGGAAGGGGAGCGGGAGGAGCCTTCTGCGAAGCTGGTGGTCTATGCGTTGCAGGACTGCCCCGAAATCCAACAGGCGGCGGCCACGTACCGCGACGTGCGCCCCGACGTGGCGGTGGAGGTGCAGGTGGGCATACCCGCCGGATCGGGGCTTTCGGCGGACGACGCGCTGCGGGCCCTGAACGCCAGCCTGCTGGCCGGCACCGGCCCCGACCTGCTGGTGCTGGACGGCCTGCCGCTTGACCGCCTGGTCGGGCAAGGCATGCTGCTGGACGTGGCGGACCAGGTGGACGCATGGGCGGCCGAAGGGAACTGCTTCGAAGGCGTGCTGCGCTCGCTCGGCGACGGCGAAGGCTGCTATGCGGTGCCCACGCGGATGGTGGTTCCGGTCGTCGCGGGCAACGCCGATGCCGTTGGCCGCGCCGCTTCTCTTTCGGACTTGGCCGCCTATGGGGGCACGGGCGAGACGCGCGCCTTGCTTGCGCCTTCCCTGTCGCTGTATGCGCTGTGGGTCGCGGACTACGGCGCGATCGTGACGCAGGGCCACGGGGTCGACGCGGCCGCCCTGCGCGAGTTCTTCCGCTGCGCGAAGGACCTGACCGATGCGACCGTCGACAACCTGGCCGCCTCGAACGGAGCGGCCGGGGCAGAAGCCAACGACTACCGGAACACCCTGCTCGAACGGTTCGGCAAGCCTCCTGCTTCCTTCGCCCTGGGCGAGGCGCAGATCACCGGCGTTCGGCAAATGGAGGTGGGGTGCGTGGGAGATACCCTTGACTTCGGGTCGCTGTTCCTCCTGTCGGCCAACGCCGCCTACCCGTGCACGTACGCCGCGCTGGACTTCTCCGGGAACCGGCCGTTCGCGGCACGCGCCGTGCTGGGGGTAAGCGCTCGTGGCACGCAGACGGACGAGGCCACCGCGTTCCTGTCCTACGTGCTGTCGGCCGACGCGCAGATGCAGGGGCAGGGCAGCGGCCTTCCCGTGAACCGCCAGGCCTTCGAGGACTCGCTGCGTCGCGCCGAGGGGGGCTACCAGGTAAGCTTCGGCGGCGGGGCCTCTTCCACCTATGCATGCGACGGCTTGAGCAGCGAAGACCTGGACGCCTGCGCGGCGTTCGTCGAAAGCGTGCAGACCCCCGTCGTCTTCGACCGGGCCGTGAGCGATGCCGTGTTCGCCGGCCTCGAATCCTACTGTCAGGGAGAGGCCACGCTGGACGACGCCGTGGCGAGCACCGTCCAGAAGATCGACCTCTACCGCGCGGAATAGGGCGAAAAGCGGCTTTCGGCCGCCGAGACGCCGTGCGTTCGGCGGCGCGGCTGTCTCCTGGCAGGCTTCGGCGCCTTTCTTGTCGGAGGGCCCTGTCGCATTGGCCGCATATTGGCTGTGCTGCCAGGCGCTACAACGGGGCGTTCATGAAACCGGCCACGAACGCATTCCGGGGATGGCGGCGCAGGTCGTCCGGCGTGCCGACCTGCTGCACGCGCCCGTGGTCCATGACGACGGCCTTCGTGGCCAGCGCCCGGGCTTCCGTCCGGTCGTGCGTGACGTACAGGATGGTCGCCCCCGTCTCGCGGTGCAGGCGCGCCAGCTCGCCGCGCATCTGTGCGCGCAGATGCGCGTCCAGGTTCGACAGGGGCTCGTCCATCAGGAACAGGGCCGGCTTGCGCACGAGGGCCCGCCCCAGGGCCACGCGCTGCTTCTGGCCACCCGAGAGCTGAGAAGGCTTGCGGCCCAAAAGCTCCTCGATGCCCAGCAGCCCGGCCGTTTCGCGCACGCGCTCCGCCACCTCGCGCCGGGGCGTGCGACGCGCCTTCAGGGGAAAGGCGATGTTCTCGTAGACGCTCAGATGCGGGTACAGGGCGAAGTCCTGGAAGACCATGGCCACGTCGCGTTCGGACGGAGGCAGGGCGGTGACGTCGCGCCCGTCCACGCGAACCGTTCCGGCGTCGGGGGTTTCCAGCCCTGCCACCAGGCGCAGCGTGGTGGACTTGCCGCATCCGGAAGGGCCGATGATCGCCACGAAGTCGCCGCGCTCCGCCTGCAGGGAAAGGCCGTCCACCGCCGGCACATCGGCATGCGCGAACGTTTTCGAGAGCCTGGTCATTTCGAGGTAGGCCATGTTCCTTCCTTCCGTGTCTTCGCGTGGCGCGCACCCGCGTATCGGGCGCGCCCGGCTCCATCATGTGCCCACGAGAACGTCCCGGCCGACGCGGCGAGGGCCGCAAGCGAGCCCAGGGCGAACAGGGAGGTTCGAGCCAGCGGCGCGAACAGGCCGGACGTGACGAAGGCTTCCCTGGTGGGGAACTGCTGCGACAAGGCGGACGCCGCCGCCTCGGCCGCCGCGCCCCATGCGGTTCCGTCCGACCAGCGCGTGGGGAAGAAGTCCCCGTAGGCTTCCAAGCTTGCGCAGAACGTCGCCGTGACGGCAAGGGCGGCGGAGCCTGCCAAGACGCAGGCGGCCACGCGTCCTGCAAGGGCCGTGCGGCCCTGCGCATCGTCGGGCATGCGGCCGTCGCGCGACGCCCGGCGCAGCAGCCCTGCCGCGCAGCAGGAAAGCGCCGTCGGGAACGGCAGCAGGAACACCCAGGCGGCGAAGGCGAGCAAGCGGCCTGCGGTTTCGCCCGCACCCGTCAGGGTCAGGGCGCAGGCGGCGTCCTGCACGGCGTGCTGCGCCTGCATGCCGAAGAAGAAGCATGCCGCCGACGTGGCGAACAGCGCGGCGGCCAAGGCAGAAGCCCACGCTTGGCGGTTCCGCCGCGGCGCGGTGGGACGGCAGTCGGCGGTCGCAGGCCGTTCTTGCGGTGAGGGCGCGGCGGGCATGGCTGCGCTTGCGCTACGCATCGAGCACCCGGACCCGGTCGCCATCCACAAGCGGGCGGGTGGACGCGGAGACGACGCTCTGCTGCGAAGACACCGCGCCGCCGGCCAGCGCGACGAAGCGCTCGTCGGCAGCCAACGCGGTCACGTTCACGCGGCGCGCCACCGTTTCCCGGCCCAAGAACCCTGCGCGCTCCTCTATTGCGAACACGTAGCGCTGCGGTCCGTCCGCCTGCACCGCGCCGAGGGGGACGCACAGGGGGTAGGCGGTCTGGGCCGTCGATTGGCCCGCCGCGCCGGAGCAGTTTTCTGAGATAGTTGCCTGGCCGGCGCCAGCCACCGGTTCGCCCTCCGCCGCCGGTTCGTCTGGCATTTCTCCCGTGGCGCTCGCAAGGGCCTGTGGTGCCGTGCGGACCACGCTCACCCGGGCCACGCTCGCGTCGTCGATGGCGCGTGAAAGCATGCCGAAGCAGGCCATGGCAACGAAGAACGCGAACAGCGCCACGCCGGCCGCCCGTCTTGTCCGCATGTCAGGCGTCCTTTCTCGTGGTGGCGGCAATGCCTGCCGCCAAGTGGTCTTTCCCCATGAGGAACACCAGCACGGCCGGCACGGCGGCTATGGCCGCGGAGGCGAACAGCAGCCCCATGTTCTCGGCGGTGGCGGCCGGCTGGAACAGGGAAAGGGGCCACAGCGCCGGGTCGTGCAGGAAGGCGAGCGGCTGCTCCACCAGGTTCCAATACTCGAAGAAGCCCAGCACCAGCGCGGCCATGAGGCCGGGCGCCCCCAACGGCACGCCGATGCGCAGGAACACGCGCGCCTCGCCCGCTCCGTCCAGCCGCGCCGCCTCCACCACATGGTCGGGGATGCCGGCGAAGAAATGCCGCATGACGAAGACGGGCAGCGCGGCGAACGCGCCGGGCAGGATGACGGCAAGCAGGGAGCCGTCCAGTCCAAGCGCGCTCGCCACCAGGTAGTTCGGCAACATGACCGCCTGAAAGGGGAGCGCCATCAACAGCACGTACACAAAGAAGAGCGCGTTTCTGCCGGGGAAGCGGAACCGGGCCAAGGCCCATGCCGCGGGCGTGGCTGCCAGCATCTGCCCCGCCAGCACGCACGCCGTGACGGTGGCCGAGTTCCGGAAGAGCACGTGAAAAGCGGGCTCGTCCAGCAGCACGCCCGCGTACGACGAAAGAGCGGGATGGCCGGGAAACAGGGGCACGCACGCAAACCCGCTTGCGTTCCCGCCGTCCGCCGCGCCGCCCAGAACCGTCGCCAGCTCTGCGGCGTCCATGAGCGATCCGGCTGCCAAAACGATCAGAGGGAAGCATGCGGCGAACACCGCCGCTCCCAGCAACAGCGACGCCGGCAGCCTGCGAAGGCCAGAACCCTTGCGACCGCGTTCGCTCGCCATCACTTCCCCCTGTCCTGGCTGTTCCATGCGAGGAACAGCACGCATATGAAGACCAGCAGCGTCAGCGCCAGAAGCACGCTTCCTGCTGCCAGCTTTTCCAAAGAAAGGCTGGCGAACCAGTTGTTGAACAGATGGGGCAGCAGATACATGCTTTCGTGAGGGTAGTTCCCTGCCACCAGATAGGCCTCGCGGTACACCTTGAACGCATTGACCACGGCCAGCACCGAAACCACGGGAACCGACGGCCCCGCCAAGGGAAGGGTCACACGGCGCAGAACGGTCGCTGGCCGTGCGCCGTCGATGCGTGCGGCCTCGAAGACATGTTCGGGAATGCAGGAAAGCGCCGCCAGCCACAGGACCACGCAGTAGCCCAGGTTGCGCCAGACGTAGCTGGCCACCAACACCCAGAAAGCGGCGTCGGAGGTCAGCCACGCCACGGGATGCACGTTCCACGCAGCCAGCACGCCGTTCACCATGCCGCGCGCATCGAAGGCCAGGCCGGCGAGAAGCGCCGCGGCGTACACGGGCACGGCGCAAGGCACCAGAAACGCCGTCTTCGCGAGCCGCCGGAACGGCGTGCTTTCGCGCACGGCCAGCGCCAAGGCCAAAGACAGGGCCAGCAGCACGGGGATGCATGCCAGCATGAACTTCGCGGTGTTGCCTGCCGCCAGCAAGAACGCCTCGTTGCCCAGCACCGCCGCGTAGTTGTCCCATCCTGCGAACCGCTCGCCCGAAGCCGAAAGGAACGACCGGCGCACCACGTCCAGAAACGGCACGAGGAAAAAGACCGTCAGTCCCACGAGGCTGGGCGCCAGAAAAGCGAACACGGTGATCGGTCGTTGTTTCATGTGCGGATGCGTCCTGTCCGATATGGTCGATGGCGTTTCGGTCGCCCCCTCCCTTCAGGTACCTGCTCGCGAGGCGGGCCGAGGGAAGGGGTCTCGGATCCAGTCTCGTCAGGGCTCGAGCCGCATCGAAGGGTTCTGTTCGGTTCCCGCAGGCTCCGAGACGCCCACGTGGCGGGCGGCACTCTGGGCGAGATCATGGCGCAATTCCCGCGCGCCGGGAGCCGCAGCTGCCCTCGGCGCGCCGAACAAGGCAAGCGTAGCTTCGCTCCAGTGCCGAGGGCAACGGTGAATTATCTCACCCAGACTCTATGATCAGGGAAAACTCATGCGGCGGCGCTTTGGTGGAAAGGCCGGTGCCCGATGCGCGCTCGCACGAGCCAGGCGCAAGGTATATCATGGGGCCCGAGGGAAAAGAAAGGTCCGCCAAGGCCAGGTCTGACTGCAATGGGCGAAACGTCCGGAGAACAGAGGGCCTGAAGGACGGAATCCCGAACCGTCGAAACGCCTGGGAGACGGAACGTCCGGCGAGCGGAACCCGAGTGGCCGGGCTCCGGCCGGCATACGTCGGGGCAGGGAAAGCGCAAGCGGAAAGCGAGGGGTGCCCATGTGGATGGAAGCGGTGGCGACGGCCGCCGTTTTGTGCGCGACGGCTGCGGTGTTCGCCACAAGCTGCGTGCATGTGGCCCGTGCCGCCTTCGCCGACGATCCTTCGCGTGCCGAGACGCGCCTGGCGCTGTGCTGGTCGCTGGCGTTCGCCGCCGCCGTCATCGGATGCCTGGCGCTCACACAAGGATGCGGCACGCTTGCAGCCGCGTCTTTCGCCACCTTGCTGTGCTTGGCGTCCTTCGCTGCAGGACGTCCGCTTGCGCGGTCGTGGCGTTTGGGCGAGGCGGCCGAACGCGAACGTCTGGCCCGTCTGCGCGCGCTCGTTGAGCGCTATCGCGAAAACGAGGACTCCATCGAACAGCGCTGCGCCCGTGCCGCACGCGCCTTCGACCTCACGCGCCGCGAAGAGGAGCTGCTCGGCCTGTTGCTGGAGGGCAAGACCCGCTCCGAGATGGCGCGCCAGCTGTACGTGTCGAACGATACGGTGAAGACGCACCTGCGCAACCTCTACCGCAAGACCGGCGTCAGCGGCAAGGCCGAGCTGCTGGAAACCCTTTCGGAGATGCCAAGCCCTTCCCGCCGCACGCCCGCCTAGGTCGAGGTCGCCCGACGCGCGTCGGGCGACGGTGCGAGCTGACGACAGGGCGGTTGGGGGACGTCGGGGGACTGACGGATTCGTGCCCGTTTTCGCGACTTCCAATTTCGCCATGCATATTGTCGCCCGGGAGGGCGACCCGGGGGGAGGGGCGCCCGGGCAACGGCTTCACGCGGGCGGCTCTCGGCAACGGCTCCACGCGGGCGCCTCTTGCCTTACTTGTGGTAGTACCGGTGCTGCTCGTACTTCGGCTCGCAGCACACGTTGATGCCGAGGGTGCGGTAGAGCTTTTCGTCGGTGGACGAGATGATGACGCTGAAGAACGCGTCGCAGCCTCGCAGGTCCTCCACGTGTTCGATGAGGCGCGCGGCCAGCGGGTCGGTCGCCGAGCTGATGGAAAGCGCGATCAGCGTCTCGTCGGAGTGCAGGCGCGGGTTGGAGCTGTGCAGGCAGTCGGTCTTCAGGTGGCAGATGGGTTCGATGGCCGCGTCGCTGATGACGTCTATCTCGCTGTCCACTCCGGCCACGCCCTTGAGCGCGTTCATGATGAGCGACGAGGCGGCGCCGAGCAACGTGGAAGTCTTGCCCGTCACCACGGTGCCGTCGGGCAGCACCATGGCGCCGGCCGGGCCGCCCGTGGTCTCCTCCTTCAGCAACGCGGCCGAGCGCGCGGGTGAGTAGCCGGCCGAAACGCCGGCCTGGTTCATCAGCAGCTCCAGCTTCTCCACCTGGTCCTCGCCCACGCCGGTGCGGCGCACCTCGACCGCCGTCTGGAAGTAGCGGCGCACGATCTCTCTCTTGGCCGCCTCGCGCACCACGTCGTCGTCGACGATGGCGAGGCCCGCCATGTTCACGCCCATGTCGGTGGGCGACTGGTACGGGCTCGTGCCGGCGATGCGCTCCATCATGGCCTTCAGCACGGGGAACGTCTCCACGTCGCGGTTGTAGTTTACGGTGGTCTCGCCGTAGGCTTCCAGGTGGAAGGGGTCGATGGTGTTCACGTCGTCCAGGTCGACCGTGGCCGCCTCGTAGGCGATGTTCACCGGGTGCTTCAGCGGCAGGTTCCAGATGGGGAACGTCTCGTACTTGGCATAGCCGGCCGCTATGCCGCGCTTGTGCTCGTGGTAGAGCTGCGAGAGGCACGTGGCCATCTTGCCGGACCCGGGGCCGGGCGCGGTCACCACCACCAGTGGGCGGCTCGTCTCCACGTACTCGTTCTTGCCGAATCCCTCGTCGCTCACGATGTGGTCGATGTCGTACGGATAGCCGTGGATGGGCGGATGCACGTAGCAGGTGATGCCGAGCGACGCCAAGCGGCGGCGGAACGCGTCGGCGTCGGGCTGCCCGGAATAATGGGTCACCACGACGCTGCCTACCAGAAAGCCCATGCCGCGGAAGATGTCCATGAGCCGCAGCACGTCTTCGTCGTACGTGATGCCCAAGTCGCCGCGCAGCTTGCTCTTCTCGATGTCATTCGCGTTGATGACGACGATGATCTCCACGTCGTCCACCAGCTGCTTGAGCATGCGTATCTTGGAGTCGGGTTCGAAACCGGGCAGCACGCGCGCGGCATGGTAGTCGTCGAACAGCTTGCCGCCGAACTCCAGGTACAGCTTGCCGCCGAACTGGTCGATGCGGTTGCGGATGTGCTCGGCTTGCAGCGCGATGTACTTGTCGTTGTCGAATCCTTGGCGCATGGGCGTGGGGCTCCTTTCGGGAGGGACAGTCGGGTCGTGGGCGCGGTGGTGCACGCGATGGCGGAAGCGGTGCGACCGCCGAAGATAATACCATAACCATGTTGCGAGCGGGTTTCGTCGCAGGCCGTTTGCAGGATTCTGCAGGATTCGCGACGGCCGCCCGTCGGCAGTTCGGATTTTGAAGTGCTCCGCCCGTCGGTCGTTTGGGTTTTGGGATTTCCCGCTTGAGGCTGCAGGCTTTTCGCCTGCGGGCTTGGAGGCGGCCTATCGCCGCGAGGGGGGTCGGCGAACGTTCATCGATGCGGAAGGCGTGCTTTGCGGACGGTCTTTTGCTGGGAGGGGTCGGCTCAATCGCGTTTCCGGGTATTTCCAAGTTGAAGTGGATGCGAAGGAAGTCCACCCAAAGGTCGGCTCAAGCCGCGATGGGCGAAGGGGCGCCCTTTGGGAGGCGGCCTGCGGTCTGCGTCCCTGGAGGGAGAGCGGTGCGGGGAATACGTCAGGGGCGGCAGAGACGAACTGGAAAGCAGGCCGACATGCCCCGTCACCGCGCAGCGTGCGGGGAATGCGTCAGATATGGCAGAGATTAATGGATATGGCAAGTGTTTCGGAAGTGGGGCGTATGCCGGAAACTCACCACCTGGGATTTCATCGTAGGTTTTCCGTGCGGAGGCCAAAAAGCGCGTGTATTTACGCCATATCGGTTCATCTCTGCCATATCTGCCGAGTTCTTCGCCTTGCTGTATCCTACTGTATTCGGCAGGGCCCGTCGTCGGGGGAATGTGGCGTTCCGCTCGGTGGCGTGCGCGTCTGCGTTACAATTGGGTGCATGGAGAATCTGATCGCCGAATACCTGTCACACCTGCGCGTGGAGCGCGGCAGCTCGCCGCGCACGGTTTCGGCGTACGAGCTCGACCTGGCCGACTACGCGGTCTTCCTCGGCGAGCATGGATTGACGGAGGCTGGCGACGTGCGGCGCGAGGACGTGGTGGCCTACGAGTCCTCGCTGGTCGACCGCGGCTACGCGCCGTCTTCCGTGAAGCGCCGCGTGTCGGTGGTCAAGGGGTTCCACCGCTTCCTCGTGCGGGAGGGCTACGTGGGCAAGAACCCCACCGACGCGCTCGCGCTGCCGAAGGTGCCCGAGGCCCTGCCCGACGTGCTTTCCGTCGCCCAGATGGACGCCCTGCTGTCAGCGCCTCACGACTGCACGCCCCGTGCGTTGCGCGACCAGGCCATCCTGGAAGTGCTGTACGGCTGCGGCCTGCGTGCGAGCGAGGCGGTGGGGCTGGACCTGGGCGACGTCCTGCTGGACGAGGGGTACCTGCGCGTGGTGGGCAAGGGGAACAAGGAGCGCATCGCGCCCGTCTCCGGCGCGGCCGCCTCGGCGCTGGTGGACTATCTGGACCACGGGCGCGACGGCCTGCGGAAACCTTCTGCGAAGCCCACGGCCGCCGTGTTCCTGAACGCGCGGGGCGGCCGCCTCACGCGCCAGAGCCTGCATGCCGTCGTGGCACGCGCCGGGCGCGTTATCGGCGTCCAGAACCTGCATCCCCACACGCTGCGCCACTCCTTCGCCACCCACATGCTGGAGGGCGGAGCCGACCTGCGCGTCATTCAGGAGATCTTGGGGCATGCCGACATATCCACCACACAGATATACACGCATGTGAACCGCTCGCACATCCGCGAGGAATACGTCAACGCCCACCCCCGCGCGAAGCTTTCCTGAAGCGGGCGCCCGCACATTTTTTGTCACCCCTGAGCGGAGCGCCGCAGGCGCGGAGTCGAAGGATCCCCTGCGTCCCAAGGCCCTTCGACTCCGCGCTGCGCGCCTGCGCTCAGGATGACAGGGAGGGCGTCGCGCCCCACGCGCACGGCGCCCGTCCCACCTTGCCCCACCTTGTCTGCTGGTTCGCAGGTCCGCCGCGCCGCGGACGGCGCTTCGCGTCCCGCAACCGGCACCCTCAAGCAAAACTTGCAGCACGGCCTTCCCCGGCAGGGCGCCGCTCCATATTTCCCCCATCTGCGTGTCCCACTTCGCTTCGCCCTACGTGGATTCCACATCTTGTGCCCCCCGTTTCCCCTGCGTCTACATGTGGGTATCAACCTTTGATGCACCGGTTGACGGGACGGCAAACTCCCGGCTTCATCACGGCAAAAGTGCGGCGAGTTCCCATAAAGTGTTGAAAAGTGCAGCAAAGTGGGATAAACTGCAACACGTTGAAAGGGCGGAGTGTCCCTTGGAAAGGAAAGCATGGCCGACGCCGTTGAAAACGAGAAGCGCGAGGACGAGCCGAAGGGTCCGGTGGACCTCAACGGCGAGTACCGCTTCAAGGTCGACGGCAAAGGACGCGTTTCCCTGCCTTCCAAGTTCCGCAAAGTCCTTTCGAAGGATCTCGTGGTAGCCCGCGAACTCGAGGACCAGTGCCTGTACGTGTTCGAAACGCCGGACTACAACGCCTGGGTGGAAAAGCTGTTCGTCGACAAGTTCGGCGAATACAAGGAGTCCGACCGCATGCACGTGGCGCTGCACCGCAAGCTCAAGGGGCGCGCCCGCGACGTGGAGGTGGACGCCTCGGGCCGCATCATGCTGACGGCGGAACTGCGCGAAGCCGCAGGCATCGACAAGGACGTCGTCGTGGTGGGCAACACGGGCCGTTTCGAGATCTGGGACGCGAAGCGTTACGAGCAGGTCGATGCCGACATCGACCTGGGGCTGTTCTACAGCTAGCCGTAAGACGTGAGCGCAATGACAAGCGAATATCGGCATACACCGGTCCTGCTCGCCGAGTGCCTCGAATACCTCGAACTCCAAACACAGCACGTATTCGTGGACGCAACGCTCGGCGGTGCAGGGCATTCCTTCGAAGCTGCCAAGCACTTGGGCAGGGAAGGGACGCTCATCGGCATCGACCAGGACGAGGTGGCGCTTGCCGCCGCCCGTGCGAAACTGGAAACGCTGCCGGAAGAGACGCGCCCGAACCTGGAGCTGCTGCGCGGCAACTTCGGCGACTTGGACAGCCTTCTGACGTCGGCGGAGGTTCCCGGGATCGATGCGATCCTTTTCGACCTGGGGGTTTCTTCCGTTCAGATAGACACGCCGTCCCGTGGCTTCTCCTTCAAGGAGAACGGCCCTCTTGATATGCGGATGGATCCGGGCAAACAGACCTTGAAC